>JAEYPY010000185.1 GCA_023410295.1 Pseudomonadota bacterium | reverse complement strand
GCTCACTACTTGCCTCTGGTTCGACAAGCAGGCCGAAGAGGCGGCGAACCATTACGTCGCCATCTTCCCCAACTCGAAAATCACCGGCGGCGAACGCTATCCCGAAGGCGCGCCGGGCGAAGCCGGCAGCGTCATGACGGTCACCTTCGAACTCGACGGCAAACAATTCATGGGCCTCAATGGCGGCCCGCACTTCCAGTTCAACGAAGCCGTCTCCTTCGTCATCGACTGCAGGGACCAGGCTGAGGTCGACTATTACTGGGAGCGCTTGCTCGCCGGCGGCGGCAAGGAAAGCCAGTGCGGCTGGCTTAAGGACAAGTTCGGCGTCTCCTGGCAAGTCGTGCCGCGCCAGCTGTTCGAACTTACGAGCGGCCCCGATAAGGCGCGCAATCAGCGGGTCTTCTCTGCGATGTTGAAGATGATCAAGATCGACGTCGCCGAACTCGAACGCGCCGCCAAAGGCTGAGCAATGCCCGCAAAAGACCCGGACGCCTATCTCGCCGCCTTGAGCGCCGACAAGCGCGCAACGTTGGAGAAGGTGCGCAAGGCGATCCGGGCCGCCGCGCCCGAAGCGAAGGAGGGCATGAGCTACGGCATGCCCGCCTTCATCCTCGGCAAGCCGATCGCCGGCTATTCCGCCAGTGCACAGCACTGCTCGTATTTTCCCATGAGCGGCGCCGTCACCAGCGCGCTGGAAAGCGAACTCAAGGCCTACGAAGTCAGCAAGGGCGGCTTTCGTTTCCCCATCGGCAAACCGCCGCCAGCGGCGCTGATCAAGAAGCTCGTCAACGCGCGGTTGGCGGAGATCGAAGCGGCTGCGCCGAAAAAGAAAGTCGCCAAGAAAGCCGCGCCTACCGCGGCGTTCGACTCGTCCGATCACCCGCTGCACAAGGAGATCGACGCCGCGCGCCGCATCATCCTGGGCGCCAGCCCCGCGATCAGCGAAGGGATAAAGTGGAACGCGCCCAGCTTCCGCACCGAGAAAAACTGGTTCGCCACAATCCATCTACGCAGCACCGAAAGCCTCACGATCATCCTCCATCTCGGCGCCAAGACGCGGCCTGATCTGAAAGCTTTCAAGATCGCCGATCCCGATGGGCTGATGAAATGGCTCGGCAAGGACCGCGCGATGCTCTCGCTCGGCAAGGGCCGCGACATCGCAAGGCATCGCGCCGCGCTCGATGCGATCGTGCGCGCCTGGATCAGGCAGCTCTGATGACGGCGAAGGTCAAAGCCGCGCGCACGTCCGCGAAGCCGCCGCTGGGTGCGACCGATCTCAAGTCCATCCTCGCCGAACTCAAGCGCAACGCTTCGCCGCAATACAAAGCCGACATGGCCAAGCGCTACGGCATCGTCACAAAGGCGCCGGTCTATGGCGTCCCCGTCGCGAAGCTGCGCGCCATGGCCAAGCGCATCGGCCCCGACCACGCGCTGGCGCATCAGCTCTGGGCGAGCGGCGTGCACGACGCGCGCATGCTCGCAGCCATGGTCGGCGGGCACGCGAAGGTGACGCCGGCCGAGATGGATCGCTGGGCCAAGGATTTCGACAATTGGGCGCTCGTCGACACCGCGTGCTTCCACTACTGGGACCGCAGTCCGCACGCCTTCAAGCAGATCGACAAGTGGGCGAAGTCGAAAGACGAGTTCGTCAAGCGCGCCGCGTTCGCGCTGCTCGCCTCATGCGCGCTGCATGGGCAGGGCAGCGACACCGATCATTTGCGTGGCCTTGAGCTCATCGAAGCGCACGCGCGCGACCCGCGCAATTTTGTCAAGAAGGCGGTTAATTGGGCGCTCCGCGCCATCGGCGGCAAGAAGAGCCCCAAGCTCCGCGCCGCCGCGCGCGAAGTCGCCGAGCGTCTCAGCGCCTCGGACGACGCCACCGAACGCTGGGTCGGCCGCGATGCGATGAAGGCGTTCGATAAAGCTAAGTAGGCTTACTCAGCCGGCAAACGGCTACGCAGCGCGTCGCCGCCGATACGCGCGCCGTGAAACTCCGGCACGCTGACTGGCTCCTCGAGCACCGCCAGCTGCACGACTTCCGTGGTTTGCGTCACTTGTGCCGGACTGGCGCAACCGGAGACGGCCAGCACCAGAAACGTCAGCGCTGCAAGCACCGCGAGGAAAGAAATGGAGTTCGAAGCCATGGCTAATGCGCGTCCCGAAAACGTGTTCGGGTCCGCCATTGCAAGCTCAAGGCCATTAACTCAGTTGCGCGGCAGATCCATCAGCGGCGCGGGCGCGCCATAACGCTGCGGCCAGTCGGCGTATGCAACATCCGTCGGCCCCACCGCGAAATCGACCACGCGCCACTGCCCGTTTTCGCGCCGCAGCAGCGCGTAGGTCGTGCCGCCGCCATCGAGCGCGCCCTCGCGCGCGCGTTCAGCGAGCGCCGTGCTCGACCAATCGATCTGCGCGCCGTCCGGCGTCCAGGGCTGGGCGACGATCCAGCCCCAATCGCCCTGCGTGCGCTTGGTCTCGATCGTAAACGTCACCGGCGCGCCAATCTCAGCGGTCACCGCCGGCATCAGCACAGCCAGCATCGCATCGCGCTCGGGATCAGGCGCTTCAGCCTCGCCATTAGAGCCGGCATTGCCCGCCGCTTCTTCGGGCGTGGGCGCCGCCGCTGGAGAACAGGCCGCGAGTAGGGCTAGGGCGAGCACCGTCCACTTCATCATTGTCTCTCCTGAACCTCCGCTACCCCGGAAACCGAGAACCGCGTGGGGTCCCCGCACGCGCGGTGCGAACTGTCCTCGCAGAACCTCGCGCTGTCGTTGGCATCGGAATGCGAGACCATGAGTTCGACAAGAGCGCACTCTTCGTCGGCCGAGAAATAGATGTTAGCCCTGTCGGAATGGACTATTGGGTCGCGCAGCCCGGACATGGCGATGTCCTCCATAAGACCCGTCGCCGTTTCTTCTCGGTAAGGTACGGTTACGACGCACCTTCGCGGGCTGTTCTGATCCCAAGTCTGCGAGACGTCACGAAATGCAAGGCGAGCCGCAAGCAATTCCTTAGTTGTCACCTCGATCGGCGAGGCGGTCTGCACATCATCGATGCCAAATGATGTATCGGTCTCGCAGCCGTGTGCCGAGGAGATCAGCTTGAGCTCAGGCTGATCGGGATGAGACGCCAGCATGAGCGTTGGCGTGAGGCGAACGATAGCATCGGCGTTCCGGCGCAGAAACTCGACCCGCGCAGCGTCGTCGGCAAAGCTCATGCTGGCGTAACAGACCCGACCAGGCTCGCGCAGGTCGCCTCCAGCACCGCATCCAATTAGTGCCGGTAGAAGCAGGGCGATGGATACAGCGCGCTGCATGCAAGCCTACGACGGCCCAGCCGTCTTGTCCTTCAAGCTCTTCTCGAGCCAGTGGATCGAGTAATCGCCGTTGATGACGTCCGGCTCGTTCATGAGATCGCGGAAGAGCGGGATCGTCGTCTCCACGCCCGTGACCACGATCTCGCCCAGCGCGCGGCGCAGGCGCATCAGGCACTCTGCCCGGTCGCGCCCGTGCACGATCAGCTTGCCGATCAGCGAGTCATAGTTCGGCGGGATCGCGTAGCCAGCATAGATCGCGCTATCCAAGCGCACGCCCAGCCCGCCCGGGGGATGGAAGCCGGTGATGCGGCCCGGCGAGGGCGCAAACGTTTGCGGATGCTCGGCGTTGATGCGGCACTCGATGGCGTGGCCGTTGAACTTCACGTCCTTCTGCTTCACCGACAGCGGCGCGCCGTCGGCGATGCGGATCTGCTCGCGCACCAGATCGATGCCGGTGATCATCTCCGTCACCGGATGCTCCACCTGCAAACGCGTGTTCATCTCGATGAAATAGAACTCGCCGTCCTCGTAGAGATACTCAACCGTGCCGACGCCGAGATAGCCCAGCCTCTGGATCGCCTCGGCCGTGATCCGGCCGATGCGCGCGCGGTCCTCGGCGTTCAGCGCCGGCGAGGGCGCTTCTTCCAGCACCTTCTGGTGACGCCGCTGCAGCGAACAATCGCGCTCGCCCAGATGAATGACGTTGCCGTGGCTGTCGGCGACAACCTGAATTTCAATGTGCCGCGGCCGCGTCAGATATTTTTCCATATAGACGCTGTCGTCGCCGAACGCGGCCTTCGCTTCGGCGCGCGCGGTCGAGAACGGTTCGCTCAGCTCTTCTTCGGTGCGCGCCACTTTCATGCCGCGCCCGCCGCCGCCGGCAGCCGCCTTGATGAGCACCGGAAAGCCCATCTCCTTGGCGACTTTCAGCGCCTGCGCCTCGCTCGTCACCGCGCCGTCCGAGCCCGGCAC
>JAEYPY010000144.1 GCA_023410295.1 Pseudomonadota bacterium | reverse complement strand
GTTCTACAGTCGATCGAGCGTATGCTCCCCACAATTCGTGCTTTGTCGCGAATGCCGGACTTCGAGACACACGATGACGGCGCGGTGACCCTGCGTTGGTTGCACGAAAACCAACCGCGCTCCTTCGCCATTCACTTCGGTCGCAAATCAATAGTTGCTGTCTATTCTCAGCCGCTGCACGGACCGGGTTTCGGTGTGGAGTTGAATCCAAGCGATGTAGCTGGCATTGAACGCGCGCTCCAACGTGGTGAGATCGCCGATCTCGTCGCGAAGTAACGGAGCGGCCCTCTGCAACCTTGTTCACGAGAGACCGGGTATGGGGGCGGCGTTGGCTCGCCTGGGCCTGTTGCCGACGAGGAAACGATATGCCGCGGAATCTACAGCAATCACGTCCGCAGCGGGAAGGTGAAGAAATCTTGGCTTAGGAAGTCTGACTTAGCTGACGGTACCGCGAGTGTCTGGAGATTGGCCGTCGTTGGAAGCATCAACGATATGGCCGCATTACTCCAGTCGCGCGCGCAAGAAGGTCACGAATTGGTATCCGTTGTCGGGCTGCCCGCCGGCAATATACGCTCGGCGAGTGTGGGCGAGCGCAAGCGAGCATATTGCGTGGTGGACGATACCGAAGAGGCACCGGGAGTTCATCACCCGGCGCACGCCGCCGTCGGTTGTTGCCTCAGTGTTCCGCGCTCCGATCTGGAGGCGCTTGCATTCATGGAGGTCTTCGACGCGGTTTACACGCTGTATTCCAAAGCAAACGTTTGGGCGAAGGCCTCTTAAAGGTGGTTAGCGCTGAGCGCGGGCCTTCTTCGCCGCGCTTTTTTTCGCCGCCTTCCTCGGCTGATCGCCCCGGTCGCCTTCGCCCTTCTTCGCGACCGTCTTGGCCTTCTTCCGTCGATCGGCGGCCAGTGACCGGCCAACGTCATCGCTCTCTTTGAATTCGCCCTTCTTGTTGCGGCGCACGTAACGCTTGTCCGTGCCGGTATCGATCAGCTCGCGTGGCATCGTGGCTCTCCTTGCCGGTGTGTAACTCGCTACCGGGCACGCGGTTCTCAGTCGATCTTTCGCGAGGGCTTAAGCCGCGCGATATCGTAAGCCAGCGCATCCTCCGGGCACATGCGCTCTCGCGCCTGTTCGCTCGCGCTCTGCGGCACACGCGCCACCTCCACGTAGATGCGCGGCCGGCGGTTACGCTTTGCCTTGCAGTTGGAGCAGGTGAGGCGCTTCATCAGGTCCGCAACGCGCCCCTCAATGCCGTAGAGTCGCAGCAGTTCGGCGCGCTCGATCATGCGCCCGCGCGAGCAGCCGGCGCAGCCGAAATAGAGGCCGCGGTGCGGGCGTAGCTGCCCGAATTTCTCAGGGACTTTCTCGACGTATCCCAAGGCGCCGGCTTCCGGCCGACCCGATCCCATGCGAAATGAGTCTTGGGTGGCGGTCTTGTGAAGATCAAGCGGGAGGGGCTGATGCCGAAGGTCTGGACGTTCACGCTGGCGGCTGCGGGCTTTATGGCGGTGACCGCCGGCGCTGCTTATGCGGATCCATGCAACGCGCCATTGCCGACGCGTGCGGGCGCCGAGTTCGGCGGCGTCGTGCGCTATGTGGGTGATGGGGATAGTCTCTGCGTGGGCCCAGCGAACGGTGACGGCTCCACATGGATTGAGGTCCGCCTGATGGATTTCAACGCGCCGGAGATGCGCGAGGGCGCGCCAGCGCGGGCGGCTAAGGCGGCGCTAGAGCGCGTCGCATTCGGACAGGAGGCGCGGTGTGTTGTAACGCGCGGCGAGTCCGGTACGCGTTCCTGGGATCGCACGCATGCAATCTGCACGATAAATGGCCGGCGCATTGGCGACTTGATGCGCGAGGCGGGTGCGCCGGAGGGCGGCAACTAGTGCGACGGCTTTCCGGGTGGACGCGGCTTTGGATTGTGTGCGCCATTGCAATCTGGGGCGCGGGTGCGTGGCATGCGCTCACTCAGGTTGGAATTCCGCCGCGGTCTGATCCCAGCGACGCGCAGCTGTGCACGCACGCTTGGCTGGCGAGCGGACGCGAAGTCGATAGCGTCTGGCTAACAGCCTGTCCCGATCCTAACGACCCCCGCGTTCTGGAGTTTGCGCGCGATGGATATGAGGCCGATGCGGCGTCTTACTGGGCGCGTCTCGCGATATTCGTTCTGCCATGGGCGCTGGCGCCGTTTGCGCTCGGCTTCTTGTTGTTTGTGATGCGCTGGGTGATCGCCGGATTTGCGCCTTCAGTGCCGTGGCAGAAGCGGAGGTAGCTGACCGCGAATGGATCAATATCCCTCACCCCAAGAGTACGAGCGTCAGGCGCAGCGGCTCAGCACTCTACGTCCGTTCATATTGGCGGCGGCGTGTATCATCGCTGCGGTCACACTGTGGGCTGTGCTCACGAAAGTTGGAGCGCTCTGACGATCGTATCGCGCAAATCGGGCCGCGGCCGCCACATGACAAACTCGCTGGCCTCTTTCGTTTGCAGTTGCTGAAAGCCAAGGGCTCGTTCGTACAGTCGCACCAACGCGCGTTGGCGCCAATCAAACCCGCCTAGCTCTTCGACTGGCGTGTCCGGTCCTTGAATTTCGTCATCGTACGGTTCGGGGAACGCCAGCAAGAAGGCCGCGGCGTACTTGGGCGAGAGCGCATTCAGGGCAGCATCGAACAACGCACCCATATCTAAGCGCGTGCGCCACGCCGGCGCGATCCATGCGCTTGTGGCGAACACGAGCGGGCCCCAATCAGAAACCGACACGAACGGGCCGTCAGACAGCGCCTCCTGCATCGCCTCCACGATGTGGCCGGCCTGGGCTTCGAGCCCATCGGTCCAGGTCCAGAATTCCTCCCAGTAGACGCCGCAGTCGAGGTCGTACTCGCTGAGCTTCAGCATCGCGACGCGCTCGCCGTCTGAAGCGTGCAGCCAGAACACCGCCTCGCGGTGGCGTATGGCCGGCTCGTTCTCGCCTTCGTTCCAGTGCTCCCAACGGCTACGGCGGAAGCGGATCAGCCCAGCCGACGTTTCGATGCGATTGGGATAGCGCACCTTACAGGAAAGCTCGTGCGCAACGTCGCGGGGAAAGGGCGGGCTCACACGCCTACGACTGCCGCGCTCCATGCGCGCGCACCAGTGACTCTGCCTTCATGGATTGGGCTTCCGCGCGCGCGTCCGTGCCGTCCTCCAACGCGCCGAGCAGCGACGCAGAGCGCTCTAGTGAGCGAAACTCACGCTCAAGCCAGTCGCGCAATGCGGGGTCGACATAGGCTCTGCCGTTCTCGTCGGCCAAATCCCATGGCTTGTTCACGACCATGCCGTCCATGCTCTGTATTCACGACGGCGATGCAAGCGGACATTTCGGCAATATTGGCAATTTCGGCAGCGGGTGTCGAAACAGCGGGAGCGCGCTGGAACCGCGTTTTGGCAATAATGGCAATATTGGCAGCGGGTATAAGCACGCCGCCTGCGCGCTCAGCGGGCGTTGTTTGACAAGACGTGCGCGCATGCCGACTCTCTTAGCTAGTCGAAAGGACCAATGAGAGGGCGGAAAAGCATGGGTCGGCCGCGCAAATATCGCCATGTCTGGGAGGAAATCGCGCACTTAGAGGCCGACCACGTGAAGGCCTGGGGCGCGTTCGATGGCTACCATGGGCCGGTCAGCTTCACTGTCGGCGGCGTTGCCGGTGCGCGGCTTGAGCACGACGCCGCAAGCGATCGGGTGAGCCTGCTCTACACAATCGGCGGCGACGTGAAGCGCGGGGAGTTTGGCCTGTGGCGTAGAGCGTCCCCCCTCGGCGGCGAGCGCGTCCTGTTCGTCGCGCCATGCTGCAATAAGCGGTGTGTGCGCCTGGCGCTGTTGAGCGAGGGCGTCCGGTGCTGGCGTTGTGGATCCGTCACTAGCGCGAGCCGCCGCTCGTCATCAGCCCAACGCGCCGTACGGCGCGCCGAACAGACCGCGGCTGAGCTGGGTCTTAGCGTGTGGTCTGACCCGCCGGCCAAGCGCCCGGGCAACATGCACCCGACGCGCTACGCCAAGGTGGCCGCCGACCACCTCGCCAACGTCGCCAAGGCGCAGCGGCTGTTGGAGCCCAAGCTGCGGCGGCTGGCCCGATACGGCGCCAATGCTGACCAGTGCCAAGCGCTCGCCGCACTATCTCTTTAGCCCCAGAAAGAAGAGAGCTATTAATTCTCATTTGCAACTCATCTTTAGAGCGCTAGCGCGTCCCTCGAACCTACCAAAAAGGGAGGGACTCCCGCGCCAGTGGTAGGCGCATCGGTAGGTTTGTCGTGACCGGTAGGCGCGCCACCGCTGAAAAGCGTAGAAGGCGCAGGTATTTAGCGGAAAGTGGATGGCTCCCCGGGTAGGATTCGAACCTACGACCAACCGGTTAACAGCCGGTTGCTCTACCACTGAGCTACCGAGGAACAGCCAAGCCCTGCCGGGCCAAGCGAAGCGGCTCTCTATCAAGTTCGGCGCCACGGGGAAAGTCCCGTAATGAAGCAGCCTCATAAAGGAAAACGAGGGCCCCTTGCGGGGCCCTCGAAGGCGTTGGGTATGGTGGGGTGTCTCCAAGGGAAGACAAGGTGAAGATCGCACTAACCGGTAAACGCCGGGTTAACAGCAACCGAATTTTCACCTCGCCTGCCAAAGCGTTGAAAACACCGCTCTATTGCATCTTCTCGCTGTCGCCGTCGCTCTTGCCGCCGCGCTTGTTGCTGCGCGTGGAAGTGTCTTCGGCGCTCGTATTGCTGCTGGCCTGAACGCGCAAATTGTTCTGCACGTGCTTCACGCCGGAGATGGCTTCTGCGAGGTCTTCGGCGCGGCGCTTGGCGTCGCGGCTATCGACCGTACCGGAGAGGGTCACTTCGCAGCTGCTGACCTTCACTTCGATCTCGCTCGCGTCGATTTCGGGATCGTCGGTCAGACGATCGTTGATGTCGTCGCGAATGCGGTCATCGGAGCGCGTGTAGTTCTTCGGGCCGCGGCCGCTGTGCTGACCCCATTGCTGGCGTCCGCCGCGCGAGAGGTAGCCTTGCTGGCTGCCGCTGCGGTCGCGTCCGGGACCGAACGAGGTGTTGCTGAAGCCTTGGTCCATGCCGGCCTGGCCCATGTAGCCGCCGCCATAGCCTTGTTCATAACCGGACTGCGCCATGCCGCCGAACTGCGAGCCGCCGCCATAGCTTTGGTTGCCCTGGTTGCGGCCGGACGAACCCCACTGACCGCCGTACTCATTCGAGCCGCGTGAGCTGCCCTGGCCGAAGTTCTGGCCGGATTGGTCTTGGCCGCCCCAGTCGCCGCCCTGGCTGCGGCCGCCGCTCATGCCGGATTGGCCATAGCTTTGACTGCCATAGCCGCCTTGGCCCTGGCCGTACCGGCCGCCTTGACCGTAGGACTCGCCGCCGAAGCCTTGCGTGCCGCCATAGCCACCCTGGCCGAAGCTTTGGCTGTAGCCCTGGCCGCCTTGTGAATAGCGGCCCTGACCTTGGAAGTAGTCGCGCCCGCCTTCCATGCCGGCGCCGCCATCCCAGTCGTCATCGCTGAAGCGGCCTTGAGATCCGCGGCGCACATTGTAGCCGCCGCCATACGTCTGACCGCTCATGCCTTGGCCGTAGCCGCCGCCATAGCCGCCCATGCCGCGGCTTTCATCGCGATCCTGGTCGAAATGGCGGGCGTAATCGTCATCATCGTCGTCCATGCGCCCGGAACGCTGGCCGTACTGACTTCTGCTGCGTCCGCCCTGGTCGCTCCCGCGACCGCCTCTGCCGTAGCGGCCACGACCGCCTTCATCGCGGCCTTGGTCGGAATACCGATCCGCCATTGAGTTTCCTCCTCGATCGAGAAAACCCCCGCCGATACCTGAGCTAGAGCGCACCTCTCAGGAGAAAAGCGCGACGCTGTGGAAAGAGTGAAAGCAGTTGGAGGCCTCGCCCGGAATCGAACCGGGGTGCACGGATTTGCAATCCGCTGCGTCACCACTCCGCCACGAGGCCATCCGCCGGCGAGATGTGGTGCGCCGGGGGCGCAACTCCTAGGCGCTTGGCGCCAAAGCGGTCAAGGCGCTGACGCTCGGCCCCCGCGTCAAAGGGCGGCTTGCCGGTTTTCGCGGGGCGGCTTAACGGGAGCGCCAGGAGAGATGGTCATGGATTTCGCGCACGCCCGCGACCTCATGGTGGAAAGCCAGGTTCGCACCAGCGACGTGACCGACACCCGCATCCTCCATGCGATGCGCACCCTGCCGCGCGAACGGTTCGCGCCGGCGCAGAAGCGCAACCTCGCCTATGCCGATCTTGAACTCGAAGTGGCGCCGGACCGTTGTCTGATGCGGCCGCGTGAACTGGCAAAGCTGGTGCAAGCGCTGGCGCCGCAGCCGAACGAGTGCGCGCTCGAAATTGCAGGCGCCACCGGCTACGGCGCAGCGGTACTGGCTGCATGCTGCGCCAGCGTCATCACGCTTGATCCTGATGCCGATCTCTCGTTCGCGGCGAGCGCGGCGCTTGAATCCGTAGGCGTCGGTACGGCGAAAACGGTATCGACGGCCGCCGCCGATGGCTGGAAGGACGAAGCACCGTACGACATCATCATGCTGAACGGCGCGGCGGAATTTGTTCCCGACGCTTGGCTTGCGCAATTGGCGCCGGGCGGGCGGCTTGGCGTCATCGTGCGCGAAGGGCCGGTCGGGAAAGCGCGCATCTACACGCGCACCGGTGATACAGTGTCGTTCCGCATCGCGTTCGATGCGTTTCCACCTGTTGCGCCGGGCCTGGCGAAGCCGCGCACGTTTGCGTTTTGATTGATCGCGTTCTGAAGGCGTAACGACGCACGCGCGCGATCTTAACAATCCTTTATCTGAATAGCCGCAGTGTGCGCGGGAGAAGAAGCGGGTGATTCCGCTCACTTCTGCATTCGCTACGCGTTGGTGGTGCAGGTCGGTGGACGGGAATCACTGCGATCCATAACCTTCGAGTCGAACCGACTCGTTTTGGACTTTGGTGAGGCCCCCAATGGCGCTGCAAGATCCGCAAGCCGAACCTTCAATGGAAGAGATCCTGGCGTCGATCCGCCGGATCATTTCTGAGGAAGAGCAAACGCCGCAGGCTGAGCCTGTGCTCGATCTGACGCAAACTGACGAACCGGCGCCGGCGCCTGCCGCTCAGCCGGAAGACGACATCGTATTTGAAGCGGTCGAGCAGGCCGTGATTGAGGAAACGCCCGTGGCCGAACCCGCTTATGCCGCCGCTCCCACACCGCAGCCGGCGCCTCGCCCGGCGCCAGTGGCGATCGAGCCGACGGCGGAGACGATCTTGTCGCAACCCACCGCCTCAGCCGCCGCCGGCGCCATGGCGCGCCTCGCCGGCACGTTGCGTATCGCCGACACGCCCGGCCAGACCGTCGAAGGCGTGGTGCGCGAGCTCCTGAAGCCAATGCTCAAGGAATGGCTCGATAAGAACCTGCCGGCGATCGTGGAAGCCCGCGTCGAGGCCGAACTGGAGCGGATCGCGCGCCTGGCGCGGTAAGTCCGAGAACAGGAACGACAGAGAACGCCCTGGCTCACGCCGGGGCGTTTTCTTTTGCGTGGGTTCGCAAGTGCGAAAAGGCCCTGCTATAGCTTCGCCATGATCGAGACGACGTTTAATCCGAAGGAAGTGGAGCCGCGCTGGTCGAAGGCGTGGGAGGAATCCGGGGCGTTCAAGCCTAAGGCTGACCCCAAGGCCGATCCGTTCTGCATTGTCATCCCGCCGCCGAACGTGACGGGTTCGCTGCACATCGGCCACGCACTCAACAACACGCTGCAGGACGTGCTGATCCGCTTCGAGCGGCTGCGCGGCAAGAGCGTCTTATGGCAACCCGGCATGGATCACGCCGGCATCGCCACGCAGATGGTGGTGGAGCGTCAGCTGGCGCAGGGCGGCAACAACGAAGACCGCCGCTCACTCGGGCGC
>JAEYPY010000100.1 GCA_023410295.1 Pseudomonadota bacterium | reverse complement strand
CGCCGGGAATGGCGAAGCGTTCTGGCAATACCGCGACCACCGCGCCGAAGAGGGCGCGCGCCTCGTCGACTGGCGCCGCTCCGCGCGCGGCGACCGCTACTTCGTGCGCGAGCGCGAACGCGAAGCGGCGCAGACGGCATGGTTCTGGATCGACCCCGATCCCGGCTTCAACTGGAGCGCCGATCCTGCGCGCACCACCAAGCTGCGGCGCGCGCACGTCATCACGCTTGCCTTGGCGACACTGCTCGCACGCGGCGGCGAACGCGTTGGCGTGCTTGGCGTTGCGCCGCGCACTGGTCCGCGCGCGGTCGAGCGTCTGGCCGAGGATTTCCTGATCGCGCCGCCCGACGCCTCGCCGCCGGCGCGCAGCTGCATCATCTATTGCTCCGACTTTTACGCCCCGCTCGAAACATGGCGCGCACGCCTCGCCGCTGCTGCCCAAGCCGGCGCCACCGGCGCGCTTCTGATGATCGCCGACCCGGCGGAAGAGGACTTTCCCTTCCGCGGCCGCACGCTTTTCCTCGAACCCGGCGGTCGCCGCGAAACGCTGCTTGGCCGCGCTGAAGCCGCGCGCGAGACTTACGCCGAGCGGCTCGAAACGCACCGCCGCGCCATCCGCGCGCTCGGCGCCGAACTCGGCTTTCCGGCGCTGCTGCATCGCACCGATCACGGCGCCTCGCCCGCGCTCGCCATGCTAATCGCGCTCGTCTCGGAGCGGTTCGCGTGAGCTTTGGCCCGTTCCTGTTCGCCGCGCCCGGGGCTTTGCTGGCGCTGCTCGCGCTGCCGGCGCTCTTCTTCATCATGCGCGCAACCCCGCCTGCGCCTGCGCGCATGCAATTCCCGCCCACGCGTCTGCTGGAAGGCCTGCGTACAGAAGAACAAAGTCGCGAACGCGCGCCGCTTTGGCTCGTGCTCTTCCGCATACTCGCGGCGGCGCTGCTCATCCTCGCCTTCGCGCGGCCAAGCTTGGCGCCGACCGCCAGCGAAACGCTGCACGGCGGGCGCACGCTGATCGTCATCGACAATGGCTGGACTTCCGCGCCGTTCTGGAGCGATGTCCGCACCGCCGCGATCTCCGCCGTCAACGAGGCCGAGCGCACGCGCGCGCCCGTCTTCCTCTTGCTCACCGCGCCAAGCGTACCGGCACGCGATCCTGGCGAGGCGCTCACCGCCGCTGACGCCAAAGCGCGCATCGGCCGGCTCGAACCGCAAGCCTGGCGCCCCGATCGCGCCGACGCCGCGCAGCGCTTGGCGCAAACGCGCGGCAATTTCGACCGCATCGTCTGGATTAGCGACGGCCTTGCCGATCCAGGCGTCGAAGCATTGAGCGCAGAACTGCAGCGGCGCGGGCCCGTGGTTGCGCGCTTGCCGTCGCAAACCGCGCGCGGACTTATATCCGCGTCGGTGACGCCGCAGGGCGTGATCGTCGAAGCGCGGCGCGGGCCTGGCGGTTCTGTTGCTGGCGCTGTGGCAGCCGAAACGGCGGAAGGTCGTTCGCTCGGCGCTGCGGAACTGAGTTTCGGCGACTCGCAAAGCGCTGCCGCGCGCATCGATCTGCCGCCCGAGATCGCCGCCCGCGCCGCGCGCGTTCGTATCGTCGGCGAACTAAGCGCAGGCGCTGTGCGCTTGCTGCCGGCCGGCGCTGGACGGCCGTTCGTCGGCTTGGTCGATGCGGGCGGCGCGGGGCAGCCGCTGCTTTCGGAACTCTTCTATGTCGATCGCGCTTTGCAGCCTTATGCGAGCTTGCAGCGCGGCTCGATCCAGCAATTGATCGACGCGCGCGCCCAAGCGCTGATCCTGCCGGATGCGAGCCGCATTGCGCCGACGGATTCCGCTGCGCTCGAACGCTGGCTTGAGAACGGCGGCCTGCTCGTGCGCTTCGCCGGGCCGCGTCTTGCCAATGACGCGGATGATTTCGTGCCGGTTCGTTTGCGCCCAGGTTCACGCACACTCGGAAGTGCGCTGGCTTGGGAGACTCCGCTCGGCATTGGCGCCTTCCCGGCGGATTCGCCTTATGCCGGCGTCGCCCCGCCGGCCGACGTCAACATTCGCCGCCAGGTGCTGGCCGAGCCGGCTTCGCTCGAAGAGGCGCGCGTCTGGGCGACGCTGACGGACAATTCTCCGCTGGTCACCGCGCAAGCGCGCGGGCGCGGGCTCATCGTGCTTTATCACGTCAGCGCTGCGCCGGAATGGTCGGACCTGCCGCTCTCTGGCCTCTTCGTTGAAATGCTGCGCCGGACGCTCGCCTTTGCTGCACGCACCGACGGCGCGGGCGAACGCGAAATTACCGGGGGGCCTTACATCGCAACGCGCGTGCTCGATGGTTACGGTTCGCTCGCGCCTGCGCCGCAGGACGCAGAACCGCTTCCGGCCGATGCGTTCGCACTGGCGCAGCCTTCGCCGGCGACGCCGCCGGGACTTTACGAACGCGCCGGCGTTTCCGCTGCGATCGACGCCGTCCGCGCCGATGAAAGCTTCTCGCCGCTGCAATTGCCCAGCGGCATCGAACGCGCGGGGCTTGGCGCCAATGTCGAACGCCCGCTCGCGGGCTGGCTCTTCGCCGCGGCAGCGCTGATGCTGGCGCTCGATCTTTTGATCGCGCTCTTCTTGCTCGGCCGGTTGCCGCGCTTTGCCCGCGCTTCGGCGACGGCGTTAGCGCTCTTTGTGCTGTTCGGCGCTGACGCGCAGGCGCAGAGCAACGACGATCCGACGCAGACGCTGCGCCTCGCCTACGTGCGCACCGGCGATGCGCGCATCGACCGCACTTCGCAGGAAGGCCTGCAGGCGCTCTCGCAAATCCTCACCGCGCGCACTTCGGTCGAGCCCGGCGCGCCCGTCGGCATCGATCTCGCGCGCGATGATCTGTCGGCGTATCCCTTTCTTTACTGGCCCGCACCCTCGTCGCCGCGGCCGCTTTCCGATGCGGCGCTCGCCAATCTCGACCGCTATCTCGCTATCGGCGGTTTGCTCCTGGTCGATACGCGGGACGCGGGTTCTTCGAATGGGCGGCCTGCCGTGCAAATGCTCGCCGGGGTCGATGTGCCGCCGCTTGAACTGGTGGATGCCGAACACGTCCTGACGCGCGCTTTCTATCTGATGCGCTCCTTCCCTGGCCGCACGCAATCGACGCAGCTCTGGGCCGAAAGCGCCGCCGCCGCTTCCTCGCGCGATGGCGTGGCGGCCATATTTATCGGCAATGGCGATTGGGCCGCGGCTTGGTCGGGCGACGCCAATGTCGGCGCACGACAGCGTGAATTGTCGCTGCGCTTCGGCGTCAACCTCGTCATGGTCGCGCTCACCGGTAATTACAAAGCCGATCAAGTGCACGTACCCGCCCTGCTCGAACGCATGGGCCAGGAACGGCGATGATCGCAGGCTCGCGCATCGGTTTCGATCCGGCGCTGCCGCTGGAGATCATGATCGCGCTTGGCGTGATCGGCGTGCTGGCGCTTGCATTTTACATCTGGCGTCGGGGCGCGGCGCCGATTTGGCGTACGCTTGGGTTGCTGCTCTTGTTCATCGGCCTGCTGCAGCCGCAATGGGTGCGCGAAGCGCGCGAACCGGCCGACGATGTCGCGCTCGTCGTCATCGATCAAAGCGAAAGCCTCGCACTCGCCGGCCGCCGCGACGCCGCACGCGCCGCGGGCGATGCGATGGCCGAGCGCTTGGCGCGCGAGCCTGGGCTCGATGTGCGCGTGCGCGAAGCACGTGGGGGTCCCGATGGCACGATGATCAGTGCGGTGATCGAGGACGCCTTGGGCGATGTCGACCGCGACCGCATTGGCGGCGTGGTCGTCATCACTGACGGCCAGGCCGCCGATCCGCCGGCGGAGCCGCGCCGTGTCAGCCATCTGGGGCCAGCCCATGTGCTGATCGTTGGCGATCCCGAACGCGGCGATCGTCGGCTTGAACTCGTCTCGGCGCCGACCTTTGGCATCGTCGGCGAACCGATGCGCATCACCGCACGCGTGATCGACAATACCGGCAATGCGCCGGTGCGCGTCACCGTCAGCATCGATGGCCAGCGCGTGGCGGCGACGACCGCGCGGGCCAATCGCGAATTTTTCATCGATGTGCAGCTCGCCCGGCGCGGGCGCAATATGGTCATCGTCGAGGCTGAGGCCGGACCACAGGAGATCACGCTCGCCAACAACCGCGCCGCGTTCGCCGCCAATGGCGTGCGCGATCGGTTGCGGGTTTTGCTGATCACAGGCGAGCCTCATGCCGGGGCGCGTGTTTGGCGCAATCTTCTGAAATCTGATCCGGCGGTAGATCTGGTTCACTTCTCGATCCTGCGCCCGCCGGACAAGCAGGATTTCACGCCGCTGCACGAACTGGCGCTGATCCCCTTCCCGACCGAGGAATTGTTCGAGCGGCGGCTCAACGATTTCGATCTCATCATTTTCGACCGGGCGCCGCGGCGCGGGATCTTGCAGGCCTATTATTTCGCTTCGATCGCACGGCGCATCGAGCAAGGCGGGGCTTTGCTGATCACCGCTGGCGAGGCGGAAGCGGGACTCGACGGGCTTTATCGCACCGCGCTCGCCGCAATCTTGCCGTCGCAGCCGACCGGCAATTTGATCACGCGCCCCTATCGGCCAACGCCGACATCGCTTGGACAGCGTCATCCTGTCGTGCGTGGCTTGCCGACGCCCGAGCGTTGGGGACGTTGGACACGTCAGATCGATGCGCGCGCGAGCGGCGGGCAGACTGTGCTTGCCGGCGCCGATGGGCGGCCTTTGTTGGTGCTCGATCGCGCTGGCAATGGGCGCGTGGCGCAGCTTTGGTCGGATCAGCCTTGGCTTTGGGCGCGCGGTTACGAAGGTGGCGGGCCGCATGGCGAATTGCTGCGCCGTCTCGCGCACTGGCTGATGCAGGAGCCGGAGTTGGAAGACGAACGGCTGACGCTCGATCCAAGTCAGCGCGGGCTGGAGATCGAACGCTCGACGCTGGGCGCAGCGCCCGGGCCGATTGAGATCATCTCGCCGTCCGGCGAACGCAGCAACGTTTCGCTTGGGCAAGCGGCGCCCGGGCTTTATCGCGGCGAAGCGCCGGCGGCGCAGCAAGGGCTTTACGAAGCGAGGAGCGGAAACTTGCGTGCGTTCGCCGCTGTTGGCCCGCTCAATCCGCGCGAGGCGGCGGCGCTTGCGGCCAATCCGGAGATCCTGCGGCCCTTCACGCAAGCGACCGGCGGCAGTGTTTTCATGACCGGCGAAGATGGCCGGCGCTTGCCTGACGTCCGGCGTATCGATCGCGGCGCCAGTGCAAGCGGTGGCGACTGGATCGGCATCGAACGCAACGGCGCTTATGTCGTCCGCGCCGCGCAAGCTTCGCCGTTGGGACCGGGCTGGGCTTGGGCGATTGCGGGGCTTATCTTGCTGATGCTCGGCTGGCGGCGCGAGAGTGCCTGAGCTTTCAGGGCTTTCCCACTTCGCCTTCGACCTTGTCGAGACCGCCCGGGCGGAGTTCGAGCCAGAGCAGTCGGTTGGGATCAACCGGGCCGGGCAAACGTACGCGATCTTTTGGCACGATCGTGAAGCCAGCCGGGCGGAAGAAAGGTTCGGCGCCGACGAGCACGATCGCGCCGCCGCCCATGATGCGACAGGCGACGACGGCTTCGCGCACGAGCGCGAGGCCAACGCCAACCGATTGCGCGGCGGGATCGACCGCGAGCGGGCCAAGAAAATAGAGCGGCGCACCGGCCGAAACGCTCCAGATGCGGCAGACGCCGACTACCTCGCCCGCTTCGTCCAGCGCCACGCGGGAAAGCGCCGGCTCTAACACCGCACCGCGTTCGCGCACGCGTTCGCTGGTCTTGGCGTAGCGACCGGGTCCGAAGGCGCGCGCGATGACGCGCGCGATCGCTTCGGCGTGCTCGGGTCGTTCGGCGGCGTAGGTGTGGGCCAAGAGGGTTTAGGTTCTAGGTGTTAGTTTTCGGGGAAGCGCATGAAGCACAAAGTGCGGCATTCTCAAACCTAAAACCGAAAAGCTCATCCCTAAACCCTCGAACCTGTTGCAGTCGCCGCCCGCCCCAGCCATACGGCATGCGCCTTGGCCGCGCTTCGCATCCCCTCCTTCGACATTTTCCGCCATCGCCTGTTCGCCCAGTTCTGGGGCGCACGTTGGTGTTCGACGCTGGCGATTCAGATCCAGGCGACGGCCATGGGCTGGCAGGTCTATGACGCCGCCCGCGCCGATGGGCAGAGCATCGCCGAGGCGGCGTTCGTGCTGGGCCTGGTCGGGCTTGCTCAGTTCTTGCCCTTGCTGGTGCTCTCGCTGTTCGGCGGACAGGCGGCGGACCGGTACAACCGCCGGCTCATTCTGACGGCGTGCATTTTGGCCAAGGCCGTGATCCTGCTTGGCCTCGCCGGCGCGTCGGTGATGGGTCGCCCGGAAATTGTCATCCCTGCGATTTTTGCAGCGGCCGTTACTGCGGGCATCATCAATTCCTTCATGCCACCGGCGGCGAGCGCGCTTCTGCCCATGTTGGTGCCGCGCGAAGAGCTGCCGCAGGGGATCGCATGGTCTTCTCTGGCGTTCCAATCGGCGCTGATCATTGGCCCGGCGATTGGCGGACTCCTGTACGCATTCGGGCCTGTCGTGCCGTACATGACGGCGTTCACGCTTCTGGTGATCGGGGCTGCGCTCATGTTTGCGCTGAAGCCGCCGGCGCAGGAGCCGGTGAAAGATGCGCGCACGATTCGCATGATTGTCGAAGGGCTCGTCTATGTCTGGCGCAACAAGATCGTGCTGGGCGCCATTTCTCTTGATCTGGTTGTCGTACTTCTCGCGGGCGCTGTCGCGTTGCTGCCGGTTTTTGCGCGCGACATCTTGCATGCGGGGCCGAGCGAGCTTGGCGTGTTGCGTTCGGCGATGGGTGTCGGGGCTGCGATCGTCGCGCTTTGGCTCGCGGTCAAACCGCTGCAACGGCGTGTGGGACTCTGGATGTTCGGCGCTACGATCGTGTTTGGCCTCGCCACCATTGTGTTCGGCCGCTCGGAGCATCTTTGGCTGACAGCGGCGGCGCTGGCTGTGGCCGGCGGTGTCGACATGATCTCCGTTTACGTCCGCCAATCGCTAATCCAGCTCGCAACCCCCGATGCGATGCGCGGGCGCGTAGCAGCGGTGAGTTTCGTCTTTATCTCGGCCTCCAATGAGTTCGGCGATTTCGAAGCGGGACTAATGGCGCGTATCTTTGGGCCGGTCACCGCCGTGACGATTGGCGGGGTCGGCGCCGTGCTGGCTTCGGTTGGATGGATGCGGCTCTTTCCGGCTCTGGCGAAGGCCGATGGATTTGAGCCGCGCGCTTAGATTCGCCTACATTCAGATGCAGCCGCGATCGCGACGTGCAACGGCGCGTGTTGGGTTGCAAATTGGCATGGTGGTAGCACGATGCTGTTTGCGTTTTCTTTTCGCCAACGACAACGCGATTTAACCAAACGCGTTTGGTTAAATTCCCAAGCGAAGTGTTTAACCAAGAACGTCTGACCGTTCTCCGTACCTTCCCTGCCAAGCTGGTCGCATCGTGCCGAATTCTATTCGGGGGGCCGGCGTCCATGCGTACGGAGGTAACGGGAATGCAATTGAGACTTTTGAGCTCGGTGTGCGCCGTCGCCCTGGGGTTGGCCTTCGCGCCGGCTGCCTGGGCTGACGAAGACGGCAACGCCATCGCCGTCGAAGGCAGCACTGCCACGACGACCAACACTGACATTGACGACAGCGGCAACGGTAACTTCTCAGGCAACGGTGACACGACCGACAGCTCCACGAACGTTGACGTCGCCGACAGCGGCAATGGCAATTTCTCGGGCAACGGCGATACGACCGACAGCTCGACCAACGTTGACGTCGCCGACTCGGGCAACGGCAACTTCTCGGGCAATGGTGACACCACCGACAGCTCGACCAACGTTGACGTGGCCGATTCCGGCAACGACAACTCGACGAACACCGCCAACATCAATGCGACCGACAACTCGGACAACTCGCTGAACGTCGCCGACTCGGGCAACGACAATTCCGACAACTCGACGAACGTTGACGTCGCCGACAGCGGCAACGGCAATTTCTCGGGCAACGGCGATACGACCGACAGCTCGACCAACGTTGACGTGGCCGATTCCGGCAACGGCAACTTCTCGGGCAACGGCGCCGACAATTCGACCAACACCGACAATTCGGACAACTCGCTGAATGTCGACGTGGCTGACTCGGGCAACGACAATTCGACGAATACCGCGACCTTCACGGCCACGGACAATTCCGACAACTCAACGG
>JAEYPY010000080.1 GCA_023410295.1 Pseudomonadota bacterium | reverse complement strand
GACATAAGGAATGATGCGGACGAAATCGATCGGCTGCTGCGAAGCGGCGAGCGCCACGCGCCACTGGCCATCGCCGCTGGCGCGGGCGAGGCCGATAGGAATGCCGCGTGGATAGAGTCCGCCATCGCCGGAGGTGACGATGCGCTCGCCTTCGCGCAGGCTTTGCGCGCCGACGATAAAGTCGAGCCGCGGCGACTGCATCTGGAACGGTGCGGTATAAAGATCGGGCGGACGCGTCGCCTGCCCCGCCATCACCGCACGCACACGCGAAGCTTCGCCCATCACAGGGATGCGCGAGTTGTAATCATCGACCATCAGCACGCGCGCCGAACGCTGGCCGACAGAGACGACGCGGCCGATGAGGCCATGCTCGTTGACGGCGATGTAGCCGATGCGCACGCCGTGATCTGCGCCAGCGTTGGCCACGAGCGTACGCGTGAATGGCCCGCCGCTGTCAAGCACCAGCTGCGCGGCGATGGAGTTTTCGATGTCGGCGCCCTGGCCGAACGATTCAGGCGGCATGCGCAGCAACGCCTCGTACCGTGCGTTGCGCTCGGCAAGGCGTTCGGCGAGTTCACGCCAAGCCTGCAGGTCGCGGTTCTCGCGTTCGAGTTCTTCGACTCGGCCGGCGGCGTTCCACATGTTGCCGATGCGGTCGAAGAAGCCTTCGCCGGCGCGCGCGGGGCCGGTCGCGACCTGGCCCACATTGCCGGCGAGCTCATCGCCGCCCTGCTGGACCGTTTGGCCAACGCCGCCGTTGCGGCCAACTTGCAGCGCCACGAGCACGAGGGCGCCAATGACGAATACGATCGCCAGCAACACGCCAGGTGCGATCCTTCGACCGCTGCCCGCGCGCCGCACAACGCTCCTGCGCCTGGCCACGTTTCGCCCGCCTCTCTAAGCGCGCTGGTCCGCGCTCACACTTCCTCGGTGAGCAGACGGCGCGCTTCCGACGAATTTATGGTGTCGAGAGCGATTCCGCAGCCTTTGACTACACAGCGCAGCGGATCGTCCGCCACCGAAACGCGGATCGAGATGCGTTCTTGCAGAACCGTATCGAGATCGCGCAGCAGCGCGCCGCCGCCAGTCATCATCAGGCCGTGGTCGTAGATGTCGGCCGCCAGTTCCGGGGGCATCTGCTCGAAGGCCTGGCGCACGGCGTCAACGATGCGGGTGACCGGTTCCGCCAGGGCTTCGGCTACCATGGCTTCGTTGACGGTGATTTCCTTGGGCACGCCCGAAAGGTTGTCGCGGCCCTTGATCGGCATGGAGAGGCCGGTGCCGGATTCCGGCGGCTTGGCCGTGCCGATTTCCTTCTTGATCTTTTCCGCGGTGGAATCGCCGATCATCAGGTTTTCGTGGCGGCGCAGGTACTGGATCAGCGCCTCGTCCATCTTGTCGCCGGCTTCGCGCAGCGAGCGCGACCAGACCAGGCCACCCAGCGAGAGCACGGCGATTTCAGTCGTTCCGCCGCCGATATCGACAACCATGCAACCGGAAGGATCGTCGATCTGAAGGCCAGCGCCGAGGGCGGCTGCGACCGGTTCTTCGATCAGCTTGACCCGGCGCGCGCCGGACGCCTGGGCGCTTTCCAGGATGGTGCGGCGCTCGACCGGCGTTGCGCCGGTGGGCACGCAGATGACGATCTGGGGCGAAATCAGCGCCGGGCGCGGCAGCACCTTGCGGATGAATTGCTTGATCATCTCCTCGGCCACGTCGAAATCGGCGATGACGCCGTCGCGCAGCGGGCGGATGACTTCCATGTTGCGGTGGGTCTTGCCAAGCATGGTCTTGGCTTCGGTTCCCACCGCGTAGACCACCTTGCGGCCGCCTTCGTTCACATAGGCGACCACCGACGGCTCATCGAGAACGATGCCGCGCCCTTTGACGTGGATCAGCGTATTCGCCGTTCCCAGGTCGATGGCCAGATCCGGTGCTACGAGACCGAACATATTGCCGAGCATCCTTGTGCAACCCTCGCCGCTTTGAACCAGCCGAATCAGCCTTTTTCCGGCTTAACGCGGCAAGCTTAACAATCTTGAGAAGGCGTCGGCCGAGAGAGCGTTTCTAGGCCGAATTGCGGGGCGACGGGGCGTGCGCGACGGAACCGCAGCAATGCGGTAACCATCGTCCAAGCCGCCGACCGCCCCCGTCGCCGACGATCAGGACTTGCCGCGATGCTTGCCTGGATGCAAGGGGCGGGCCGCATTCCGCCGCACACACGCCGCATTGATCGCAAAGACACACCCCAATGCTGGACTGGCGCGTAAGCTTGCGAGGGGCGCTGTGGCGCCCGATTATTCCTCCGGGACAACACCCTCACCAGGGCGGGGCTTTCACTTGATCGGCAAGGCGTTGAAGTTCGCGGCGGCGGCGCTGATCCTGGCGCTGGCTGGGCCGGCCCTGGCGCAGACGACCAGCGTCGAGGAGGCCGAGCGCGGCATCGTCCGCGTCGTCGTAATCCTGGAAAGTCCCGAAGGGCGAATGCTTTACGGCTCGGGGTCGGGCTTTGTCGTCGCGCCGAACCTGGTTGTGACCAATGCCCACGTAGTGGCCCCTGCCCGGCAGCGGCCGGAATACGGCGTCGCGATCGTGCCGCCGCAGGGCGAGGGCCTGATCAGCGCCCGCATCATCCGCTATTCGCCGCTGACCGAGCTGGCGCTGCTGGAATTCCGCGGCGGCTCCGAAATTCAGCCGCTGTCGATATCCACAGTTGAGCCGCACACCGGCGACAGCGTGGTGGCGCTGGGTTACCCCGACGTCGACTATCAGGGTGCGACCGGCGCCGATCTCTTGCGCTCCACCCCACCCTCTCGCACCGCCGGGCAAATCGCCTCGCTGCGCGATCGCGCGCCCACCGGCGACGCCATCCCTACCATCAACCACCAGGCGGTGATTTCGTCCGGCTCTTCGGGCGGGCCGCTACTGGACGAGTGCGGCAGGGTTATCGGCGTCAATTCCTGGCACGTCTCCGGCGCCGACACGCGCGAGACGCGCGGCGTCTCCACCCGCGTCGGCCAACTGCTGCAATTTTTGGATGAGGCCGGTGTCTCGCCCACGCTGACCGATGAGCGCTGCCTTTCCTTCGCCGAACGCATCCAAGCCGAGCGCGCGGCGACTATCAACGCACTGCAGACACAGAACGAAGAACTCGCCGCCAAGATGGAGACGGCGGACCGGCTGACGCGCATTGCCGTGGTCATTTTGATCGGCGGCACGTTGGCGCTCTTCGTCGCCGTCTGCGTGCTGGGCGCGGTGGTGCTGTCGCGGAAAAAGAATGGCGAGACGCATACTCATGTGGCGCAAACCGATCCCGAACCGTTCGAGGCGCCGCGCCGGCGCACGGGCGTGGTGGCGATCGTCGGCGCGGCGGCCGTGGCCGCGATCCTGATCGTCGCGGCAGGCGTCGCGCTGCTGCGCGCACGGGCCTCGGGAGAAGCGTCCGACACCGCCACGGTTGCGGCGTTCACGGGGTCGATCGTCTGCACGCTCGACCGCGAAGCCAGCTCCGGCGCGCAGGGGGTGTCGGACATGAGCTTTACGG
>JAEYPY010000048.1 GCA_023410295.1 Pseudomonadota bacterium | reverse complement strand
ACGCTTGATCACTCCACGCCGACGCTGCCGCCGAACGCCGCCGGTCAACGCCCCTACGTCTCGCCCGAAGCAGCCGCGCAAGTGGAGACGCTGCAGCGCAATTGCGAGAAGCACGGCGTGCCTCTCGCCGGCTGGGACACCGCCGAGCGCGGCGTCGTGCATGTCATGGCGCCAGAACTCGGCCTCACCCTCCCTGGCATGGTCGTTGTATGCGGCGATAGCCACACCGCTACACACGGCGCGTTCGGCGCGCTCGCCTTCGGCATCGGCACCTCGGAAGTCGGCCACGTGCTAGCGACGCAATGTCTGTTGCAGCGCAAGCCCAAGCGCATGCGCGTCACGATCGATGGGCGCCTTGAGCCGGGCGTGCACGCGAAAGACCTTACGCTCGCGGTGATCGCCGCCATCGGCTTCGGCGGCGGCACTGGCTACGTGATTGAGTACGCCGGCGAAGCCATCCGCGCGCTCGACATGGACGGGCGCATGACGCTTTGCAACATGTCGATCGAAGCGGGCGCACGCGCGGGCATGATCGCGCCGGATGAGAAGACAATCGAATTCCTGCGTGGCCGTCCACACGCGCCGCAAGGCGCCGCGTTCGATCGCGCCGCTGAACGATGGTGCGCGCTTGCGAGCGATCCAGGCGCTCAATTCGACAAAGAACTCCGCCTCGACGCCGGCGCCATCGCACCGATGGCCACCTACGGCACGACACCCGACGCCGCTGTCGCGATCGGCGCACCAGTTCCTGCGCCGCGCAGTGATAGTGAGCGCAAGGCGCTCGATTACATGCGCTTTGCGCCAAGCGAGCCGACGACTTCCCACCCCGTCGACGTCGTTTTTGTCGGCTCCTGCACCAATGGTCGTCTTTCTGACCTCCGGGCCGCCGCCGACGTGCTGCGCAGTCGCAAGGTCAAGCCTGGCGTGCGCATGCTGGTCGTGCCGGGCTCCGAGGCGGTGAAGCGCCAAGCCGAAGCCGAAGGGATCGACCGCGTCTTCATCAACGCCGGCGCCGAGTGGCGCCTGCCCGGCTGCTCCATGTGCATCGCCATGAACGGCGATGTCGTCGGTCCAGGCCAGCTCGCCGTCTCCACCTCGAACCGTAACTTCGAAGGCCGGCAAGGCAAAGGCGCACGCACTGTCCTGGCTAGCCCGGCGACCGCCGCGGCGAGCGCCGTCGCCGGCGTGCTGACCGATGCGCGCGCCTTCACCCGGGAGCTCGAACATGCCTGAGCGCTTCACCCGCCTCGCCTCGCGCACCTTCGTGCTGCCGCAGGCGAGCATCGACACGGATCAGATCATCCCCGCGCGTTTCCTCACCACAACCTCGCGCGAAGGGCTGGGCGCCTTTGCCTTTTACGATTGGCGTTACGATGGAGCTGGTGCGCTCAAACCCGACGAGCCGCTCAACACCATCGACCGCGCTGAGCACCGCATCCTCGTCGCCGGCGATAATTTCGGCTGCGGCTCCTCGCGCGAACACGCGCCGTGGGCGCTCCACGATTACGGTTTCCGCACCGTGATCTCGACGGGAATCGCCGACATCTTCACCTCGAACGCGCTGAAGAACGGCCTCCTGCCCATCATTGTCGATGCCGGCACGCACGCGCGCCTCATCGCTCAGCCGGGGGGCCGCGTTGTCATCGACCTCGAACTGAACCAGCTGCAGATCGACAACCAGCGGCCGATCACTTTCCACGTCGAACCGTTCGCACGCCGCTGCCTGCTTGAAGGCGTCGACGCCATGGGCTGGCTGCTCGAGTGCCTGCCCGCCATCGAAACATACGAACATCAGAGGGACGAAGCCGCATGAAAACCTATCGCATCACCTTACTGCCCGGCGACGGTGTCGGCCCCGAGGTTACGGCCGTCGCGCGCGACGTACTCGATGCCGTGGGCGAACGCTTCGACCGGCGCTTTGCCTTCCAATCCCATTTGATCGGCGGTGCGGCCATCGACGCGGGCGGCGAAGCGCTGACGCAAGAGACCATCGCCGCCTGTCGCGACTCCGACGCCGTTTTCCTCGGCGCCGTCGGCGGCCTGAAATGGGACCGCGGGCCGCGCCGGCCTGAGCAAGGCTTGCTCGAATTGCGCAAAGCGCTTGGCGTCTTCGTCAATGTGCGCCCGGTGCGGGTCTTTCCCGATCTAGTCGATTGTTCGCCGCTGCGGCGCGAGATCGTCGAGGACGCCGACTTCATCGTCTTCCGCGAACTGACCGGCGGTTCCTATTTTGGCGAGAAGCGCCGCACTGCGGATTCCGCAAGCGATCAATGCGTCTATACTGTCGCCGAGATCGAGCGCATCGCCCACGCCGCCTTCGCCGCCGCACGCGCGCGCCGGCGCAAGGTCACCTCCGTCGATAAAGCGAATGTGCTCGAGACCAGCCGGCTCTGGCGCGATGTGGTCACGCGTCTCCATGCGGCCGAATATTCCGACGTGCGGCTCGAACACGCGCTGGTGGATTCCATGGCAATGCAGCTCATTCGCCAGCCGCGCGCCTACGACGTCATCCTCACCGAGAACATGTTCGGGGATATTCTCTCCGACGAAGCCTCTGTGCTGGGTGGTTCGATCGGGCTTGCGCCCTCCGCCTCGATCGGCGTCGGAGGACCCGGCCTCTTCGAACCCGTGCACGGCTCGGCGCCAGATCTGGCCGGCAAGAACCGCTGCAATCCGATCGGCGCGGTGCTCTCCGTCGCCCTGCTCCTGCGCTACGGCCTTCGTCTGCACGCCGAAGCTGACGCCGTTGAGATCGCCGTTGAAGCCGCAATCGCCGCCGGCGCGCGCACCCCCGATCTCGGCGGCCGCCACGGTTGCGCAGAAATGGGCGAAGCCATCATCGACCAGCTCTACGCGGCCGGCGCCCACGCCAGCCACCGCGTGCAAATGCATTGGGGGTGATGTCCAAAGCGAGGGCACGACAGTCCTGAGCCCGGCTAAGCGCAGAGCGGATTCTTGGGTTCAGAGACTCTCTATCGCTTCGCGCAACAGTGCTTGGACTTCCCCTGCGGTTGCCGCCAACGACTCGTTCTCGATAGCCTGCATCGAAGCAACCGGATCGACGGCCGACACCTCAACGGCGTTCTCGCCCACAGCACGGACAATGACGTTACAGGGCAGCATCGTGCCAATCAGCGGTTCGGCTTGCAGCGCGCGATGGGCGAAGCCCGGATTGCAGGCGCCGAGAATCCGGTAGGCCGGCATATCTACATTGAGTTTGGCTTTGAGCGTGGCGGCGACGTCTATCTCGCTCAGAACGCCGAACCCGCGCTCGGCGAGCGCGGCCTTCGTCCTTGCAACCGCGTCGTCAAAGCTCGCGTCAAGTCTTTTTGAGAAATGATAGCCCATCGATCTCTCCTATTCGGCGGCGGCCAACGCGGGCCGGGAGGGCGTCGTATCCGCTTCCTCGACGTTACGGTCATCATCGCGCATGACGATATAGATCGCCGGGATCACCAGCACAGTCAGCAGCGTCGATGAGGCAAGACCGAACAGGAGCGAGATCGCCAGGCCCTGAAAAATCGGGTCGAACAGGATCACGCC
>JAEYPY010000030.1 GCA_023410295.1 Pseudomonadota bacterium | reverse complement strand
GCAATGTTCGTCACGCATATAGATGCCGGCGAGGGCGCGGGCGGTCCACATATTGCCGAGCCATGATCTCCGACATTCCCGCTTTCATCCACGAAAATACGCGCGTCCTCGCGCCGAGCCATGTGCCGGAGCTCAAGCTCTATCTCGCTGACGACGCCGTTGCGCTCTGGGAGCTGACGGAAGAGCAGCTCGGCGAACTCGGCTTGCCGCCGCCGTTTTGGGCCTTCGCCTGGGCGGGCGGGCAAGCGCTGGCGCGCTATGTGCTGGACCATCCCGAGATCGTCCGCGGCAAGCGCGTGCTTGATGTCGCGTCCGGCTCGGGACTTGTGGCGATCGCTGCGATGAAAGCGGGCGCCGCCTCCGCGCTCGCCGTCGATATCGACGCCTTCGCCGCGCACGCAGCGAAGCTCAACGCCGCACTCAACCACGTCGCCATCGAAACCAGCGACGCCGATCCCGTCGGCCAGCCGACTGATGCCGACATCATCCTCGTCGGCGATCTCTTCTACGACCGCGACCTCGCCCCGCGCGTGCTCGACTGGCTGAACATGCTCCATCGCGCCGGCAAAACAGTCCTCGTCGGCGACCCCGGCCGCACTTACCTGCCGCGCGACAAACTCAACCAGATCGCCGCCTACGACATCCCCGTCACCCGCGCGCTCGAAGACGCCGAAGTCAAACGCGCCGCAGTGTGGGAGCTGCGCTGACGCCTACTCAATCGCGCACACGTACATGCGCTCCTGCTCATCCGTGACGCGCGTACGCGCATCTTCGCAAACCGCGTTCCAGAAGCGCATGACTTCCGCGCCCACGGCGTCGGCGCGCGTTTTCAGATCTTCAAGCGTCGGCGCGGCGGTCTCAGGCTCCGAAATCCACACCGGCTCATACACCGGCCCGCAAGCAACGTCGGTGAAGAGCCCGCGCCCACAGAGGCGCGAGCGCGTCAGATTGTATTGCCAGACTGTCTCGCGCAGCGCCCGCGCCATGGCGACGGGTTCATCCGGCTCGGTTTCGATCGCGCCAGGGCGTTCGGACGTGAGGTTGGCGGTTTGATCGAGCATGACGCCGTAGCGGCCGATCTCGCTGGAAAGATCGAACGGCTCGATCGCCTCCGGCGTGGACGCCGCCTTACCCTGCTCGCCCGTTTGCCCACAGGCAGCCAAAGCGAACGCCAGCACCATCGCGCGCAATTTCATGGAAACTCTCCTCCGCCTCACGCGGAGAAGGTTAGAATCTTTGCTCGCTCGGCGCGAGCGCGTTGTAGCCGGCGGCGAAATCGTAATCGCGCGCGACGGCTTTACGGACGAGCGTTATCGCGGCGACCGCCAGGCCCATGCCTGCGATCACCGCGATCATCGCCCATGCGACGCCCCAAAACTCAGCGCCGATCAAACCACCCATCCCGTTGCCTTCGAGGCATCTTGTTGAAGACACTATGGACGAGCGCGGTGAACACGCGGTTTCTGAAAACAAAACAAAACATTGAAATGCCGAAGCGCACCAGCGTAGGGACGTGAAGCGGAGGGAGTGGTCAAATGGTGCGCTTGGAAATCGCCGCGATCTATGCCGGCGTGAACATCCTCATTCTGCTGGTGCTCGCAGTGCTGGTGGTGATGGGGCGGCGGCGGCACAAGATACGGTTGGGCGACGCCGGCAACGAAGATTTCGCGCGCGCGGTCCGCGCCCATGGCAACGCCGCCGAATACATCCCCGCAGGGCTCGTCGGCATCCTCATTCTGGCGCTGCTCGAGCCCGCCGCGCCGCTCTGGCTACTCCACGCCGCAGGGCTTTCCTTAACAGCAGGTAGAATTCTGCACGGCGTCGGCCTCCACACCGGCGTCCTCAACGCCGGCCGCATGCTCGGCATGGTGCTGACCTGGGTTTCGTACCTGCTCATCGGCGTCGGGCTCATCATCGCGGGGCTCGGCCAGCAGCTCTAAACCGCCGTTCGATCCGGCCGGGGAACAACCTCGGCGCGCTGACCCGCCGCGATTGCCCGGGCGGTCCGGAGCGCCCATGTTCGGGCCATGGCCTTTGACGCTGATTCACACGCCGCCCTCGCGGCCCTGCTCGATTACGCCAAACAAGCCGGCGCCGACGCCTCCGAAGCCAGCTACGCCGCCCGGGAAAGCATCTCCGCCGAGGTCCGCCTTGGCCAGCTGGAGGGCATGGAGCGCGAGGAGGCCCGCTCGGTGGCGCTGCGGGCCTTCATCGGTAAGCGCCAGGCGGCTGCATCCTCGACAGATATGTCGGCTAAGGGCTTGAAAGACTTGGCGGAACGCACCGTCGCCATGGCGAAGGCTGCGCCCGAGGACAAGTTCTGCGGGCTCTTGGACGAGCGCTACCTCGCCCGTGGGCCATTCCCGGAGCTGGAGCAGTCCGACGCCGCCCGCCCCAGCCCTGAACAGCTCCTAGATCTGGCCAAGCGCTGCGAAGCTGCGTCGCTCGCCATCCCCGGCATCGCCAATTCCGGCGGCGGTGGGGCTTCGAGCGAAGTCTCGCATTTCGTCTACGCCACCTCGCACGGCTTCGAGGGCGCCGAGAGCGCGACCTCCTACAGCCTCGGCACCCAGCCGGTGGCCGAAAAAGACGACGACATGGAGCGCGACTATGAGTGGCGCACCAAACGCTTCTTCGCCGACCTACCCTCGCCCGAAGAGATCGGCCGCATTGCCGGCGAGCGCACCGCCCGCCGCCTGGGTGCCAAGAAGGTCGCCAGCCAAAAAGCCACGGTGATTTTCGAGAACCGGCTCGCGGGCCGCATCTTGTCGCCCGTTTTCTCCGGTATTTCCGGCGCCGCCGTCGCGCGCGGTGTCTCGTTTCTGAAAGACAAGCTCGGCCAGCGCGTCTTCGCGCCGGGCTTCCGCATCCACGAAGATCCGTTCACGCCGCGTCTCATGGGCAGCCGCCCGTTCGACGGCGAAGGCGGCGCAGTCAAACCGATGACGCTGATCGAGGACGGCGTCGTCATGACCTGGCTGCTAAACGCCGCGACAGCGCGCCAGCTTGGCCTCGAGCCCAACGGCCATGCCTCCAGCGGCCACGGGGGCCCGCCCGGCATCTCCTCCGCCAATCTCTTCGTCAAACCCGGCGAAGGCGATCTGCCCGCGCTGATGCGCGACGCTGGCAAGGGCTTGCTCATCACCGACATGTTCTCGCCGTCGCTCAACATGAACACCGGCGATTGGTCGGTCGGCGTTGCCGGTTATTGGTTCGAAAGCGGCGAGATTGCCCATCCCATCAGCGAAGTGACGGTCGCCGGCAATCTGCTTGAGATCTACGCGCGCCTGCGCTGCGGCGGCGATCTCGACAATCGCGGCTCACTCGAAATTCCCAGCCTCATCGTGGACGATCTTGCGATCGGCGGCGTCTGACCTCGTCCTCCTCGAAGAGGCGGCGCGCCAGGCCGGTCAGCTCGCACGCGAGCTGTTGGCCAAGCCATTGGAGATCCAATCCAAGGGCGAAGCCGGTCCTGTGACCAATGTCGACTTCGCCGTCGACGCGCTCCTGGAAGACATGCTGCTGACGGCGCGCCCCGAGTACGGCTGGCTCTCGGAAGAAACACCGGACGATCCCGCACGCCGCATCGGCAAGCCGCGCACCTTCATGCTCGATCCGATTGACGGCACCGCCGCGCTGATCGGCAAAGTGCCGCAATGGACCATCTGCATCGGCCTCGTCGAGGGCGAGCGCGCCTTTGCGGGCGCGATCTATAATCCGATGACCGACGAGATGTTCGTCGGCGCAGTCGGGCATGGCGTGACGCTCAACGGCCGGCCCGTGCGCGTCAGCGACCGCACGAGCCTTGAA
>JAEYPY010000019.1 GCA_023410295.1 Pseudomonadota bacterium | reverse complement strand
GCCCTACTCGCCTACGAGGTGTCCGCGCCGGCCACCGCGTACGCGGCCGGCGCCGGCAGCGCGCAGGCCTCGGCGCGCGGGAGGATGACGCGCAGGCGCGTCAGGCCGCGGCTGAGGCGCTTTAATTGGCGCGCGATGTGACGTTTCGCGTCGCGCATGAAGGCGAGCAGCGCGAAGATGCGTTCGGGCCAGGTGCGACCCCGAGTCATGCGGCGGAAGTACGAGCCGATGCAGATGCGGCGCGTCACATGTTTCAAGCGGCCGTGCCGGTTGCGCGAAGGCGGCAGCGCCGGCATGCGCGCCATGACGCGCGCCATCATCAGCGACTGCAGCGCGCGCGCGACGCGGTCGAGCTCACGGCGCGTGATCGGCTTGCCTTCCGCCGCCCAAGCCACGCACCGCCCCACCAACCAAACCAGCAAAAGCTGCGCCCAGGCGATGAGCCTGGCGAGCTTGTGCTGGTTGATGGGATTGGGGCGCGATTGCATGAGCGCAGTATCGCGCCGGTTGGTGGGGGTGGGGATACGATTTAATGTTGGGGGGTTAAACTCTAGCCCCTAGCCAGCTTTCGAAATCCGAAAGCCGGTGACTCCAAAAGACCTCAACGTCGGCATCCAGCAAGCGCTTAACGTCCTTCGGCTTGATAACGCCTTGGAGCAGTGCTGCGGTCTGCACAAACGATCCCCAATGCTCTTTCCAAGCTTGCGCCTTCTTCAAAATGTCATTGATGCGCTTGATAGAATTCGTGTGGTCATTGGTCACTTTGCACTCCATCGCTAGGACCACGCCCTTCTTCAGGCCGCAGGCTACATCAACTTCCTGCGGACGAGTCTTGGTTTCGAAGCGCGTCTTGTGCGCAAATTCCTTTGCCCCCAACTGAGACTGGGACACCAGAGGTATGGCCCGTTGGGTCCAGCCGAGCTTTCTTAGGAGAAGTATAACTTCGCCCTCTTGCTGGGCCGACAAGCGATTGCGTCGAACAGTTCCAACAATCTGCAGCGCATAAAGCGGGGTCAGAGCAACCGCCAACGCCTCAACTTCGGTAGCATTAGCGCTCCTCTTAGCGTCCAACCACGGGGTCAGATCTTTGTCGCGCCACTCTTCGATCACTTTGGCGATCGCGGCGGCCTCGGCCGCTGAAAGCGCCGATCCTCGGTTCTCTTTGCTTTTCTTGTAGGTCGGACAAAGCAGGGCAAATTGATCTTGGCTTGCCGGAGGTGCTAGCAATCGACGTAGGGCCGCTAGATGCTCGGCAGAGGCTGTTAGGGCGGTCGGTATATCTGTCAGATTGGCCGTTGCGGTCAGCGCGGCGCTGACTCGCTGCTGGGCGATGGCCTTGGCGTCACGCCAATCCGTCAGCATGCTGGCTGCTGTCATCCCTTTGATGTAAAGGTCGCGCGCGATCTGGGCCTGCTGCTCGTGAAAGTTACTCATGCCACTTTCCGACGACGTCGCGGTGCGGCAGCTCGCCGGGATTCGCCATTCCGCGCCTCCTCTCGCTGTGTGTACCTGATCGCCGCTTCCAACTTTGGCGGCAAGGGCACAGCATCCGCAACGCGCGGCGCATCGACAAGCAACGGCCTGGAAACGTGATCCAACAAAGCTGCGCCCACCTCCTTCGCAAGGAGAGGAGGCACAGCATTGCCGATTAGCCGGTACTGATCAGATCGCGAGCCTGCAAACGTCCAGCATTTGGGAAAACTCTGAATCGCGGCGCACTCGCGAGGAGAGAGCCGACGGACTCCGAGCGACGGATCGATAATCCAGTCTTGCTGGGCATTGGCAGTAATCGTTCTCGCAGGCTTAGCGAGGTCCGCAACGAAAGCGCCTTGCTTGTAACCCCAGTGCCCCCCGGGTCTCGTCGATTCCTTCTTGCCCGGGCTCTTCACGCCGGTTCCTGGCGACAACGACGACAGCTCAGTGGCGAGTTTGCCAGTCGGCCTAATTATCTCGGCCTCGCTCGGCGCCCTGATCTGGGAAAGGCACTCTCCAATAGTTCGCCACTTCCGCCGAAACATGTCCGCATGCTCGGCAAAGGTTGGCGTGGGAAGGGGCGGCGGGTCACCATGCCGGTAGCCAATCAGCACCAAGCGAACACGTCGCTGCGGAACGCCATAGTCCGCGGCGTTTAAGAGGTCGAGCTGTGTATGCCACCCGGCATTTAGAAGAGCTCCTCGAATAGCCTTGAGCGCGCTTCCCGGTGTTCCGTCCGACCCACGCGCAGTGACTAGCCCACGAACGTTCTCGAATAACAGCCAACGCACATCTAGCTGCTGCGCTATCCGGATAAAGTCCTCGAACAAGCGACCTCTCGGATCGTCGAACCCGAGTTGATGCCCTGCGCTACTCCAAGACTGACAGGGAGGCCCCCCAGCCAACAACGGGAAATCCCCACGTCTCCTCCCGGTGACGTCGAGAATTTGCCTCCCAGTTAGCGTTCTGACGTCTGCCTGTTCGACTATCGCGTCCTGCAGTGCTTTGACGCCATTCGTTCGCTTCCCTCGGTTGGCTTCGAGAGTTTCGACCGCACGCGGGTCGAGATCCGAGGCGTATTCACAACGCCATCCCGCGCACTCAAGGCCGAGGTCAAGGCCACCTGCCCCCGCAAAAAGCGAGACGAATCTCATCGCGCACCCATCCCCTCACAGAATCGCTATTCGCTTGACTCCACCTTAACGAGATCGCCGGAGTTCTCTATATGTTCTCGCGTAGTCGCGCAAGCGGAGATCGCGCGACCAAGCACGAGCGGAATGCCTGCTGCACTCTTGCTTAAGCCCGCGCCTCGTTCACGCCGCGGCCTAGCGCCAGCAGCGCGGCCGTCACGATCGCGTCGGCATCGAGGCCGGCGGCGGCGTACATGGCTTCGGGTTTGTCTTGGTCTTGGAAGATGTCGGGCAGCGTGAGGGTGCGGATTTTGAGGCCGCGGTCGAGCGCGCCGTCCTTCGCGAGGAAGTGCAGCACGAAGGCGCCGAAGCCGCCTTGAGCGCCCTCTTCGATCGTCAGCAGCACTTCGTGTTCGCGCGCGAGGCGGCGGATCAGGTCTTCGTCGAGGGGCTTCGCAAAGCGCGCGTCGGCGAGCGTGGTGGAAAGGCCCATGGCGGCGAGCTTGTCGGCGGCCTTGCCCGCTTCGCCCATGCGCGCGCCGAAGTTCAGCAGCGCAACGCTCGTGCCTTCGCGCAGAATGCGGCCCTTGCCGATTTCGAGCGGAATGGCCGCGTCGGGGCCGAGCACGCCGTCAGCGTCGCCGCGCGGATAGCGGAAGCAGCTGGGCGCATCGTCGATCTGCGCGGCGGTGGCGACCATGCGCGAGAGCTCGTTGCCGTCGGCGGCGGCCATCACGATCATGCCCGGCAGCGCGCCCATGTAGCCGACATCGAAGGACCCCGCGTGCGTCGGACCATCGGCGCCGACGAGGCCGGCGCGGTCCATGGCGAAGCGCACGGGGAGCTTCTGGATCGCGACGTCGTGGACGACCTGGTCGTAACCGCGCTGCAGGAAGGTCGAGTAGATGGTGCAGAAGGGCTTCATGCCATCGGCGGCAAGCCCTGCGGCGAAGGTGACGGCGTGCTGCTCGGCGATGCCGACATCGAAGGTGCGCTCGGGGAATTGCGCGCCGAAAATGTCGAGCCCGGTGCCCGACGGCATGGCCGCGGTGATGGCGACGATCTTCTCGTCCTTCTCCGCTTCGCGCACGAGGCTTTGCGCGAACACCTTGGTGTAGCTGGGCGCCGAGCCGCCTTTGCTCTGCTCGCCGGTGACGACGTTGAACTTGGTGACGCCGTGATATTTGTCGGCGGCGTTCTCCGCCGGCGCGTAGCCCTTGCCCTTCTTGGTGACGACGTGGATCAGCACCGGGCGGTCGTTGAACTCCTTGGCGTTCTTCAAGATGCGGCGCAGGAGATCGACGTCGTGGCCGTCGAACGGCCCGAGATAGTGAAAACCCAGCTCTTCGAAGAAGGTGCCGCCGGTGACCATGGTGCGGGCGTATTCTTCGGCCTTCTTGGCGACGTCGTGGATCGGCGCCGGCAGATGCTCGGCGATGGTCTTGGCCGTCTTGCGGATGCGGCGATAGGTTTTGCTGGCGGCGAGGCGCCCCAGATAAGAGCTCATGCCGCCGACCGGGGGCGCGATGCTCATGTCGTTGTCGTTGAGGATGACGATGAGTCGCTTGGTGGTTTCGGCGGCGTTGTTCATCGCCTCGTAGGCCATGCCGGCCGACATCGAACCGTCGCCGATGATGGCGATGACGTGGCTGTCTTCGCCGCGCTTGTCGCGCGCGACAGCGAAACCAAGTGCGGCGCTGATCGAGGTGGCGGCGTGGGCGGCGCCGAAGGGATCGTATTCGCTCTCGGCGCGCTTGGTGAAACCTGAAAGGCCCTGCCCCTGGCGCAGCGTGCGGATGCGGTCGCGCCGGCCGGTCAGGATTTTGTGCGGATAAGCCTGGTGGCCGACGTCCCAGATGATTTTGTCGGCCGGCGTGTTGAAGACGTAGTGGAGCGCGACGGTGAGTTCGACGACGCCGAGGCCGGCGCCCAAATGGCCGCCGGTTTGGCTGACGGCGCTGATGGTCTCGGCGCGCAATTCGTCGGCGACCTGGCGCAGCTGATCGGGCTCCAGCGCGCGGAGATCCGCCGGGAGCTTGATCTGGTCGAGCAAGGGAGTTTGGGGCGCCATGGAGCCTTCCGGTTGGTTCGGCGCAAGGCTAGCGCCGGGCGCGGGCGAAATCGACACGTTGACCATGGCAGGAACAAGGAAATGAAGGCCTTACCGTGCGGCACGGGCGCGCACGAGGTCACGTTTACTTCTTCTCAAGCAAGGCGGGACCCTGTTGCTGCAGCTTAGCGGCAACTTTCTCAGCAAAGCCCGCGAGCAGGCCCGGCAGCATGATCTCAATCTGGACGGCGTCCTCCTGGACGTCGAGGCTGCCATTGATGGTCTGGCCGAGGGCCTTGGCGGAAAAACCGAGGCGATCCTGGGCCCAGGCATGCTGCACCTTGCCGAGTCCGGCGCCCGCGAGCTGCGCCTTGAACTGATCGAGATGCGCATCGACGCGGGCGCGCGCTTCGGCGCGGCCGAGACGATGCGGGATGGTAACGGTGACGGGTCTGCCCATGGGCGGACAACGTGGCGCGCGCGGCGAGGTTTCGCCAGTGTTTGTCTCAGGCCGCGGCCTCGCTGGGCAGCACTTGACCATCCAGCGGCGCACGGATCGTGCAGACCAGGCCTTCGGGCGCGAATGACATTTCGACCTCGCCGTTGGTTTCCTGCGCCAGCACGCGCTCGATCATGGCCGAGCCGAAGCCGCGGCTCTGCGGCTCGGTCACGCGCGGCCCGCCGCTCTCGCGCCATTGCACTTCAAGCGCACCCTCCGGCGCGCCGGGCGCGATCCGCCAGCTGAGATCGATGCGCCCTTCGTCCTTGGAGATGGCGCCGTACTTGACGGCATTCGTGCAGAGTTCGTGGAAGGCGAGCGCAAAGGCGATGGCGGGCTTTGGCGTCAACGTGATGTCCGGCCCTTCGATGCGCGCGCGCGACTCGGCGATGCCGCAGGCGCGGATGGCCTCGAGCGCGATGCCGCGGAGCGGCAGGTATTCCCACTGGGTGTGCGTCAGGATCGCGTGTGCGTTGGCGAGCGCTGTCAGCCGGCCTTCGAACGCTTCGCGCAGCGACTGCACGTCACCGCCTTGCTTGAAAGTCTGATTGGCGATGCTTTGCACCACGGCGAGCGTGTTCTTGACGCGGTGATTGAGTTCGTCGAGCAGGAGTTCGCGGTGCGCTTCAATCGCGTGGCGTTCGGTGATGTCGACGGCGAAGCCGACCAGCGCTGTCGCCTGACCCGCGGCGTCCCGTTCGACCTCGCCGCGCGCCGAGAGCCAACGCGAGGCGCCATCGGCGTGATTGATGCGATACTCCACGGCAAAAACGCCGGTGCGCTCGACAGCATCGGTAAGCGCGCGCTCGACATTGTCGCGATCGCGCGGATCGATGGCCGGAAATGCCTGCTCCAACGGCACGCCTTTGGAAAGCGCCGCCTCCGGCAATGCGAAATAGCGCATCATGTTTTCGTCGGTGATGAGGCGGTCGTTGCCGATGTCCCAATAGAACGTACCGGCCAAGCCGGCCTTCAGCGCCGATTCCAGCCGAGCTTTTGTGCGCCGAAGTTCGCGCTCACTTTCGACGAGCTTCGCTTCGGCGCGGCGGCGAGCAGTCATGTCATAGAAATAACAGACGACACCGAACTTGCCGTTCGGAAGTGTTACACGCTCCAGCTGCCAATCGTAAGATTCCATTTCGCCGATATCGGCGCGCTGCTCGACGGTGTCGGCTGAGTGATAGCCTTCGCCGGTCGCGAGCGTACGGCGGAAATGGCCGAGCGCTTCGTCGGCGAACGCGGGCGGCCAGATCTTGCGAAGCGCAGCGTCGAAATCATGTCCGATCAGTGGGCGGACATTTTCAAACACCTTTTCCGCGCCAGCGCTGACTTCGGCGATGCGAAACTGATCGTCGATCAAATAGACGCCGAACGGCGCGTTCTTGATCAGATTGTAGAAGGTGTCGTCCGACGCAGACCGTTTGCCGCCCAGCTGAGCCACCTTGGGACGCCCCTTTCCTGCCAAAACTAGCACGCAAGAGGGAGAAATCTACGTGGAACAAAATGAAACTCGACGCGGCTCAGAACGACAGCACAAGGCCTTCGCGCGGGGATACGTCGCCGACGGCCAGGCGCGCCCAGCTTCGCTGAATAGCGTCCGCGCCGCTGAGGCGGTGCGCGCTGACAATGCTGCGCGATGCGGCGTAAAAGGCGCGGAGATCGCGCATCATCGCGGGGCCGAGCGCGGGATCGGCCTTCATGCGCTCCAGCGCGTAAGTGGGCACAAAGAAGAATTCGGGCGCGGGGCCCGGCAGCGGCGTTTGCGGCGGTGCAAGGCCGCCTGGCTTATCAGCCCAATCGGTCGCGCCGATGATGATGCTGCGCGTGATGGCCGGCGCCAAGCTTTGTGTGCACGGCGCGCGTCAGCTCATCGCGGCCGAGGAAATCGACGTAGACGGCGGGGCCATCGACGGTGAGCGCGGCAATGTCGTCATAAGCGATGACGCGATCGTAGAGGCCGGTTTCAGCAACGTAGGCGGCGTTGCGCGATGAGGTGAGGCCGATGCGCTGGGCGCTGCTGACGGCTTGGAGCCGATGCGCTGTGGCGAGCGCGGTTTTGGATGAGGCGCTGGAAAAGATGATCGCGCGCGGCGATGTCTGATTGATGCAATCGGCGGCCCACCAACCGGTGGCGTAAAGCGGACGGAAGAGCGTTTGCTCCGGCTCGTAAGCGGCGTCGTAGGCCGGATCCGTCGCGGTGTTGAGATATTGATTGTAGAAGATGGCTTTGGCCGCGCGATGCGGCGCGGCGTCGATGAAGCCGGCGGGCTTGGCGATGGCTTGCGCGTCGAAGCTTTCGCTGATCGGATAATAGCCGTAGAAGCGCGCGCCTTCAGCGACGCCAGGCGCTTTCGATTCAATCACGCGGGCAAAGCCCCAGACCGGCGGGCGACCCCAGCCAACGGGACCGGGGAAGAAATCCCAATAGCCGAGCACGCCCTCGCCCATCGCCGCGTAGGTGATGTTGTTGGCGGTGAGGGCGAAGAGTTCGAGCTTGAGGCGCACGGCGCCGTCGGCCAGCGCGGACGGTGCGCTCTCGGCGATACGCGTTTCGCGCAGGTCCTTCTTGCTGATCAAAAGCTCAAGCATGGACCCCGCTCCTTTAAGTCACGCCGCTAAAACCGGCGCTCTACGACGAAATCGACGGTCTGGAGCAGAATGTGCGCGCGCGGGCCGAACATGGCGAGGTGGCGCTTGGCCTGGTCAGCCAGCATGGTGATGCGTTCGCGCGTGGCGTCGGCGCCGAGGACGGTGACGAAATTGACCTTGCCGCGGGCCTTGTCTTTGCCGACGGCTTTGCCGGTGTCGCGCACTACGCCTTCGGCGTCGAGGAGATCGTCGACCATCTGAAAGGCGAGACCGATGTCGTGCGCGTAGCGGGAGAGCGCAGTCTTCTCCGCTTCGGAGGCGCAGCCGATCAGCGCGCCAGCGTCGACAGAATAATTGATGAGCGCGCCCGTCTTCTGGCGGTTCATGCGCGTGACGGCGATGAGATCCGAACCGATGTCGCCGCCGGCCATGTCAGCGGCCTGGCCCGCAACCATACCGAGCGCGCCGGCGGCTTTGGCAAGACCGGAGATGAGCTTGCAGCGCATCTGCGGATCGGAATGCGTCGCGGGCTCGGCCAGGATTTCGAAGGCGAAGGTCAAAAGCGCATCGCCGGCGAGGAGCGCGGTGGCTTCGTCGTACTCGCGGTGCAGCGTCGGGCGCCCGCGGCGGAGGTCGTCATCGTCCATCACCGGCAGATCGTCGTGGATTAGCGAATAGGTGTGGACGCACTCGATGGCGCAGGCGGTGCGGAGCAAAGAGGCCTCATCGGCGTCGAACATGCGCCCCACTTCCAGGGTGAAGAAGGGCCTGAGGCGCTTACCGCCGTCCAGGGCCGAATACCGGATCGCCGCCAGAAGGCGCGCTTCGGGGCCTTGGGCGCGCGGCAAGAGCCCATCGAGAGCGGTGTTGACGCGCTCGGCGGCTTCCTTGAGGCGGTCTGCGAACTGGCTCATGCGGGCGCCTCCGTACGTGGCGCCCCCTCCCGGCGCAAGCGGGCGCTCGCCCTCCCGCCGCCGGGGAATGTTTTGGCGCTGGGCTGTGGACTTTCCAACCTGGGTCCACCTCGGGCAAGATAGGCGCGGGTTGGGCGAGACGCCCGCGTCCAAGGCCGCTCGTGCGGGTCGGTTCGGGGTCGCGGTTCTGGGCGCTTGCGGATTGATAGAGTGGGGAAAAATTGAATATGGCGACGGTTGCGATCATCCACGCTCCGGAGGACAGCCTGCCGGCGCGGGCGCTGGCTGAAAAGCTGCGCGGCGCGAAGCTGACCGTCTTCCTTGAGAAGACGCCGGGCGAGGAACAGCGCAATACCGCCAAGGACGCGAAGGTGACGGTGGCGCTCTGGTCCCCGCGCGCGGTCACGCAAGAGGCAATTATCGACGACGCCAAGTTTGCGCGCGGCAAGAGCAAGATCGTACACGCGACGATGCAAAACGCCGCGCTCCCCGCGGGCTTTGGCGGCGACAAGGTTGTCAATCTCACCGGCTGGCGCGGCGAAGACGATTTCGCCGGCTGGCGCGAACTGGCGCAATTGGTGACCGACCGCGCTGGCGTTGCACCGTTGCCGCCGCCGGCGCCGCGGCCCGCTTCGGGCTTCTTCCAACCGGGCGTGGTGCAGAATCCGGACTCGATCACGCGCTCCCACATCCCGCCGCTCGATCGGGCCGGGCAAGACGATAAAGCTGCGCAGCGCGCGGCGCGGGCAAGCGG
>JAEYPY010000163.1 GCA_023410295.1 Pseudomonadota bacterium | reverse complement strand
GTCGAGCGCTGCGCTATAAGCGCCGCGCGCGGCGACGCCGGAAAGCGCGCTCAAAATATCGCTGTCCGGCGCGCCGGCGAGACGCGCAGCCGCCGCCTTGCGCCGGACGCCGCCATGATCGGCATTGAGCCCGTTGCGCACCGCTTCAATCGCCAGCTCCGCCAGCACTGCGTCGAGCGCGCGTGCGCCTGCGCTCAGCGCCGTGCTCGCACGTGTGCGCGCCGCGTCGTCGGCAATAAGCTGCGCCGCGGCGTGCGCGTCAGGTCGCACCAGCACCGCTGCGCCGCCGCCGCCGCCGCTGGGTGACGCCATGCGCGCGGCCGCATCGAGCGCATCGAGCGCCGCTTGCGAAGGCGCGCCGGCGATACCGAGCTTGGCGCCCGCCGCTAGCAGCGTCTGCGCCCGAGCGATCGCCTGCAATTCCTCACGCGCTTCGCGTGGCCAGTGGATCAGCGCCACCGATGTCGTGAGCTCGGCGCCCGGTGAAAGCGCAGCGCGGATAAGCGGCGGATCCAGCATGACCTTGCCGGCCTTTAGAAGCTCGGCCAGCTCACCCGCCAGTTCGCCGTCCTCGGCCCAGGCGTGGATGCGCTCGCAGAGCCGGGCGATGGCTGCGCTGACGCTCGGCCCCTCGGGGGTTTCGAGCACGAGGCCTGCTTCCGCCGCGGCCTGAGCCATCGCTTCGCTCCAGCCTTCCGGCGCTTCGGCCAGGATGGGCGCGTCGAGATCGGTGTCGTGAGCCATGGGCAAGCTTCCCCTGAAGGTAGGACAAGATAGCCTTGCTTCGGGCACGCAATCAATATTTAGTAGGTATGAGGCGTGGATAACCCCAAGTAATTGTTTCGTAAGCGCACTGGACGGGGATAAGTCGCTTCGTCATATTGCGCGCCGCCAGCGCCGCCTTTGATTCAGCGGGCAGCAGAATCTGGCCTCCCTGGAGACACATAAACGCCCATGCTCAAGCGGATTTTCACTTGGTGGAACGGGGCCACCTTAGGGACCCTGTTCGATGTCGGCCGTCGCGGGGTGTTCGTGGGCGAGGATGAACAAGGCAACCGTTACTACGAAGAGCGCCGTCCAAGCCTGGACGGGCGCAAGCGTCGCTACGTGATTTACAAGGGTCTTGCCGAAGCCTCGCGTGTTTCGCCCGATTGGCACGGCTGGCTGCACCACACGTTCGAAAGCCCGCCCACGGTCGCGCCGCTGAAGCGCCAGAAGTGGGAAAAACCGCACGTGCCGAACCTCACCGGCACGCGCTACGCCTATCGCCCGAAGGGCTCGCTCGCGCGCGGCGGCGTTAGGCAGCCGTCAAGCTCCGACTACGAAGCCTGGAGCCCAGGCGATTCGGAGGAGCGCACGTCGTGAGCATCAATTTCGAGCGCTGGGGCGAAACCATCCTGGGCGCGGTCGTTGCGGTCGTGGCCGTGGGCTTCTTCGTCTTCGCCGCGGCGCAAGCGGGCCAAGCCAGTACAGGGCGCGGCTATGATCTGACCGCACGCTTTCAGCGCGTTGACGGCATCGCTGTCGGCTCGGATGTTCGCGTCTCCGGCGTGAAGGTCGGCGTCGTGCGCGATGTGGCGCTCGACAGCGATACCTATCTCGCGCGCCTCACACTGAACATCAACGAAGGCGTCGAAGTGCTCGACGATTCCACCGCGCGCATCGCCAGCGATGGTCTGCTTGGCGGCGCCTATGTCGCGATCGAGCCTGCGGGCATGGACGCGCTGCCTGCGGGCGGCGAGATTCCGAACACGCAAGGAGCGGTCGATCTTCTCACATTGTTTGCAAGCTTCGCGCAGGGGCAGGGGGATTCCGGCGCTTCCGAGGAACCCGCTCCATGATCCGTACCGCCCTTGCTGCGCTCGTTTTCGCCGCTGCGCTCGCGACGCCCGCCTACGCGCAGCGCGCTGTGATCCGCGGCCTCGATAAGGTGACGGGCCACGCCCACGATTACACGCTGACCGTGAATCGCCCCGCGCGCATCGGCTCGCTCGAAGTCACCGCGCGCGCCTGTCACAAGAGCGCGCCGGAAGAGACGCCGGAAGTGCGCATCTATGTTGAAGTGATAGACAATCCGCCGGTGCGCGAAGGTGAGGAAAGCGAACGGCGCGAAATCTTCCACGGCTGGCTGTTCGCCTCGAGCCCCGGCCTCAACGCCGTCGATCACCCCACCTACGACATCTGGGCCATCGACTGCCGCGCGTGACTTGGACCGCGCGTCCAGGAACGTAACCACCACTCCATTCCGCACCCGGTCCGCTGCATGCACGCGGACTCAGCGCATTTTCTGCGCCTCATTTGAGGGGAGGAGAGCGCTATGCGCGTCATGGGCCACAACGTGCTTGCGATCATCGTCGCGGCGATTGCGATCTGGCTGATCGGGTTCCTGATCTACGCGGTGCTGTTCGCCGAGGCGTGGATTGGCTGGATGGGCATCGATCCGACCAACGCCGAGAAAGACAATGGCCGCATGCTGTTCATGCTGGTGATGCCGGTGCTGCAAGCCGTTGGACTCTCATTCGCAGTGAAGTGGCGCGACGCGCCGGGCGTCATGGGAGGGCTGACGACCGGGCTTCTGATGGCGCTCCTCTTCTCCATCGCCGCGCGCATGTATGGCTGGGTCTACAGCGCCTATCCGGGTGAACCGACCGAACTTCTCGGCCTCGACAGCCTGCATTTCCTGCTGACACACGCCGTCGCCGGCGCGATTTTGGGGGCGTGGAAGTAGGGGGAGCGAGGCGGTACGCACTCGTCAGTGAGGATCGGCGGGAAGCTTCGCTTTACTGCCCACTACCGACTGCCTATTGCCTAACGGCATGCGCATCCTCTGTACCAATGACGACGGCATCCACGCCACCGGCCTTGCCGTGCTGGAGAAGATTGCGCGCACCTTCAGCGACGATGTCTGGGTCATAGCGCCCGAGCAGGAACATTCCGGCGCCTCGCGCGCGCTGACGTTGACTGCGCCCATCCGCGTGCGCGAGGTCGATGAAAAACGCTTCGCCGTGCTCGGCACGCCGACCGATTGCGTGCTGCTCGGCGTGGAGCATCTCATTCAAGGCCCGCCGCCCGATCTCGTGCTCTCCGGCGTCAATCGCGGTCAGAACATCGCTGAGGACGTCACCTTCTCCGGCACCATCGCCGGCGCCATGCAAGGAATGCAGCTCGGCATTCCCGCCATTGCGCTCAGCCAGGCGCGCGGCTTTCGCGGCGAAGAAGCGGCAATCCCCTGGGAGACGGCGGAGACCTACGGCCCTGGCATTGTCGGCAAGCTCTTGGAGCAGGGCTGGCCGAAAGACGTGCTGATGAACGTCAACTTCCCCGACCTCCCGCCCGATCAGGTGAGGCAAGTGGAAGTGACCACGCAGGGCAAACGTGACCAGCACATCATCTACGCCGACAAGCGCACCGATCCGCGCGGCGGCGCGTATTTCTGGCTCGGTTTCCGCGGCAAACTTTCCAATCCGCCCGAAGGCACAGATTTGCGCGCCATCTATGAGGGTCGCATCGCCGTCACGCCGTTGCACGTCGATCTCACGCACATGCCGACAATCAACGATCTCAAAGGCGTGCTCGGCGGCGCGCCACCCAAGGCTGGCGCGTGACCGATCCCGCCCGGCTCATGCGCTTCGTGCTCGAGATGCGCCAGACGGGCATAACTGACGCGCGCATCCTTTCCGCGCTCGAGCGCACGCCGCGCACGCACTATGCGCCCGAACATCTCGACGGCCTCGCGCTCGACGATGTCGGCCTGCCGCTCGCGCACGGCCAGGCGATGACGAAGCCTTCCGTGATCGCCCGTGTCGTCGCCGCGCTCGATCCCCAGCCCAACGATGTGGTGCTGGAAATCGGCACGGGTTCGGGTTTCCAGGCCGCGGTCATCTCGGTGCTCGCACACAAAGTGATCAGCCTCGAGCGCTGGCGCGATCTCGCCGCCGGCGCGCGCGCGAACATCGGTTCGGCGCGGCTCATGCGCACCTATGTGCACGCCGCCGATGGGTTCGATGGCTGGAAAGATGAAGCCCCCTACGACCGCATCGTCGTCAACGCGGCCTTGGCCGATCTGCCGCCAGCGCTGATCGAACAGCTGAAACCCGACGGCGTCCTGATCGCCCCGCTCGGCGACGCCGATGCGCAGCGCTTGATCCGCTATCGGAACGGTGCGCGCGAAGATCTGGGACCGATCCGGTTCGCGCCGCTGGAACGGGGCGTCGAAGAGGGCGAACCCCAGTCGGAGTGAGTCCGCGAATTGCGGCCGTACCCGATTCTGCCCGATGCTCGCGCGATGCGCCGCGGTGTTTTGTTGGCCGTCTTCCTGACTGGGTGCGCCTCCGCGCAGCCCGCGCCGATTTCCTACGGCGGCGGCGATAGCGTTGCACAGCGCGCACGCGAACCCGTGACGAACCAGCGCGGCGAAACAGGCGCGCCGCGGATCGAATATCGCGGTGGCCGTCCCGTCGAACCCGCGCGCACGGAGGAGCCTCCGCCCGAGCCGCAGCGGGAAACGCCGCGCTCCGCACCGGCGCAAGCATCGCCCAACTGGGCCGATGGCGAGGGCACGCCGCTCTCGGCCTACGCGCTGCGGCCAGAAGACGTGCAGCCCTATGATCCCGCCAATCTGCCGCGCGCGCATCGCGTTCGCGCCAACGAGTCGCTCTACGACATCGCCACCACTTACCAGGCGCCGCTGCGCGCGCTCATTGATCAGAACAATCTCGAACCGCCGTACACGTTGAGCGCCGGCCAGGAATTGCGTCTGCCGCCACCACGGATTCACACCGTCGCGCGGGGCGAAAGCTTTGAAGACGTGGCGCAGCGCTATCATGTCGATCCGCGTTCGCTGGCGCTGCTCAACCGCATGCAGCCGCCTTACGAGGTGCGGCCCGGCCAACGCATCGTGCTGCCGGCAATAGCGCGTGCGTATGAGGTCCCGGCGCCTGCGCCCGTTGCATCGAACACGGAAACGCCAACGGCGCCTCTCCCGCGAGGCGATGGCCGCTTTCAGTGGCCGCTGCGCGGCGAGTTGGCGGCGCGTTACGGAGCACAACCGAACGGCCAGCGCCTCGATGGCATCGAGATCGCCGGCCGCGAAGGCGATCGCATCGTCGCCGCCGCCGATGGCGACGTCGTCTATGCCGGCGATGACCTGCCGGCCTACGGCACGCTTGTCCTGATCCGCCACGCTGACAATTACGTGACCGCCTACGCCCACACCCGCCGCGCGCTGGTGGCTGAAGGTGCGCGCGTGCGCGCCGGCCAGCCGATCGCCGAGCTAGGGTCCCGCAGCGACGGGCGCGTGCGCCTCTTGTTTCAGGTCCGCCAAGGCAGTGCGGCCGTCGATCCGTTGCCGTTTCTGGGGGCGAGGGAGTAGGGGCGCCGCAACTGCGGCGAAACGGCGCGCGCCCGCCTGCGGCGCTGATTGAAATGGCGGGCGCGAACGATATAGTCCCGGCCTTCTTTTCGGGGCCGAAGCGCCCCTCGGCGAAGCCGCCGCACCCAGCGAGGATCGATGTTTATCTCGAATGCTTATGCGCAGGCGCCGGCAGGCGCTGACCCGACCACCGGCATCATCATGCAAATCCTGCCGCTGGTTCTGGTGTTTGTCGTTTTCTACTTCCTGCTGATCCGTCCGCAGCAGGCCGCGCGCAAGCGGCACATGGAAATGGTCACCAACCTGAAAAAAGGCGACGTCGTCGTCACCTCGGGTGGCATGATCGGCAAGGTGAAGTCGCTGCAGGACGATGAAGTGCGCGTCGAGCTTGCGCCGAATGTCGATGTGCGCGTCGTGCGCGGCACCATCGCCGAAGTCCGCTCCAAGAGCGAACCGGCGCCGGCCAACGATTCCAAGGCGAGCTAAGCACAATGCTGCAGGTCGCGCGTTGGCGCATCATTCTGGTCGCGGTGGTGACCGTGATGGGGATCGCGTTCGCGTTCCCCAATTTCGTGCCGCAAAGCGTGCGCGACAGTCTGCCGGGCTTCATGCCGCGCCAGGCTGTGAACCTCGGTCTCGACTTGCGCGGCGGCTCGCAGCTCTTGCTCGAAGTCGACGTCGCGACGTTGCAGCGCCAGCAACTCGAAAACATCGCCGACCAGATGGCGAGCGCCTTGCGCGACGCCAGCCCGCGCATTCCCTACACCGGCCGCGGCGTGGTCGGTGACGGCGCGCGCGTGCGGCTCATTGATGCGGCGAACTTACAGCGCGCGCGCGAAGCGCTGCGTCCGCTGGCGCAGAACCCGACCGGGGGCGACGCCATCCTCACCTTCACCGAGGGCGCCGACGGCCTCATCGAAGCGCGCATGACGCCTGCGCACGTGCGCGAGCTCAGCCGTCAGGCCGCCCAGCAATCGATCGAAGTCATCCGCCGCCGTATCGACCCGACCGGCACCAGCGAAGTCGTGATCGCCCGCCAAGGCGATCAACGCATCATCGTGCAAGCGCCCGGCGTCGCCGATCCCGAAGAACTCAAGGAGCGCATTGGCCAGACTGCGCTGATGACGTTCCACCTGGTGCGCGAAGTTTCGCCGGAAGAAGCTGCCGCCGGCCGCTTGCCGCCGGGCACGATGTACGCCGAATCCTATCCCGAGATCGGCACCGGGCCCGAAGTGGTCGAACGCCGCCCGCGTCTCAGCGGCGAGAATCTCGTCCGCGCTAATCCCTCGACAGATCCGCAAACCGCGGAGTTCGTGCTCTCGTTCCAGCTCGACAGCCGGGGCTCGACGATCTTCTGCCGCATCACGCGCGATTACGTGAACCAGCGCTTCGCCATCCTGCTCGATGGCCAGGTGCTGACAGCGCCGCGCATCAACGAGCCGATCTGCGGCGGCACCGGCCAAATCTCGGGCAACTTCACGCCCGAGTCCGCCAACAACCTCGCCATCATGCTGCGCGCCGGCGCGCTGCCCGCGCCGCTCTCCGTGATCGACGAACGCACCGTCGATGCGAGCCTCGGTCAGGACGCGATTACATCCGGCGCCACGGCTTCGGCGCTCGCTGGCGCCGTCACGTTCGTGTTCATGGTGCTGGCGTATGGGCTCTTTGGCATTTTCGCCTGTATCGCCCTCATCATCAATTTCATCCTGATCCTGGCCGCCATGTCGATGATCGGCGCAGCCCTCACGCTGCCTGGCATCGCCGGCCTCATCCTCACCATCGCCATGGCCGTCGACGCCAACGTGCTGATCTACGAGCGCATGCGCGAAGAAGCTGCAGCGGGTCGAGGTCCCGCGCTCGCCATAGATGCGGGCTTCAACCGCGCCATGGTCACCATCGTGGACGCCAACCTCACCACCATTCTCGCCGCGCTGATTCTATTCCAGTTTGGCGCTGGCCCCGTTCAAGGCTTCGCCTGGACGCTCTCGATCGGCGTCGTCACCTCGGTGTTCACCGCCGTGTTGGTGACGCAGATTCTGATCGCCTGGTGGTTCAAGGCCACGCGCCCAAAGACGATGCCGATCTAAGGAACAAGAAAAATGGCTGCTTGGCCTCTGATCCGGCTCCTGCCGAAGAAAACCAATCTGACCTACGTGAAGTTCGCGGGCGTCGCCGCGTTCATCTCGATCGCGCTCTGCGCCATCTCGATCGTCTCCATCTTCACCGGCGGCCTTCGCCAGAATCCGATCGAGATCTACCAGGAGGCCGAGGGCAGCCCGCTGGCGCGCATCGGTGCGATCATGGAGCACGGCTTCAACCTCGGTATCGACTTCCGGGGCGGCACTTCGCTGCTGATCGAGTCACCGACGCCAATCGACCAAGAGGCCCTGCGCGCGCTAGGCCAACGGGCGCAGGAGGGCGACATCGAAGTGCAGGGCACGACCTGCCGCCCGGAGAACGCGCCGCCTTACTGCGCCATCCTCAATTTCGAAACCGCGCCGGATCAGTCCGCCACAGTTGAACGCATTCGCGATGGGCTCGGCAGCGTCGCTGAAGGCGCGCGTGTGGCCAACGTGGATTCCGTGAGCGGCAAGGTGTCCGAAGAACTCTTCTCCGGCGGCCTGATGGCGCTCGGCCTCGCGATTCTGCTGATGCTGGTTTACATCTGGTTCCGGTTTGAGTGGCAGTTCGGCGTCGGCGCCATCCTGGGCCTCTTCCACGACGTGATCCTGACATTGGGGCTCTTCTCGATCCTGCGCATGGAATTCACGCTGACGATCATCGCCGCGCTGCTCACGATCATCGGCTACGGCATCAACGACACCGTCGTCGTGTTCGACCGCCTGCGTGAGAACCTGCGCAAGTACAAGAAAATGCCCCTGGGCGAGTTGGTCGATCTTTCGCTTAACGAAACGCTCTCGCGCACGATTATCACCGGCTTGACGGCGGTGATGGCGCTCATCGGCCTGATCTTCCTCGGTGGGGAAGCGCTTTCCGGATTCGCTATCGCGATGCTGTTCGGCATCGTTATGGGCACGTATTCTTCGCTCTACGTCGCGGCCCCGGCGATTCTCGTTTGGGGTGTGAAACGCGGCCGCGAAGGTGAAGCGCGCGAGGCGCCGCAAAAGGCGGGCTAAGACCGGCGGCCAAGCCGCTCCTCGCGCAGGGCAGGGAGAGAGGGCATGGCCTGGTTTTTGAGCAATCTGCGTTACGTGGCGTGGACCGGTTTGGCGGTCGCGCTGCTGTTTCTGGTGTATTTCGCCATGGGCGTCGCCGGCTTTGGCTTCGGCGATGGGACCTTCTGGGAATCCTTCTGGCGCTGGACCCACGTGCTCTCGGGCATCATGTGGATCGGCCATCTCTACTATTTTAATTTCACGCAGATCCCGAACGCGCCGAAGATTCCCGAAGAGCACCGTGGGCCTTCGATCGGCAAAGTGATCGCACCGGCCGCGCTCTACTGGTTTCGCTGGGGTGCGATGGCGACGCTGATCACCGGTCTCGCGCTTGCCTGGAACCAAGGTTACCTGCTGCAAGCGCTGACGCTGGGCGCCGCCGATGATCCGGCGTTCGCGGTGGCGAAGCACATCTTCATCGGCATTGGCATGTGGCTCGCCATCATCATGTGGTTCAACGTCTGGTTCATCATCTGGCCGAACCAGCAAAAGGCGCTGAACATCGGTGACCGCTATTCGAGCCTCGACGCTGCCGCAAAGGCGCAAGCGGCCAAGACGGCGATGCTGTTCTCGCGCACCAACACTTTCCTCTCCGTGCCCATGCTGGTGGCGATGACCGGCGCAAGCACGCTGTTCTGATTGAGGCAGTCGGCCGTTGGCAGTAGGCAGTGGGCACGCACCCAACACCTACTGCCGATTGCCTATTGCCTACCGCCTTAGAAACCCAAGTCCGCCGCGCCGACGAAGACCGCTGGCTCGCCAGCCGCTTCGCGTCGGCGGCGGTGCGCGAGCGGCTTATCGCGCTTTACGCCTTGAACGACGAACTCGCGCGCACCGCAGAAGTCGTCTCCACGCCCGCGCTTGCCGACATCCGTTTGGCGTGGTGGGGCGAGGCAATCGCTGAGGTTTACGAAGGCCGCCGCGCGCGCGCCAATCCTGTCATCGCCGCCTTCGCCGGGGCGCGCGAAGGCGCAGGCTGGCCGCAAGCGGAAATCGAAGCGCTGATCGACGCCTGGCGCCGTGATGTCGGACGCGACGCGCCGGAGAACTGGGCCGCGCTCGATGCGCACGTCGATGCAAGCGCGGGCCGCTTGATGCGCCTTGCGCTGCAAGCGTGCGGCGCTGAGGTGGACGAGAACGCTATTACCTCGATCGCCCGCGCATGGGGTTACATCGCTTGGGCGAGGGCAGGGCGTCCGCTGCCGACCGGCGAAACGCATTTCGCTTTGCTGGATCGCGCAGAAACTTCGTACGCCGAAGCCCGCATGCGCGCGCGCGCGCTGCCGGCGTCAGCGTTTCCCGCGCTCGGGTATGCGTCGCTGATCGGCGGCTACATCCGCGCACTACGCCAGGGCCGGCGCGACCGTCCGCTTATCGCCCGCCAGCTCCGTTTGATCGCCGCCGCAGCGACGGGAAGGCTCTAGCGTCCAGCGCCGCGCTGGCTGCGCGCTTCGCGCGTAGCTTCCCGCAGCCGCGCTTCCAGCACCGGCACATTATACCCGGCGACCATCTCGCCATTGATGATAAAGAGCGGTGTCGCCGTATTGTTCATGTCGATCGCCAGTGCGCGATTATCCTGGATCACCTGCGTGATCGCTTCGGATTCCATCGCCCGGCGCATGCGCGCGACATCGATGCCGCTGTCGCGCGCGAGCTGATCGATGCGCGCCGAGTTGAGATCGCCGCGGAAGCCCATTAGCGCCTGGTGGAATTGCCAATAGCGCCCCTGCGGCATCGCCGCGATCGCCGCGCGCGAAGCTTCCATGGATTCCTCCGAAAGGATCGGAAACTCCTTCAGCACGATGCGCACGTCGCGCCGCGTGCGGGCGATGTCGCTCACCCATTCCAGCGCCGCATGGCAGAAGCCGCAGCGATAATCGAAGAATTCCACGATCACGATCGGCGCATCGGCGGGGCCGATGCTGAAGTCGCGCGAATCCGTCGTCATGCGCCGCCAGCGATCGGCGTCTTGACGCGCCGACAGCGCATCCAGCGCCTCGCGCAGCACGTCAGGGTTATTGACCAGATAGTCGCGCACGATGGCGCGGATTTCAGTCTGCTCCTGCGCGTTGAAACTCTGCGCCGAGGCCGCAGGCGTCAGCGCAGCAACAAGTGCAGCGAAGGCAAACGCAAGGCGCTTCATGCAGGACTCCGAGTGGCGTTCAAGCCGCCGGAATGGCCGTCTTCCGCTGTGAATGCAAGCTCGCGTCCGCTTAGCGGCGATCGCGCTGCATCTCGCGCACTTCGTTCTGTGCGAAGGTCACGATATCGTTGGCGCGCTGGAAAGCCGGCGTGTTGCGCGGCAGCGAGCGGCGGGCGCGCTCGGCGAAGTTGAGCGCTGAGGTATAGTCGCGGATGGCGAAGGTTTGCTCGGCCGAGGCCAGTTCCGCCAGCGCTTCCTCGCCTAGTTCGTTGCGCGCCTGCGCCATTTCGCGCCAGGCGAAGGCGTTGTTGGGCTCGGTGTCGATCGCCCGCTGCAGCAGCGTCACCGCCTGGCGCGCGCCTTCGCGGCCGCGCGCATCCGTCAGGGCCCGGGCGAGGTTGATCTGCAGAAGCGGCTGGTTGGGCGCCAGTTCCAGCGAACGTTGGTGATAGGCGATCGATTCTTCCGCGCGGCCGTTCTCGTAGAGGATCTGGCCCATGAGCTCCTGGAAGTAGGGGTTCTGCGGGTCATCATTGATCAACGATTGGAGTTCGTTGCGGGCAAGGTCGAGTTCGGATGTGCGATAGTACGCAACCGCGCGCGCATACCGTGCCGGCTGGGAGGTATCGCTGGTGGGGTAGCGCGCCAGCGTCTGCGCACGGGTGCGCAGGAAGCCGATCAGTTTGGCCTGCATGAACTCGAAGCGGCGCAGATAGTCTTCGCTATCCGTCGCTTCGCGATGCTGCGATCGCGCGCTTGCCTGGCGAAGCGCTTCCACGCGGTCGGACGAATAGGGGTGGGTGATGAGATAGGGCGGGGCGCGCCGCATCTGGAATTCGTACGGGCGCATGTTCTCGTTGAAGAAGTCGATCAGGCCTTGGCCCGATTGCCCGGTTCGTTCGAGATATTGCATCGCCGCCTGGTCGGCGGAGCTTTCTTGCACCTGTGTGTGGCGCACGAAATTGCCCATGGCGAACCCGGACGAGCCTGCAATCAGGGCGACGCCTGCATCCGGCGCGCCGCCCAGAATGGCGAGCACGCCAAGGCCGATCGAGATCAGCGCCGGCCCCGACGCACGCTCCGCCGCTTCGCGCGAGCGCGCCAAGTGGCCGCCGGCGATGTGCCCGGTTTCGTGCGCGAGCACGCCGATCATCTCATTGGGCGTGTCGGCGGCGAGGATGAGACCGGTGTGAACGAAGATGTTCTGCCCACCGGAGACGAACGCGTTCACGCTGTCATCGTTGACGAGATAGAGATCGACATCATCGGGATTGAGCCCGGCTGCGACGAGCAGCGGGTCGGTGTACGCCGCAAGCGTATCTTCGATCTCGGCGTCACGCAGCAGTCCTTGCGCCGCCGCGGGCGCGGCACTGACAAACGCCAGCGTCAGCGCCGCACACGCCGCCATCGTCCACCGCACGCTGTTTCTCAGCGCATGGGTCATCGATGCAGACATGCCTTGTCCTCGCCTCTTCGCCATACGCGCCCGTTCAAGCCCCGGTTTGCGGCAGGAGCAAGGCCGGGGAAGTTAGCGCGCGGTCATCCGCCTTTCTTGGACCAGCGCGAGAAGCGCGACAGGAATTTATCGCGCCGCTCCTGGTCCGGCTCATAATCCAGCGCTGGTTCTTCATAGGCCGGCGCGGCTTCCGCCACGGCCGCCACCGCCGGCGTTTCGACCGCCTCGACGGTCGCCGGTTCTTCCTCGCGCGCCGCCAGCACGGGCTGCGGCTCGCTCGATGGATGCACGATCACCTCTGCGGAAGGCGTTTCGATTTCCGCTTCGGGCGCCACATCCGCGACCGGTTCCAACGCCGGGGTCGCCTCGCGTGGAGGGCGCGGGCGCGGTTCAGGACGCGGTGAAAGCGACTTGAGATCGGTGCTGACGAAATCCAACCATTCGCCGCCATCGACCTCGTAGACGCGCCGGCTGCGGCCGCGGCCACGAC
>JAEYPY010000132.1 GCA_023410295.1 Pseudomonadota bacterium | reverse complement strand
ATCCAGTTCTTGTTGTGCAGGCGCGGCGGCCGGCGTGGCGGTGCTTTCGCCGGCGCGGTCGATCGGGGTCACCCTCATGCCGTCGCGCGGGGAGGTGAGCACCGAGACGACGACGCGTTCGCCGTCGGCAACGCCTTCGCGAAACAACACTTCGTCGGCCGTGGTCTGCGCTGCGCGCACTTCGCGCACGTCGATCGAATTGTCGGGCAGTACGACATAGACGAACTCGTTGCGCTTCAGGGCGCTGCGCGGCGCGGCGACCAGCGTCTCGCGGCTCGTGCCTTCCACTTGCGCCGACACGAACATGCCGGGCGCGAGCGGGGCGGCGTGTCGCGCGTTGAACGGGTCGCGCACTTCGATGACGCCGTAGACGAGACGCGTGCGCGCATCGACCGAGGCTTCGGTGCGCACGAGCCGGCCTTCCCAGGTGCGGATGCGCCCGCCGGTGACGCTCGACACGTGCGCGAGCGGGCCGGGATTGGCGGCGGTGGCGGCAAAGCCGACGGGCAAGCGCATCGAGGCGAGATCGGCGTCCGTCAGCGGGATGCGGATTTCCATTGTCTCGGTCGAGAACATCACCGCGACGGCGGAGCCTGGGCCGACATAGTCGCCGACATTGGCGCGCCGTTCGCGCACGCGGCCGGTGAACGGCGCGCGGATCGAGGCGCGGTTGAGATCAAGTTCAGCCGAACGCAGCGAAGCTTCGGCGGAGGCGAGCTGCGCACGCGCTTGCGCCAATTGCGGCTCACGCACTGCGAGCGGGGGCGGTTCGCCGCGGCCGAGCGCTTGCCAGTCCTGGCGCGCCAGCTCCGCTTCAGCTTCTTCGCGCGCCAGCGCTTCTTGGGCTTGGGCGACTTGTGCGCGGGCGCGGACGACCGCGAGCTGGTAGTCGGCGGCGTCGATGCGGGCCATCACTTCGCCGTTGCTGAAGGCGCCGCCTTCGGCAAATTTCGGGCTGACCCAGACGATGCGGCCGGCGACTTGCGCCGCGAGCGTCGCCTCGTTGCGCGGGCGCGCTTCGCCTTGCACGTTGATCGAAACCGTAGTCGGCCGCGCGTGTGCGACGGCGAACTGCACCGCCGGGGGATGCGGCGCTTCGCCCTTTTCTTCGGGCTTCGGCGCGGTGGCCATCATCAGCGCAAAGAGGGCGGCGCCCCCCAGAATGACAACGAGGGGCGCGGCGAAAATGGCGATGCTGCGCACGCGCGCCCACAACCCCGTTGGTTTCTCAACCGTCGTCTCAGCTTGCGCCAGCATGTCGAGATCCATCTTGTTCATCGGGCGGCTTTCCTGGTTGTGTCGATGCCGCCTGTCCTGGCGCCTCCGCCGAGGGCGACATGATAGGCGATGCGATTGGAGACGCGCTGTGAGCGCGCGGAAATTAGGCCGCGTTCGGCGTCGATGCGGCGAGTGTAGGAATCGATCAGCTCGAACAGCGTGGCGACGCCGCGTGCATATTCGCGTTCAGCTAGTTCTTGCGCCGCGCGCGCTTCCTCGGCGGCGTTGGCGAATTCGCGTTCGCGCACTTCAAGGCTCTGATCGGCGCTGATGGCGGCTTCCACTTCGCGCCAGGCGGCGATCGAGGTGGCGACGTAATCGGCGGCGGCGGCGCGGCGATCGTTCACCGTCGCGCGTGATTCCGCGAGGAGGGCGCCGCCATTGAAGATCGGCATGGTGATCCCAGCGACGATGTTGGAGACCATGTTGGCGCTGTCGTCGATCTGGTTGAGCGCCGTGCCTGAATTGCCCGCCGTACCCGTCAGCGTCAGGCGCGGCAAGAGCGCCGCGCGCGCTTCGTGGATGCGGAAACCGGCGGCGCGCATGCGGTTTTCGGAGGCCAGTACGTCCGGGCGGCGTTCCAGGAGATCGGCCGGCGCGCCTGCGGCGGCGATAGGTTGAAGTTCCGGGAGCGCGCCATCAGCGCGCAGCGTGCCATCAGGGTAGCGGCCCATAAGCTCTTGCAGACGGCGCGAGGAGATGAGCAGCGCGTCCTGAGCCTGCGCTTCGAAAGCGCGCGCCGATGCGACTTGGCTGCGCGCGGTGCGCAGTGAGAGCGAGGTGGCGATGCCGGCGTCGTAGCGGCGCTGCGTCAGATCAAGCGCGCGCTCGCGCGTTTCCAAATCTTCCTCCGCCAGCGCCAGCAATTGCTGCGCTTCGATGACATCGACCCACGCCTGTGCGGTTTGTCCGGCGACGGACAGGCGCGCGCCGTTCAAATCTTCTTGAGCGGCGTCGGCGGAAAGATCGGCGGCGAGCGTGCGCGCGGTGAGGCGGCCCCAGAGATCGACCTCCCAATTGGCGACGACGCTCGAGGTCATGAACTCGGTGCGCAGACGCGCATTGGAATTGGCAATCGGTTCTTCGCTGCGCGTGCCGTCAACGCCCACGCTGAGGCTCGGCAGCAAATTGTTGCCGATGGCGCCGCGTGCGCGCCAACGCGAGGCGCGATACTGCGCTTCGACGATTTGCAGATCGGGGCTGCCGGCAAGCGCTTCGCGCGCAAGCTGCGACATCTCCGGCGCGCCGAGATCGTCAAGCCAGGTTGCTGCGGGCGACGCTGCGAGTTCGGCCGCGCGCTCGGCGCCGATCGCGTCTGCCGCTACGTAAGAGTCGGGCTCCGGCGGCAGGTTGCGGCCCGCACATGAGCCAGCCGCGGCCATCAGGCCGAGGCCGATCCAGAAGCGGACGCCGTGTTTCATAATCCCTCGCAGCAATGGCGGTGCTTTACCGCCTGCATCTCTCGAAAGTCAATAAAGCTGTATTGATTTTCGATAATGTTTGGTCGACGCTCGGCAAACGCCGGCCCCACGACATCTACTGATGCCGCGCCTGCTCCAAATGGATGCGCCCCCCACATCACTTTTGTTCGCAAGCCGGTTGCGGACGGCTTAAACCCGGCCCCGATGATCCGAGTCCCGACCCTCCGGCGACGGTCCGACCGCCTGCCCGCCGCCGCCTGGGCGGCCGGGGCCATAGCGCTTCTGGCCGCTGTGCTGGCCTTCGCCGCCAGCGCCCAGGCGGGGGTGCTGATGCTGCTGGCGGCGGCGGCGAGCTATTGGGCCTACCAGGAGGCGCGCCGCTTCATCATCGCCCCGAGCGGCGAAGAGGGCGCCGAGCTCGTCGGGCTCGGCGAACTGGCGCCGCTCCTGGAGGCATTGCCGGAGCCCGCGCTGCTGGTGGGGGGCGATAATCGCATCGTGGGTTCGAACGCCGCGGCGCGCCGTCAGCTGCAGTTCGAAGCGCGCGGTCAGTTTCTAACCTCGATCCTGCGCCATCCGGACGTTCTGGAAGCGGTGCAGGAAGCGGTGCGCGATGGGGCCACCAGCGCGGTGGAGTACGAAAGCAGCGGGCAGACCGGCCGGCAGACGCGCTGCTACGTGGCGCCCGTGAACTGGGGCGCGGAACGGGCGGCGATGCTAGTGTTTCACGATCAAACCGCGCGCATCAGCACCGAGCGCATGCGCTCGGATTTTCTCGCCAACGCCAGCCATGAATTGCGCACGCCGCTCGCGTCGCTGACGCTGCTGATCGAAACGCTCGCTGGCCCAGCGCGCGATGACGCGCAAGAACGCGACCGCTTTCTACGCATGATGCAGGTGCAGGCCGATCGCATGCGCCGCCTGATCGATGACCTGCTTTCGCTGTCGCGCATCGAGCTGGACGAACACATTCCGCCATCGGACCGCGCCGATCTCACCGCGGTGTCGCGCGAGGTGATTGATGCGCTGGAGAGCGTCGCGGAGGAGCGCGGCGTGCAGCTGACGCTCAAAGCGCCCGAGATGCCGCTCATCGTTGTCGGCGAGCGTTTTCAGCTGACGCAAGTGGTGCAGAACCTCGTCGACAACGCCATCAAGTACACGCCCACGGGCGGCGCGGTGCGCATCGAACTCGGCCGCGGCGGCGATCGGGATGAGACGGCGGCGCTGGCCGGCCGGCGCTGGGATGACGCAGGCCGGTTTGCCTTCATCACCCCGTCGCCGGCCGCCAATCTCTCTTATGCGTATGTTCGGGTTGAGGATTCCGGCCCGGGCGTGGCCCGACGCTTCTTGCCGCGGCTGGGCGAGCGCTTCTTCCGTGTCGAACGCGAGATGGGCGATGAGCGCGGCGGTACGGGCCTGGGGCTCGCCATCGTCAAGCACATCGTCAACCGCCACCGCGGCGGGTTCCTGGTCGAGAGCCAGTCGGGCCGCGGCTCAGCTTTCGCCGTCTATGTGGAATTGGCCGAGGAGGATTGAGCCAGCGCATGGCCGGTTTCACATCACTGTCATCAAACGCCCCTATGTCCCACCCTGACAGGGGATGGGCGAATCGCCGGCGCCGGAACGGCCCGGCGGGAAGGGGTACGAGATGGAGTTCGCAGGAGCCGAGCGCGCGATGAGCACGCCCGCCATGACCGCGCCCGCCGTGAAATCTGGGGCCGGCTTGATCACGGGCGCGCCCGTGAAGGTCGCGGCGCGCGATGTCAGCGTCTTCTACGGCGAGAAGCAGGCGTTGTTCGACGTTTCGCTCGACGTGCCGGACCGCGCGGTAACCGCGTTCATTGGGCCCTCGGGTTGCGGCAAGACCACGTTCCTGCGCTGCATCAACCGCATGAACGACACGATCGAAGGCGCCCGGGTCGCCGGTTCGCTGCAGATCGAAGGCAAGGACGTTTACGGCAAGAATGTCGATCCGGTGGTGCTGCGCACCCGCGTTGGCATGGTGTTTCAGAAGCCGAACCCGTTCCCGAAATCGATCTATGACAATGTCGCCTACGGGCCGCGCATCCACGGCATGGCTAAGTCCAAGGCCGACATGGACCAGATCGTCGAAAAGTCGCTGCGCCGCGCCGGCCTTTGGGAAGAAGTGAAAGATCGCCTGGCCCAGCCCGGCACGGGGCTTTCCGGTGGTCAGCAGCAGCGCCTCGTCATCGCCCGCACCGTCGCGGTCAATCCCGACATCATCCTGATGGACGAGCCGTGCTCGGCGCTCGATCCGATCGCGACCGCCAAGATCGAAGAGCTGATCGACGAATTGCGCGACAAGTACACGATCGTCATCGTCACGCACTCGATGGCGCAGGCGGCGCGCGTGTCGCAGAAGACGGCGTTCTTTCACCTCGGCAAGCTGGTCGAAACCGGTGCTACCGAGGAAATCTTCACCAACCCTCGTGACACACGCACGCAGGATTATATCACTGGCAGGTTCGGCTGACGGTTCAGCCGGCGCTGCGGACTGAAGGCACATGGCCGAGCACACGGTAAGAGCGTTCACGGAAGAGCTCGACGGGCTCACCCAGGAGATCGCGCGCATGGGCGGTCTCGCGGAGACGGCTGTCTATGACAGTCTGACCGCCGTCGCCCGCCGCGACACCGAGCTGGCGCAGGCCGTGATCCAACGCGACGCCAAGATCGACGCGGCGCAGCGCGAGGTCGAGCGGCGCGCGATCCGGCTTTTTGCGCTGCGCCAGCCGATGGCGAGCGATCTGCGCGTCGTGCTGACTGCCTGGCGCATCGCCGGGGAACTGGAGCGCGTCGGCGATCTCGCCAAGAACATCGCCAAGCGCACGCTGATCTTGAACCAGGCCGAACCGGTGCAGCTGACGCGCAGCGTCGAGCGCATGGGCAAGATCGCGGCCGAGCATCTGAAGCAAGTGCTGGATGCCTACGCCAACAAGGATCTGCAGGCGGCGATCACGGTTTGGCACTCCGACGACAACATCGACGCGCATTACAACTCGCTGTTCCGCGAGCTCTTGACGTACATGATCGAGGACCCGCGCACGATAAGCTCCTGCGCGCACTTGCTGTTCATCGCCAAGAACCTCGAACGCGTCGGCGATCACGGCACCAACATCGCCGAGTACATCCACTTCCTCATCACCGGCGAAGAAATCGCGACCGAACGGCCGCGCGCCGACACCGAGGACGCGGTCTAGGAGACGCAGAGGCCATGGCCGCCACTCACGTGCTCGTGGTCGAGGACGAAGCCGCGCTCTCCGAACTCCTCAAGTACAATCTGGAGAAGGAAGGCTATCGCGTCAGTGTCGCGCGCGATGGCGAAGAGGCGCTGGTGGTCGCTGCCGAGACGCCGCCCGATCTCGTCGTGCTGGATTGGATGCTGCCCAAGGCGCCCGGAATCGAAGTCGCGCGGCGGCTGCGGGCACGCCAAGAAACACGCAACGTGCCGATCGTGATGCTAACGGCGCGCACCGAGGAGAGCGATCTCATCCGCGGCCTCGATGTCGGCGCCGACGACTACGTCACTAAGCCGTTTTCGATGACCGAGCTGCTCGCGCGGCTGCGCGCCGTGATGCGGCGCATCCGCCCGGCGCTGGCTGAAGACAAGCTGACCCGCGGCGACATCGTCATCGACCGCGTCGCCCATCGCGTGAAACGCGGCGCGCGCGAAGTCCATCTTGGGCCCACCGAGTTCAAAATCCTCGAGCACCTGATGCAGCATCCCGGCCGCGTCTTCAGCCGCGAGCAATTGCTGGACGCCGTCTGGGGCTCGGACGTTTATGTCGAAGCGCGCACGGTGGACGTCCATATCGGGCGCCTGCGCAAAGCGCTGATGGTGGGCGAGGAAACCGACCCCATCCGCACCGTCCGCAGCGCCGGCTACGCTCTGGACGTGGACGCCGGGGCGGGCTGAGCCGCCGGCGCGCTGCCAGTGCGGCTCGCGGCGGCATGGACGCTGCGCGCGGCCATCGCTATATCCGCGCTTCGATTTTCCAACAGGAACGGGCGATCATGGCGGCGCAGCCGGCACAATACATTTTCACGATGCAGGGCCTCACCAAGGCCTATCCGGGCGGCAAGAAGGTGTTCGAGAACATCTGGCTGTCGTTCTTCCCGGACGCGAAGATCGGCGTCGTCGGCGTCAACGGCTCGGGCAAGTCGACGCTGCTGAAGATTATGGCCGGGCTCGACAAGGACTTCACCGGCGAAGCCTTCGCCATGGCCGGCACGAAAATGGGCTATCTTGAGCAGGAGCCGCAACTCGACCCGTCGATGACGGTGCGCGAGAACGTGGAGTCCTGGTGTGAAGAGAAGAAGCTCGTCACCCGCTTCAACGAAGTCAGCATGGAAGTCGGCGAGAACTACACAGACGAGCTGATGGAGGAGATGACCAAGCTGCAGGAGCAGATCGATGCTTCGGACGCGTGGGACATCGACAGCAAGATCGACATGGCGATGGATGCGCTGCGCTGTCCGCCGGACGATAGCGGCGTGGAAAAGCTCTCGGGCGGTGAGCGCCGGCGCGTGGCGCTCTGCCGGCTGCTGCTCTCCAAGCCCGACATGCTGCTGCTCGACGAACCGACCAACCATTTGGACGCCGAAAGCGTCGCCTGGCTGCAGCACCACCTCGAACAGTTTCCGGGCTGCGTCATCCTCGTCACGCACGATCGCTACTTCCTCGATCAAGTGACGAAGTGGACGCTCGAACTCGACCGCGGCCGCGGCAATCCGTACGAAGGCAATTATTCCGCCTGGCTCGAAGCCAAAGCCAAGCGCGCGGAACAAGAGCAAAGCGAAAGCGAAGGCCGCAAGAAGGCGCTCGCGCGCGAGCTGGAATGGGTGCGCCAATCTCCGAAGGCGCGTCAGGCCAAGTCGAAAGCGCGCCTCTCGCGCTATGAAGAAATGGCCGCCGAGGCCGAGCGCGAGAAGCAGACGTTCGCGACGATTCAAATCCCGCCCGGCCCGCGGCTTGGTCAGAACGTCATTCAGTTCGAAAATCTGAAGAAGGGCTTCGGCGAGAAGCTTCTGATCGACGGGCTCACGTTCAAACTGCCGCCAGGCGGCATTGTCGGCATCATCGGCCCGAACGGCGCCGGCAAGTCGACGCTGTTCCGCATGATCACCGGCCAGGAAAAGCCCGACGATGGCAAGATCACGATCGGCGACAGCGTAAAGCTCGGCTATGTCGATCAATCGCGCGACGCGCTCGATCCGAACAAGACGATCTGGGAAGAGATTTCCGGCGGTCTGGATATTCTGACCGTCGGCAATCGCGAAATTCCGTCGCGCGCTTATGTGTCGAGCTTCAACTTCAAGGGCAGCGATCAGCAGAAGAAGGTGGGGTTGCTGTCGGGCGGTGAGCGTAACCGCGTGCACCTCGCCAAGACGCTGCTCACCGGCGCCAACGTGCTGCTGCTCGACGAACCGACCAACGATTTGGATGTCGAAACGCTGCAATCGCTGGAAAGCGCGCTTGAAGATTTTGCCGGATGCGCTGTGGTGATCAGCCACGACCGCTGGTTCTTGAATCGCCTCGCCACCCACATCCTCGCCTTTGAAGGCGATAGCCACGTGGAATGGTTTGAGGGCGATTTCGACAGC
>JAEYPY010000105.1 GCA_023410295.1 Pseudomonadota bacterium | reverse complement strand
CACCACGCTGCGCCCACGCGCCAGCGAAGCGGCGCGCATCAACATGGTCGCGCGCACGACTTCAGCAGGCGCGTAAGCGCCGACGCCGGCGCAGTGCGAGAGGATGAGATTGCGCTGTAGGCGCTTTACGTCTTCAGGGCTGACGTAATCCTTGAAATTCGAGCCAAAGCCGGTGTTGAGCCCGTAAACGCGCTTGTCCGGGTCGGCGGCGATCGCCGCCTCCGCCGCCGCCCGATGCGCGGCGATATTCGCCCGCGCGGAGGGCGCCAGCGCGACCTTGGCGCGCCCCATCGCCACCGCCTCGATCGCATCGAGCGTCAGATCGGCTCCGGTTTCGTCGAGCGTGACGAGGGTCAAATTGGGGCTCCAGGGTTACGGGCGGCGCGCGGCGGAGACCTAACGTAAACCACGCCGCGACGCGAGCGGCGGCTTGTCGCCCGCCCGGCGCCGGTCTTGCTGCGGCCCGTCTCGCCCCAGCGGCGAAGGACCCTGCCCATGCTCACCTGTCTCGCAATGATGCTGAGCGTCAGCCTGACCGAACTGCCCGGCCTCGCCGCCGAGGTCGAAACCGAAGCGCGCACGTTAACCGCGCAGACGGAGATCACGCCGGCTTTCCTGGCCGGCATCGAGGATTTCTCCGGCGACGCCGAACGCCTTTCCGTGGCGCTGCGCGAAGCTGGCGTCGAGCAGGACCTGCCCTGCATCTTCCACGGCATCGCCGAAGACGCCCGCGAGCGCGTGGTCGAACTGCGCGAAGCAGATACCGTGGCCGAACGCGAAACTGCGTTCACCAATCTGCGCGTTCTGCTCGACGACGCGATCCTGATTGCGCCCATGGCCGCCGCCGCGGCCGCCGATGAAGCCGCTTCGCACGACGTGGCGCTGCGGGATTAAGCGTACTTTACGGCGCAGCCGTAGGGCGTGGTTTCCGCGATCTGCACTGCCCGGCCGGCGGCGATGTCCGCGAGTGCGGCGCGCACATAATTGGTGGCGCCTTCCAAGGATGACGGCCGTGCTGAGGGGCGATCATCGATCGCGCCTTGGTACACAAGACGCCCTTGCCCATTGATGATGTACATGTGCGGCGTGTTGCGCGCACCGTATGCACGGCCCATGGCGCCGGTCGGATCGAGCAGCGTCGCGCTCGGCGCCGCATTATCGGTGCGCACACGCGCGAGTGCGCCGGGGCCGTCGAGATGGCCCTGCTCGCCGGGCGCGGATGAAATCACTTGCAGCCAGACAACGCCCGCCGCCGTCGCTTCGCGTTGCAGCGTCTGCATGTTGTCAGCGTCGTAGTGTTTGCGAACATAAGGACAGCCGTAATTGGTCCATTCAAGTACGACGGTGCGGCCGGAGAATTCCGCCAGCGTGCGCGTCTGGCCATTGGCGTCCTGCACCGAGAAGGTCGGCGCCGCCGCGCCCGTCTCCACGGCGACGGCTTCGGAGCGACCGAAGATGGCGACGCTGGCGCCGCCCACGATCGCCACGGCTGCTCCAATCACAAGTGCGCGTCGATGCATCATGATCTCTCTCCGGCCAACGTATCCAGTACTAAACCCTCGGTCAGCAGCTGCGGCAACACAAGCGGCGGCCCACCGTCCGGCGGATAGTAAAGATAAAGCGGCACGCCGGCGCGGCCATGCTCGGCCAGCGCTGCGGCGATGGTTTCGTCGCGATTGGTCCAGTCGGCCTTGAGGTAGGCGACGTTCTGATCGGCGAAGGCCTGCGCCACCCGCGGGCTGGAGAGCGACGCACCTTCGTTGACTTTGCAGGTGACGCACCAGGCCGCGGTGAAATTGACGAAGACGCCGCGCCCCTCCGCTTGCAGTTCAGCCACGCGCGCCGGGCTCCAGGCTTCGGCGGCAAGCACGGCTTGAACTTGCAGGCCGACAAGCGGGCGCCATGTCAGCGCCGCTGTTGCAATCAACACAACTGCGCCGACCGCAAGCCAAATGCGCCCCCACTGACTTACGAAAAACGCAAAGGCGATCGCGGCGGCGACGCTCAGCAACGAGAGCACCCCCATCGGCCCGGTCTGCTCCGCTAGCACCCAGGCAAGCCAAATCGCGGCGGCGAACATCGGAAACGCGAGCACGTTGCGCGCGCGCTCCATCCATGGGCCGGGCTTTGGCAATGCCCGCTGTAGCGCGGGGGCGAAATGCACCAGCGTCAACGGCAGCGCGAAGCCGAGGCCGAGTGCTGTAAACACCAGCAGCGAGGTCAGCGCCGATTGCGTCAGCGCCGCGCCGATGGCGCCGGCCATGAAAGGCGCGGTGCACGGCGTTGCGGCGATCACCGCGAGCGCGCCGGTGAAAAACGCGCCGGTATTGCCGCCGCGCGCGGTGAGACCGGCGCCGGTGTTCTGGAGAGAGCCGCCGAAATTGAAGACGCCGAGCAGGTTGAGGCCAATGACGAAGAAGAGCAGCGCCAGCGCGGACGTCACCCACGGCGCCTGCAACTGAAAGCCCCAGCCCACGGCTTCGCCCGCGCCGCGCAGCGCGATCAGGAGGCCGGCGAGCGCCAGGAACGTCGCCATCACGCCGGCAAGATAGAAGAGCCCATGCGTCCGCGCCGCACTGGCTTGCGCCCCGTGCGCGAGCGAGAGCGCTTTCACCGACAGCACCGGCAGCACGCACGGCATCACGTTGAGGATGAGGCCGCCGAGAAACGCGAGCCCAAGCGCGGCGAGCAGCGCCGGCAGATTCATGTCGGCCGCCGCGGCTGGCGCGGCAACGCCGTCGATCTCGGCCATCGGATAGTCGGCAGAGAATTGCGCGGGCGTATCGCTCGTGCCGGCGATTGGTGCGCCGGGTTGGGCTTCGATCTCGGCGCCCCGCCGCACCCAGGCGCCGGCCTCTTGCACCTCATACGATACGACGCCGGCAAGCGGCGCTTGGCCGAGATTATCGGCAACGCCTGCGGTCAAGCCGAAGCTCAAGCCGGACGGCCCCATGCGCGGCGCTTGCGGCGCGGAAGCTTCCATCGCATCGCGATCGAACGGGAAAAAGCGCGCATTGCGCACTGCGGCGGCGTTCGGCAGCGCCACCGAAAGCTGCGCCGGCGCGCCGGCGCTGATCGTCGCTTCCACGCCATCTGCGCGCGTCGGCAGCGCCTCGATGGCGGCGGCGACACGCGGCGCCCAATTTGGATCGTCGCGACCTTGCGCAGCGATGGGCAGCGAGAGCGTCAGCCTCGCGTCTTCAGGAATGCAGATGTCGGAGCAAACCAGCCAGTAGGCGTCGGCTGTAAAGGTAGCATTCGAGCCGACACGCGCACTTGCGGGCGCGCGCAACTCGATCGGATAGAGGACCTCGCCCTCGTAGCCGAAGTTCACCAGCGTCGCGAACGGGATTGCTTGCGGCGCCGGCCATTGCAGCGGGCCGACTTCAAAGCCGGCCGGCGCAGCCCAGGTCAGCTCCGTCGGCTCGCCGCTGTCGCCGGGATTGCGCCAATAGGTGTGCCAACCCTCGTTGATGCGCTGGCGGAGCACGATGGTGAAACGCTCGCCCGGCGCGACCGCGGCGCGGGCAGAATGGAGCTCGGCCTCGACATTGGCGGTCCGGACCGGCTGCGCCAGCGCCGGCGAAACCAGCGCCGCCGCCAAGACCAGTGCCGCCCAGAACCGCTTCATCCAATCGCCCCATAGTCAAACCGCGCCCGAAGGCGCGGTTTGTTTAGTACGTCCCTGCTTCGGCGTCAGTTGCGCCTTAGCTGAGCGGGGTCGAAGCCTGGATGCGCGCAGCGCGCGACAGGATCTTCGGCCAGAGGCCCAGCGACAAGAGGTGGGCGTGCATGACAGCGGTGACGCCGCGGTCGCGCAGCTGCAGGAATTTATCCTGCGGCAGCGCATTGAGCTTCTGTTCGCTTATACGGAGGTACTCGCCCACCTTCACCGGCTCGTCCGGCGTGCCGTCCGGCTTGGCGCGCGGCAGCGCCAGCGGCGTCAGCTCGAACAGGTCGTTCTCTTCCATCAGCTTGACGAAGTCCTGCGTGCGGCGGCCGAGGACGTCGAACTCCTGGCAGAACTTGATCGCGTCCTGGGTGAACTTCGAGGGCTGATCGCCTTCGAAGAACGGGCGCTCCGGATTGGTCGAGAGCATCTTCGCCGCGCGATCGATGCAGACGAGCACGCGATCGTTCTTGCCATCGCCCTGGGGCTGTTGCTGCGCATCGCCATTCCCGGCAATGATCGGCAGGAACGGATAGCGGCGCGCGAACGCCGGCAAATAGACTTCCGGGTCAAGCGAGCCGTCGGCCCCGAGGAAGACGTTCATGCCCGGACGCAGGCCCATGACCGCGAGCGGGGTCTTCGACTGGGTGTCGAAAATGATCGGGTAGCAGACCGCCGCGAGTCCAAACTCGTCCACCGTCAGCGGCACCAAATGGGTGTCAGCCAAGAACGAGAACGGATTGGCCACATTGCTGACGCCGAGCTGCCGATGCTTCTCAAGCGAAAGCGGCTCGAGCTGGCGATAAAACAAAATCTTACCCAGCGTTTGCTGGCCGCCGGCCGTCGTCATTCTTATCTCCGCGTGTTCCCTACCACAGGGCTGTTCTCCAACCACGAATGCGCGCTTTCCGCAACAGTCCTGCGCAAGCCAAGCTGCTCAGTCGACGCTTTTCTGGGGTGTGGCGCATGCTATGCCACCGCTGGAACTGGGAAAGCGAGGGTGGCGATGCGGGTCTTGACATGGGCGGCGGCGTTTGCCGTGGCGTTGACGGTAGGCGCTTGCGGGCCGCGCCGGCCGCAGCCGATGACCGCCTTCGACGGGCGCATCGCAGATTGGACCACCGAAATCCTCGCCGATAGTCCTGAACTCGCGACCCAGGCGGGCGTCAGTGAGGAGGACGCTGGCGGCCCATTCGCGCACCGGCTGGACGACCGCTCGCCAGTCGCCGCCGAAGCGCGACGTTCGGCCGCCATCCGCCGCTACGCCGAGCTGCTGGCGCTCAATGTGGAAAGCCTTTCGCCCGCTGAAGCGCAGACCTACGCGGTGCTGCGCGAACAGTTCGAAGCGACGGCCGATGGAGCGTCGTTCGACTATGGCGTGTTCACGCCGCTGGGCGGCCTCAGCCCCTACGTCCTCAACCAGATGGACAGCGCCTTCCTGACGCTGCCTTCGTTTCTCGACGATCGCCACGATGTGCGCAGCGCCCAGGACGCTGAGAATTATCTGACGCGGCTGCGCGCGGTTGCTGATGCGATCGATCAAGAGACAGCGCGTGCGCGGCTTGATGCGGATCGCGGCGTGCGGCCGCCGCTGTTCATTATCGACGCGACCATTGGCCTGCTCGACGGCGTCATCTCCGAGCCGCCGCTGCAACAGATTTACATCACCGGCTTCAAGCGCAAACTCGACGCGTTGGCCGCGGCCGAAACCGATGCGGCGGAGCGTACGCAGATCGAGCAGCGCAATCTCGCATTCCTCGCGCGCGCCGAGCAAATCCTGCGCCAAAACGTCATTCCGGCGCATCAGCGTGCGGCGGCGTTCTTGCGCTCGCAACGGGCGTCGACCGACGATAGTCCAAGCGTTTCCCGCCTGCCCAACGGCGAGCAATTCTACGCCGCGGCGCTGCGCATCGAGACGACCACGGAGCTGACGCCGCAGCAGATTCACCAAATCGGCCGCGAGCGTGTCGCGGCGCTGACGACGCAGCTCGATATCGCGCTCCGGCGCGTCGGGCTGACCGAAGGGCCGGTCGGCGCGCGTCTTTCGCAGCTTACCGCCGATCCGCGTCACGCTTATCCCGACACGGACGAAGGCCGCGCGCAGCTAATCGCGGACGTCCGCGCGCGCATCGCCCGCGTCATGGAGCGGGCGCCAACCTGGTTCGGCCGCATGCCGCGGGCGCCGCTGGAAGTGCGGCGTGTGCCAGAGTTTCTCGAAGCGACGCAATCGGGCGCCTACTACAATTCGCCCTCGCTCGATGGCTCGACGCCCGGCATCTACTTCATCAATCTGCGCAATCTCAGTGAGATGACGAAGATCGATCTGCCGACGCAGGACTTCCACGAAGCGGCGCCCGGGCATCACTTCCAGATCGCGCTGGCGCAAGAACTCACGGAGTTGCCGCTGCTGCGCCGGCTGATGGGCTTCAATGCCTACGCTGAAGGCTGGGGGCTTTACGCTGAAGAATTGGCCGACGAGCAAGGCTTTCACGAAGGGGATCCGATCGGGCGCATCGGCTTTCTGCGCTGGCAGCTCTGGCGCGCGGCGCGGCTGGTGGTCGATACCGGGCTCCACTCCCAGAATTGGACGCGCCAGCAGGCCATCGATTACCTGCTCAACACGACCGGCGATGCGCCGGGCGTGGTCGTTTCCGAAGTCGACCGCTACATCGTCTGGCCGGGCCAAGCGTGCGGCTACGAGATCGGTCGGCGCGAGATCATGCGCCTCCGCGAGCAGTCCCGAAATGCACTGGGGCCCGACTTCGATCTGCGCGGCTTCCATGATGCGGTGCTCTTGAGCGGCGAGGTACCGCTCGGCGTGCTTGGCCAATTGGTTCAAGATTGGATTCCGGAGCAGCGGCGCGCCGCCGAACGCGAACGCAATCGCCGCTAGGACTTGCGCCAGAACACACACGCGTGAGAAATCGCTGCGGAACGCAAAAGGCCGCGCGTGCGCCGCAAACCTGCCGCGTTCAGCGCGCTCGCTTACCATCGTTACGAATCAGACCGTGTCCGGACGGGTCGGGGAGGGACTCATGCTGGCAAATACCAAATTCGCGGGCGCCGCTTTGTGCCTGCTGCTTCTCGCTGCCTGCGCAGCGTCGACGCAAAACGCACAACACGAAGCGGACGAAATTAGCGTCACCGCAGGTAGGAGCGACGATCAGCTCGCACCACCGATGCCGCCGCCACCGCCACCGCCGCCGGTCGCGGCCTACGAAATGGGCGCAGCGCGCATGGCCGCGCCTTACGCGCAAACCGCGCCGCAGCCGATGCCCGGCGATGTCGATCGCGATCGATATGAAGACTCCGAACCAAACCCGATCCATATCGTCGCCGAAGATCCGGTTTCGACCTTCTCGATCGATGTCGACACCGCCTCCTATGCGAACGTCCGCAGCATGCTGAACGCGGGGCGTCTGCCGCCGCGCGATGCGGTGCGGATCGAGGAGCTGATAAACTATTTCCGCTATGATTATCCGCTGCCGCAGAACCGCACGCAGCCCTTCGCCACGCATGTGACGGTCGCGCCTTCGCCCTGGGCGGAAGGACGCCAGCTCGTGCATGTCGGCCTGCAAGGCTACAACATCGTGCCGCGCGAGCGCCCGCCGCTCAATCTGACGCTGCTGCTCGATGTGTCCGGCTCGATGGCCGAGCCCAACAAGCTGCCGCTGGTGCAGCAAAGCTTCCAGATGTTGATCAATCAGCTCAATGCGCGCGATCGCATCTCGATCGTCGTCTATGCCGGCGCCGCGGGCGCAGTGCTGGAGCCCACGCCGGGCAACGAGCACGCGCGTATTCTTGGCGCGCTCAACAATCTGCAAGCCGGCGGCTCGACCGCGGGCGGCGAAGGGCTGCGGCTCGCCTACGCGCTGGCGGAGCAGAACTACAACGCCAACGCCGTCAACCGCGTCATTATCGCTACTGACGGCGATTTCAATGTCGGCATCAACGATCCCGAACAGCTGCAGGATTTCGTCGAGCGCAAGCGCGAGAGCGGCATCTATCTCTCGGTGTTCGGCTTCGGACGCGGCAATTACAATGACGCGCTGATGCAGCGGCTGGCGCAGAACGGCAACGGCGTCGCGACCTATATCGACACGCTCGCCGAAGCACGCCGCGTGCTGCGCGACGAGATGGCCTCGAACATGTTCACGATCGCCAACGACGTGAAGATCCAGGTCGAGTTCAATCCCGCGCAAGTCGCCGAGTATCGCCTGATCGGCTACGAAACGCGGATGCTGCGCCGCGAAGACTTCAACAACGACCAGGTCGACGCCGGCGAGATCGGCGCTGGCCATTCGGTGACGGCGATCTACGAGATCACGCCAGTCGGCGGTCGCACCTTCACCGATCCCCTGCGCTATCAGCCAAGCGCCGCGCCGGCTTCAACGGCAGGCGAACTCGCTTTCCTGCGCATCCGCTACAAGCTGCCGGGCGAGGATACGTCGCGCCTGATCGAACGGCCGATCACCTCGCGCGACCGCGTGACGAGCATCGCCAGCGCGCCGGAATACGTCCGCTTCGCCACCGCCGTCGCCGGCTATGGCCAGCTGCTGCGCGGCGATCCCTACCTGGCGCAAGGCTATGGCTGGAACGACGTCATCACGCTGGCGCAAAGCGCGCGCGGCGATGATGAATTCGGCTGGCGCGCCGAGTTCGTACAACTCGCCCGCGCCGCGGAAACCGCGGCCGCGCTGCCAACGGCGCAAAACGCGCCAAGAGGCGGGCAGTAACTCAATCTCCCCTCCCCCTTTGTGGGGAGGGGAGATTTACGCCGCCCAGATGAGCCGCACGCCGGCTTCATCCGCCGCTTCCGTCAGCTCCGCGTCGAACAGCGGGCCGTTCATGGCGGGGCGGAGGGCGGCGGCGAGATCGGCTTCGACATATTCGCGCGCGTCGCGTTCGTCAGACTGGTGCACCAGCACGTGCGTCGCGCCCAGGAGTTGGGCTTCGGGCCATTGCTCGTGCGCGCCGAGGCGCTTGGCGAGGTTGCCGGTGCGCGAGAGGAAAAGCGGCGTCCAGCCGCGGCCGCCTGGGCCCGGGCGGGCGAAGCAGTAGACCCCCGGCTCGGCGGCGAAGCCGGCGTCCGGGCGATGCACCGCAAAACGGTGCAGCCGGCCTGAAATTCCACGGAAAATTGCTTCTGACATCAAACGCCCCCGTCTGATCATTCTCTTGATCGTTCGCGCTACGTTCTACTTGATACGCGAGTCAGATGTTCTTGTAAAGTTCTGCTGCGTGATCGAACTCAAAATCATGCACGCGGATCGCCATCTTCCGTGCAGCGAACGAGCCTGCGATCATGGCGGACATGTCTCACTCCCACGCGCACCAGCGCGACGATCAAATTGCGGAAGCGGAACGGCGCTGCCAGGCGGCGAACGAGACGCTGACGCCGCTGCGCCGGCGCGTATTCGAATTGCTGATCGACCAGCACGGGCCGGCGAAGGCCTATGATCTCTTACCCCTGCTCGACAGCGAGAAGCAGGCCAAGCCGCCGACGATTTATCGGGCGCTGGATTTCCTGGTGCGCATGGGACTCGCGCACAAGATCGAGAGCCTCAACGCCTTCGTCGCCTGCGGCATCGGCGCCTGCGAGCGTTCGACCATCTTTCTCATCTGCGAAAATTGCGGCGCGGCTGAAGAGTTCGACGCGGGCCACGCGCTCGTCGATCTTGAAGCCGCCGCGAAGAAGGACGGGTTCGCCATCCGCCGCACCATGATCGAGGCGAGCGGCCTCTGCAGCGTATGCCAGCAAGCCGCGTGAGCGCTCATCCCGCGCCCCTGCCCGCCCCGCTCTACCAGGGCAGCGTCAACACCTGGGAGTGTGACGACGGCGGACATCTGAACGTGCGCTTCCATTTGGAGCGCGCGATGATCGGCCTCGCGCACATGGCCAATGCGCTCGACATGCCGCGTGCGTCGACGGCGGCGGCCGGCGCAACGCTCGTGCCGCTCGAAGCGCATGTGCGGTTTCTAAAGGAAGCGCGGCCGGGCGCGCCGCTGGCGATGCATGGCGGCGTGGTCGAGCTCGGCGAGAGCGAGGCGACGCTCTGCCTCGATATGCGCCATGGCGATGGCGCGCCGAGCTCGTGCTTCACGCTGCGCGTGGCGCATGCCGAGACGCGCAGCTTCCGCCCTTTCCCGTGGTCGCAGCGCTCGCGCGCGGCGGCGCAGCGGCTTTCTTGCACACTGCCGGAGCACGCTAAGCCTCGCTCCATCGATTTGAGCAAGGGGCCGTCGAACGCCACGCGACAGGGCGCGATCGACGCCGGCGCGGCGCGGATTGGCGCGACCTGCGTGTTTCCCGATCAGTGCGACGCGTTCGGGCGTCTGCGCGCCGAGCACTATGTCGGCCGCGTCTCGGACTCGGTGCCGAATTTATTGGCGCAATGGCGGCAGGACGCGGCGGCGGAGAATGCGGCAGCGGCGCCGGCAGGCGCTGTCGTGGAAGCGCGGCTCGTGTTCCGCCGTTTCCCGCGCGCGGGCGAACTCATTGAAGTCCATTCCGGTATTGCTGAAGTCGGCGAAAAGACGCTGCGCCTCATTCACTGGATCGTCGATCCCGAAAGCGGCGCGGCGTGGGCGAGCATGGAAGCGGTGGCGCTGACGTTCGATACAGCAACGCGCAAAGCCATCGCGCCAAGTGCCGAAGCACGCGCGCGGATGCAGAAGCGCATCGTGAAGCTGGCCGTTTAAGCCGGTTATTCTGTTATCGATGCTCCGGTTCTTGATAACCGAACCTTGATCCTCGAACGCGCCTACTCCAACGCATCCGCATACTTCCGCCCCGCTTTCGCCAGCAGCGCCGCGGTTTCGATAGCGGCGCGGGCACGGTCGGGACGCTCGATCGGGAGCATGTGGCTGGCGCCTTCCACGGTGGCGATGCGCGCATCCGCCTTGGTGGCGGCGAAGCGCGCGACGGCGGCGTCGGAGATGGTGGAGTTCTTTTCCGCGCGCAGCAGCACCAGCGGGTCGGTGACGCGCCGCAGCGCGCCCCACGGATCGTGTCGCTGCGCGCAGAAGGTCGCCGCTTCGAACTTTGGCCGGCACGCCAGACGAAAGCCGCCGCGCGGATCTTCGACGAGACCGTCGGCGACGTAGTCCTCGACCGCTTCAGGCGGGAAGGTCTTGAAGATGCCGCGGCCGGTGAACGCAGCGACCGCCTCTTCGCGGCTCTCGAACTTATCGCGGCGTTTGGCGGCGTTGCGCGCGAGCGGAAAGGTCATGCGCTGGATCAGCGGCGCGCCGGGGATTTCCGTGAAAGCGTAGTGCGAGGCCGGCAATATGACGGGCTCAAGCAGCGCGAGGCCGGCGACGAGATCGGTGCGCTTGCCGGCGACGAGCAGGCTCACTGTCGCGCCCATGGAGTGGCCCGCGAGCGTCACCGGTGCGGTGCAGTGCTGTTCCAGCACCGCGATCAGGTCTTCGCGATGCCGACGCCAGGAGGCGTAGCCGAACGTGCGCGCCGGCAACGTCGTGCGTCCGTGCCCGCGTGCATCTAAGGCCCATACCTGAAAGCGCTCGCCCAGCGGCGCCAGAAGCGAGCGATAAGTGCGCGCGTTGAAGCCCGTCGCGTGCAGGAAGATGATGTCGGGGTTCGGCGTTTCCGCGCCAAAAGCGATGCCGGCCATCTGCCCGCCCGGCAGATCGAACGAGAGGCGGCGAAACTCGGTGGCGGCTTGGGTCTCGGTCACGGCGCTGGTGAGTACGCCAGCGGCGGCATAAGGCAAGAGTTATCCCCGCAGCCCTTCCCTGCGCGAGCGGGCACTGTTCCCGTCAGCCGAACGCGCGGCGCAGAATGTCGTTGGTGCGGCGCAAGGGGTCGCGGCGGATGGCGCGCTCTTCTTCGGCGATGAAGAAGAAGCAGCCGTCGAGAGCCTTTTGCGTGGAGAAGGCGATGATCTCCGTACGCAGATCGTTGGTCATGCTGGCGAGCCCGACCTCGCGCAGCGCGGCCCGGAGCAGCGTGAAGGCGCCCGATTGCGTCAGCGCCTCGCGCATCGGCGGGCGCAACAGCGTGGTGAGGCGCGTTTCGGTGCGGCCGCGCAGATAGCGTGTGGCGGAGTCCTGGGGGCCGCGCACAATGTCGATCGCGTCGTCGATGGTGAGGCTGCGTACGGCGTTGAGGAACAGCCGCCCGGCTTCCGGCATCACGCTTTCGGCGGCGTGGTTCAAATTCTCCTGCAGCGCGTCGAGCGGGCGCGACATGCCGAAGCCCGAGAGCGTGCGCTGCGTTTGCCCGAGCAGGCCGGGCAGCGGGATGCGCACGCGCGCATCGCTCCAGAATCCGCCGGGGCGGCCGAGCTGCAGCGCTGTGTTGGTGGCGGCGATACCGAGCGCTTCGCGGATGCCGCGCGCGGCGTCGCCTTGCGTCAAGCCCTCAAGCAACGGCTGTTGCGCCAGAGCCGGCGCCGCGGCGGAAACCGCGAGGCCGGCAAGCAGCGCGCGTCGGGAGTGATTCTGCATGCACGCAGTTTACCACCGCCCAGGGGCGAGCCGGGCGCGCCGGTCGAAACAATCGGTCTTGAAGCTTTATCGGCGGGCGCCATGACTTGGGCCAGGGCCTCTGCCATCATTGGAGTTCCATGACGCTCTCCGACCTAATTCCCAAGCTCCACTACCCCACGCGGCTCGAAAAGCTGGTCGACGGGTGGGTGCATGGCGTGGCGCTGATGCTCTTCACCTTTGCGGTGGGCGCAGCGCTGGGGCTCGCCATCATGCGCGGCGGGCTGCCGATGGCGAGCGCGGTACTGGTCTATGCGATCTGCGTCATGACCATGATCGGCTGTTCGATGGCGTACAATTTGGCGGAGAACCATAAACGCAAATCGCTGCTGCGCCGCTTCGACCACGCCGCGATCTTCCTGATGATCGCCGGGACGTATACGCCCTTCACCACCATCCGCTTCGACGGCGCCTGGGCGATCTCGATGACCACCATTATCTGGGCGCTCGCCATCGTTGGCGCCGCCGGCAAACTTTTTCTGCCCGGCATCGGCAAGCGCATTTGGATCGCGTTCTATGTGCTGATGGGCTGGCTCGTGGTCGCGGCGATGGGACCGCTCGTTGAAGGCGTGCCGCTTGCGGGCGTCGTCCTGCTTGCGGTCGGCGGCTTGCTCTATTCGGTCGGCATTCCGTTTTACGTCTGGGAGAAACTCCCCTTCCGCCGAGCGATCTGGCACGGCTTCGTCATGGCCGCGGCCGCGGTGCACTACGCAGCTGTGCTGACGGGCGTGGTGTTCGCTTAGCGCACATTTCGCGATGACGATCCATTAATGCGGCGGACTCACGATCCCGTGAAGCGGATCGTGAGAGGTCGCGCCCCAAGCTCGCCACGATATGTTCGGCTCTCGGGAGGAATTGGCAGCATGAGCGAACTCATCATCTGGACCTACGATTGGGTGCCGGACGGCCCGCGTGGACTCGTACGCGATTTGCGTCTGCGATGGGCGTGCGAGGAAGCGGGGCTTGCTTACGTGGTGCGCACGGTGCCGTTCGAGTCGCAGGACGATCGTGTTGCGCGTCAGCCATTTGGCCAGATTCCGCTTCTGAGCGATGGCGAGGTCGAACTGTTCGAGAGCGGCGCGGGACTTCTGCATCTCGCGCGCAAAAGTGAAAAGCTGACACCCCGTGATCCCGCGGGTGAAGCACAAACGCTGCAATGGACCATCGCCGCGCTCAACTCGATCGAGATGGTCACCGTGCCGTGGTGGTTTCTGGAAATCACCGGCGCGAAAGAGAACGGCCTCACCGGCTGGCTACAAAGCCGGCTCGATCACCTCGAGAGCGTCTTGAAATCGCGCGCGTGGCTTGCGGCCGACCGCTTCACGGTCGCCGATTTGATCATGGCTGACGTGCTGCGCGTGCCCAAAGTGCGCGCCTTCGGCGACCGGCCAGCTACGGAAGCCTACATCGCCCGCGTCACCGACCGCCCCGCCTTCAAGAAGGCGCACGGCGACCAGATGGCCCACTTCGTCGCCGGCGATAAGGCGCGCGCCTCACATTAGCCCCACTAATCTCACGCTTCAGCTTCCGGGCCTTGGCTACGCAGCGTGAGTTCCGATCTGCTGCTCAGCCGCCTCGCTCAGCGAGGCGCCGTGACCAATCGTGGGGGTGCTCAACGTGCAGATCAAACTAACGCGCAGCTTGCTGGCGACCGCTTCGCTCTTCGCTTTCGCGCTTCCTGTCTCCGCCTACGCGCAGGAGGCGAATGAAGACGATGTCATCGTCGTCACCGGCACGCGCGGCGAAGGCCGCTCGCAATTGTCGACACCCTCGCCTGTCGACGTGCTGAGCGGGGAGGCGCTGCGTCAGCAAGGCACGACCGAACTCGCGGAATCGCTCTCCGCCGTTGCGCCTTCGATCGATTTTCCGCGCGCGGCGGTTGTCGACGGCACGGACTCGATCCGGCCGCTGACGCTGCGCGGGCTCTCGCCCGACCAGACGCTGGTGCTGGTCAACGGCACGCGCCGGCACGCTTCAGCGCTGGTCAATGTCAACGGCTCGGTCGGCCGCGGCTCGGCGGCGGTTGACTTGAACGCCATCCCGGTCGCCGCGCTTGATCGCGTCGAAGTGCTTCGCGACGGCGCCTCGGCGCAATACGGTTCGGACGCCATCGCCGGCGTCGTCAACTTGCGCCTGCGCGAAGCGCGCGAAGGCGGCGGCGCGACCATCTCCTATGGCCAGTACGACACCTCGGTCGAACCCGCGCGCTCTTCGCGCGATGTAACCGACGGCGAAACCACCACCATCTCCGGCTGGCAGGGCTTTGCGCTCGGGCAGAGCGGCTTCCTCACCGTGTCGGCGGAATTCCTGCAGCGCGAACCGACCAGCCGCGGCGACATCGATCCCAACCTGTTGCCGGACGAGATCGTCAATTCGCGCTTCGGCGATCCCGAAGTGGAGCAATGGAGCGCCTACGCGAACGCCGGCGTCCCGCTCGCTGATGGCTGGGAGGCGTATGGTTGGCTCGGCTATCAGGATCGCGATAGCACGAGCGCTGCGTTCCCGCGCCGCTTCAACAACGCCAACAACGTGCCGGCGATCTATCCGAACGGCTTCCTGCCGCTGATCAACGTCGTATCAGAAGATCTGACAGCCGCTGGCGGCGTGCGCGGCGAATTCGCGGGTTGGGATACCGATCTCAGCCTCGTCTATGGCCGCAACGCGCTCGACTTCCGCACCGAGAATTCGCTGAACTCCACCTATGGCGCGGCCTCGCAAACCAGCTTCGACGATGGCGGCCTCACCTATGGCCAGACCGTGCTCGGTATCGATTTCACACGCGGGTTCGATGCGGGGCTGGCGCAGCCGGTGAACTTTGCCTGGGGCGTCGAAGCACGTCGCGAAACTTATGAAATCCGCGCCGGCGAGCCGGCCTCGTACGACCGCGGCCCGGCCGCGGCGCCAGGGCTTGCCTCTGGCGCGCAAGGCTTCATCGGCTTCCAGCCCAGCAACGAAGTCGATGAAGACCGCACCGCATGGGGCGCTTATGTCGATGTCGAAGTCTTTCCCGTGGAGCGGCTGCTCGTAGGCGCGGCAGTGCGCTTCGAAAATTACTCCGACTTCGGCGAAACGCTGAACGGCAAGCTCACAGCGCGCTACGACTTCACCGACAACTTCGCCCTGCGTGGCGCGGTCTCAAGCGGCTTCCGCGCGCCATCGCTGCAGCAATCCTACTTCACCTCAACCGCGTCTGTGTTCCAGGCGCCGGACGTGGTGGAAACGGGCACCTTCCCGGCAACCAGCCTCGTCGCCCGCACCTTGGGCTCCGAGCCGCTGCGGCCGGAAGAAGCGGTGAACTATTCGCTCGGCGCGGTTTTTCAGGTCGGCGATTTCGATCTCACCATCGACGCCTACCGCATCGAGATCAGCGATCAGATCGCGCTTTCGGAAAACATCTCGCGCACTTTCAGCCCCCAAGTCGCGGCGCTTCTGGATCCGCTCGGCATCAGCGCCGCGCGCTTCTTCATCAATGGCGTGGAAACCGAGACGCAAGGCATCGACATCGTCGGCCGCTATCAGCTGGATGCGGGCGGCGCAGGCGAATTCGACTTCGTAGCGGCGCTCAACTTCAATGAAGTCGAGGTAACGCGCGTGCCGGATTCGCTTTCGGTGCTGGACCCGACACCGCCGCTGCTCGGCCGCAACCGCATCCTCACCATCGAGGAAGGCACGCCGCGCGAAAAGGCCGTGGTCAGCGTCGATTGGGAGCTGAACAATTTCGGCGCCACGGCGCGCGCCAGCTATTATGGCGACGTGCTGCAGCCGGGCGGCTCGCCCGCGGCGGACTTCCGCACCGGCGAGCACACGCTGCTCGACCTCGAAGGCCGCTATCGCTTCAGCGACAACATCTCCATCGCGCTCGGTGTCGACAACGTGTTCGACGAATACCCGGATGCGGTGCCGGCGCCGCTCAACACCTCGGGCGTCGTCGCATTCCCGTTCTACTCTCCGTTCGGCTTCAACGGCCGATTCAGCTACGCCCGCCTCACTCTGGGCTGGTGATCTCTCCTCAACGCTGTCTCCTCCCGGAGCATCGTCTCTCAAGGGCCCGCGTCCCCGGCGCGGGCCCTTTCTTTTTGAGCCTGCCGCGACGCCACCCCACGACCCTTTCGCGCCATCGTGCTAAGGCGGGCCAAGGAGGCGCCGCCCATGTCCGAATCCTGCTTTGCCGTCAGCATCGAAAGCAACATCGCCCACATCGTCCTCAACCGGCCAAAGGCCTTCAACGCGATGCCGCGACCGTTCTGGAACGAGCTGCCGAAGATCGTGAACGACATCAACGACAGCGCCCGCGCGCGCGTGATCGTCATTTCCTCCACCGGCAAGCACTTCACCGCGGGCATGGACATTTCCGTCTTCACCGACGGTGAGAGCATCACCGCACAAGGCGGCGATCAGCACACGCGCGCCGAGGCGTTCCGCCAGTTCGTACTGACGCTGCAGGGCAGCTTCAATTGCCTGGACAATGTGCGCATGCCGGTCATCGCGGCGATCCAGGGCGGCTGCATCGGCGCCGGCGTCGATATGACCAGCGCCTGCGACATCCGCTATTGCACGGAAGATGCGTTCTTCCAGATCGCCGAGATCAATATCGGCATGACCGCCGATGTCGGCACCTTCCCGCGGCTCTGTAAGCTCATCCCGGAAGGCTGGGTGCGCGAGCTTGCCTATTCGGGCCGGCGTCTGCCCGCGCAGAAGGCGAAAGAGATCGGCCTCGTCAATGACGTATTCGCGACGCAAGATGAGATGCTGGCGCACGTGATGGAGCTGGCGCGCGAGATCGCCAGCAAAGCGCCGGTGGCGGTCGCGGGCTCCAAGCGCATGATCAACCACGCGCGCGATCATTCCATCGCCGACGGCCTCGACTACATCGCCACCTGGCAAGCCGGCATGTTCTCGCCCCCACACATGATGGAAGCCTTCGCCGCGAAAGCGCAGAAGCGGGAACCCGTGTTTCCGGATTTGGCGCCGTTGAAGAAAGAAATGTGAGAGACAATGCTTTGTTCGGGGCGGAGGTGTAAAGCGAGAGGCCATGGACATCCGTTTCGTCAGCCCCGGCCCCAACCCGCCGCATGAGGTCAACGCGTTTGTGGAGATTCCGCAGGGCGGGTTGCCGGTGAAGTATGAGCTGGATCAGAAATCCGGCGCCCTCTTCGTCGACCGCTTCCTGCACACCTCGATGCTCTATCCGAGCAATTACGGTTTCATCCCGAACACGCTGGGCGAAGACGGCGATCCGCTCGACATTCTTGTTGTCACGCCGATGCCGGTGGTCGCCGGTTGTGTGATCCGGTCGCGGCCGGTGGGCGTGCTGCTGATGGATGACGAGAAAGGCGTCGACGAGAAAATCCTCGCCGTGCCGGTCGATGCGCTCAATCCGTTCTACAAGGACGTGAGGACGCACGAAGAACTGCCGCCTCTGCTCGTGCAGCAGATCAAGCACTTCTTCACGCACTACAAGGATTTGGAGCCCGGCAAGCGCGCCAGCGTCGGCGAATGGGCGACGCTTGAGGTCGCGCATGAGCGCATCAATCTAGCGATCAAGCGCCACAAATGACCGACGCTGAAATCGCCGCGCAGTTGCTCGACGCACTGCAAGCCGCGGCTGACCGCGAAGCTGATCAGGAAACCGCGCTGGTTTCGTTTACGCTGGACATGCTGCAACGGCCTAAGCCGGGACGCATAGCGACAAACGTGACGCGTAAGACGCGCACGCTCGCCTTCATGAGCGCCGAGTTCGTCGACGAAGCCGGCGTTCGCATCGCGACCGCCAGCTCCGTCCACAAAGTGCTTAGCTGAAGACTTCGAAGAGGCCCGCGGCGCCCATGCCGCCGCCGATGCACATGGTGACGACGGCGGTCTTGGCCTTCCGCCGGCGCCCTTCCATCAACACGTGGCCGACGAGGCGCGCGCCCGTCATGCCGAACGGGTGGCCGATGGCGATCGAACCGCCATTGACGTTGTACTTTTCAGGATCAATGCCGAGTTGATCGCGGCAATAAAGGCATTGCGAAGCGAACGCTTCGTTGAGCTCCCACAGATCGATGTCGTCGACCTTGAGGCCCTGGCGTTCGAGCAGGCGCGGCACGGCGAAGACGGGGCCGATGCCCATTTCGTCCGGCTCGCAACCCGCGACGGCAAAGCCCTTGAAGAGGCCAAGCGGCTCGAGGCCACGCTTTTCGGCTTCCTTCTCGTCCATCAGCACCACCGCCGCGGCGCCGTCGGAAAGCTGGCTCGCATTGCCGGCGGTGACGAAATTGCCGGGACCGCGCACCGGTTCGAGTTTGGCGAGGCCTTCGAGCGTCGTCTCCGGGCGGTTGCACTCGTCTTTGGTGACCGTGTAGTCGACGAGGCTTTCTTCCTTCGTCTCCTTGTTGACAACCTTCATTTTCGTCGCCAGCGGCACGATTTCATCGTCGAAGATGCCGTTCGCTTGCGCCGCTGCGATGCGCTGCTGCGAACGCAGCGAATATTCGTCCTGATAATCGCGGGCGACGTTGTAGCGCTTAGCGACGATGTCGGCGGTTTCGATCATCGCCATCCAAAGTTCAGGCTTGGTTTTCATCAGCTCTTCTTCGGTGATGCGATAGCGGTTCGCCTGCCCGCTCAGCTGCACCAGCGAGATCGATTCAACACCGCCGCCGATCGCGGCCTTGGCGCCTTCGTTCATGATGTAGTGCGAGGCCTGCGCGATCGCCTGGAGACCGGAGGAGCAGAAGCGGTTCACGGTCGTGCCCGAGGTCGTCACCGGCAGTCCGGCGCGGATCAGCGAGAGGCGCGCGATGTTCTGGCCCGTCGCGCCTTCGGGCGCGCCGCAGCCGATAACGACATCTTCGATCTCCGAAGGATCGAGCTTTGAGCGCGACACGGCGTGCTGGATGGCATGGCCGGTCATCACCGCGCCGTGGGTATCGTTGAAGCCGCCCCGGCCCGACTTGGCGAGGCCCGTACGGGCGTAAGAAACGACGACTGCGCGGCCCATGGCGTTCTCCCTCAGAATTGTGCGGCGCACACTAAACGCGGCGGCCAGCGCATGAAAGCGCGTGCCGCCGCGTCAGGCGCGATTTGGCCGATTACGAGATGGCCTGATTGTTGACGAGCCCGCCCGTGGGCGCGGGTTCGTTTACGACCGGCGGGCGCGAACCGGCGACAGCGCCGGCGCTGACCGTGCCCTGGGTGAAGATGCCCCGACCGCGATCCTGGATCCATTTGGCGATGTCTTCGGAGAGCACGCCCGCGACGATGCCCACCAGCGAGACCGTGAACGGATTGAGCAGCGAGGAGGTCGTCGCCTGCTGCACGCCTGAGCCGATCGAGAAGCCGGCGATGGCCGCGTTCGCCAGCACGTAGAACGCCAGCGCCGCGCACATGCCGAAGATGAGACGCACGACGATCTCGGCCATGGTCACGGGTTCGGCGCGGTTGAGATAGGCAGGGAAGAGATAGAGCAGCGCGCCGAGCGCGCCCATCAGCAGCACAAGGATAGTCGAGAGCAGCGCCGGATGACCTTGCGCCAGGAAGGCGCTGACGCCGAGCGGACTCATTGATTGCAGCGAGAGCGCTTCGCTACGCACGCGGCCGTAGTGTTCGTAATCCGGCACGACGCTTTGCTGGAGCGCGAAAATGCGGCGGTTCGATTCCGCCACCTGTCCGCTCAGCGCGCGTTGGCGTGCGGCGAGCGTCGCGCGCTCGGCGTCGGTTTGATCGAGGCCGGCTTCCTGCTGGCTGAGCTGGTTCGCCTGTGCGCTCAGCGCGGCGACGTTTTGCTGATCGGCGGCGGAGAGGCCGGGGCGCGCAGCCAGCGCGTTGATGCGTTGGGAGAGCGCTTGTGCGCTCATGTCCGCGGCGGCGCTTTGAGCTGCGTTGACGCCGGCATTGGCTTCCACTTGCGCGATGCCGCCGACGATCTGCGCGCGCGCTTCGTTGGCCGTTGCTTCCGCGCGTTGCGCATCGGCGTCCAGCCCGGCGATGCGCTGCTCCACTTCAAGGAGCTCACCGCGCGGCTCGGCGGTCTCGGTCTCGATCTGGACAATCTCAGCATCAGCCTCGATCAGGCGTTGGAAGGAGATGAGGCCGTTGGTCGAAGGCGCGACCTGGGCCACGCCGAACTGGAAATCCCGCGCGCTGAACACGAGCGCGCTGACCGTCAGCACCGCAACCATGGCCACCGCCAGCACGACGCCGACCGCAAACTTGTAAATCGTCATGTCTCCCCTCCCGTCGTGTGGCGGCCTTCGGCCGGCCACGCCGCTGCGACAGACCCTAACGCAAAGCCGGCGGGCGCGGCAGACGCCAATTAACCATACCGTCTGGGATAGCGTCGCCGGGCCCTCACTATGGGCGGACTATCGACGAATCCCGGCCCAGAGCGGCGCTAATAACGAACGTGTGAATAATATTGGCTTCGTTCATTTTTCTCTTGTCACTGATCAGCATTCGCGGCAGATTTGGGCCTGCGCTCCTCCCCAGGCGGCGCGACCAGTCTCGGAGTCATGAGCCATGTCCGCTTTTCGTACTTTCGTTCTCGCCGCCGTCGTCAGCGTCGGCTTCACCGGCGTCGCCCTGGCGCGCGATCCGGTGTTCACGGTGAAGCTTGAAGCGCCGGTCGCCGAACAGACCCGCGTCATCGCCAACAACGCCGTGTGGAATTGCGCGGGCGACACCTGCGTCGCGCGTCCGAGCCACGGCGCGACCGTGCGCGCTTGCCGCCAGTTCGTGCGCGAAGCGGGCGTCCGCGTCGCCGCCTATGGCCCGGAAGGCGGCGAACTCAGCGCTGATGAACTCGCGCGCTGCAACGGCGAAACGCCGACGGTGCAAGCGGCCAACTGAGCCGCTTAATCCGAGTCAGATCAGAGAAATCGCCGGCCTCTAAGGCCGGCGATTTTTATGTGGTGAGGCCGCGGAGATCGTCGCGCCAGGGATGAAGGTCGCAAGGCTGCAGCGACATCGTCATCATCGCCGGATCGTTCTCGAGCCGAAGGCGCGCCGCGCCGGTGCGATGATCGATTAGATTGTGCGCCGCCGCTTCGAGGCGCCCGCCATTGCGCTCCAGCACCAGGACGCCGCGCGCGCCGACGACGGCGGCGCCGCCGACCGGGCGCGGCAGCGCGTAGCTGATACGGACGCGGAACAGCTCGCCGCCGCGTTCCAGGTCGTAGGCCGGCGCGGCGAACAGCACCTCGGTTTCGTCGTGATAAATTGCGGCGATGGCTTCGGGTGTGAAACGAATGCCCACGCCAGCATCGCACGCGGCCAGGTTCGCGCTCCATAGGCCGTCAAGTTCCGGCGGCGGCGCGGATCTCGCGCAGCCGGCGGCCAGGGCAAACCCGAGCCAGGCGATGATCGCGCGCACGCCCGCCATGGCATCCGAGCTACGCTTCGTTGGTTGATGAGGTCTGAACGCCGCTGGGCGCTGGTCAAAGTTCCGCCGGCGCCCCATGTGACACCCGCCATCCAACATGTTGACGCCCGCCGCCCCTCCCCCGATCGCCGCTGAAG
>JAEYPY010000031.1 GCA_023410295.1 Pseudomonadota bacterium | reverse complement strand
CCAGATCGAAGAATGGTTCATCGAGAGCCTGACGCCGGGCGACACCTTCATCTTCGCCGGCCGCATGCTGCGTCTCATTGGCGTCAAGGAAACTGACGCATTGGTGGTGCGCGCTACTGGGGAAGAGAACCCGCGCATCCCATCTTACGCCGGCGGAAAATTCCCGCTCTCGACCTTCCTCGCCGACCGCGTGCGCCACATGCTGCATGAGCCGAAACGCCAGCGCAAATTGCCCCCGCAAGTGCGCGACTGGATCAAGATGCAGAAGAAGCGCTCCATCGTGCCCGCGCCGGATGAGATGCTGATCGAGACGTTCCCGCGCGCGCTGAAGCATTATCTCGTCTGCTATCCGTTCGAAGGCCGCTTGGCGCACCAGACGCTCGGCATGCTGCTCTCGCGGCGGCTCGAACGCATCGGCAAACAGCCGCTCGGCTTCCTCGCCAGCGAATACGCCGTCGCCGTCTGGGGCCTTGAGCCCATGGGCGATGTCGATTTCGACGCGCTGTTCGATGAAGACATGCTGGGTGACGATCTCGAAAGCTGGTTGGCGGAATCGACGCTGATGAAGTCGATGTTCGGCAAGGCCGCGCAGATCGCCGGCATGATTCAGCGCAAGGCGCCTGCGGCGGCGAAGAAGACGGGCCGCCAAGTCACGTTCTCAGCCGATCTCATCTACGACGTGCTGCGCCAGTACGAACCCGACCACATCCTCATGCAAGCCGCCTTCGCCGACGCCGGCGAAGGTTATCTCGATTTGAAGCGCCTCGGGGCATTGTTGCGGCGCGTGAAAGGCAGGCTCGTGCACCGCGACCTCCCGCACGTCTCCCCCTTCGCCGCACCCGTCATGCTCGAAATGGGCCGCGTCTCGATTCAGGGCGAAGCGGAAGAGGCGATCCTCGAAGACGCCGCGTCACTCATCGAAGAAGCGATGAGCTGAGTGTTGCGATTTGCGCCGCGCCGTCGCAGCTTTGGACGAAATCAGGGGGAGACGATGCGGATTTGGGCGACACTATTGCTTGCTTGCACGATGACGGGCGCCGCGCATGCACAGGCGACGGATGCAACGCGAGCTGCCAATACGGAAATGTCCCGCGTGTTGCCATGGAACGACCGTGAGGATGAAGACTTCGCCGCGCGCGGTTTCGTCGCCGGCCCGGAGATGGCCGGCATCGGTGCGGCTGACGGCCGTACAGTGTGGGATTTTCGTGCGTATGATTTTCTGCAGGGCGACGCGCCTGAGACGGTGAATCCCAGCCTTTGGCGTCATGCGCGGCTTCTTGCCCGCGCCGGGTTATTCCGCGTGAGCGACCGTGTCTATCAAGTGCGCGGCTTCGACGTCTCAAACATGACCATCATCGTCGGCGACACCGGGTTCATCATTGTCGATCCGTTGACGAGCATGGAGATGGCGGGGGCAGCGCTGCAACTGGCGCATCACCATCTCGGCGTGCGTCCAGTTCGCGCTGTTATCTACACCCACAGCCATGTCGATCATTTCGGCGGCGTGCGCGGGGTGCTCGGCGTCGGTCAACCGCCGGAGCAAGATGTCGAAATCATCGCACCGGATGGTTTCATGGAGCACGCCTCCACTGAGAACGTCATCGCGGGCAACGCGATGGGTCGCCGCGCGCTCTATCAATTCGGTTCGGGACTAACGCCCGGACCAGAAGGTCAATTGACGTCTGGGATCGGCTTGGCGATTTCGGCCGGCACATTCACGCTGATCCCGCCGACGCGCACCATCGTCCGCACCGGCGAGACACTGACGATCGATGGCGTGCGCTTTGAATTTCAGGTGACGCCCGAAACCGAGGCGCCGGCGGAGATGAATTTTTTTCTGCCCGATTTCGGCGTGCTCGATCTTGCCGAGAACGCCAACGCTTCGATGCACAACATCCTGACGCCGCGGGGCGCGTTGGTGCGCGATGCGAAGGCGTGGGCGGATTATCTGACCGAAGCGCTGCGTCTCTATGGCCCCCGCACAGAAGTCATGATCACAAGCCATGCTTGGCCACGCTTCGGCAACGATCGCGTCACTGATTTCATCGCCAGCCACCGCGACGCGTACAAATACCTGCACGATCAGACGGTGCGTCTCATGAACGCCGGCTATACCGATCGTGAGATCGCCGAGCGCGTGCGTCTACCTGAAGCGCTCGCCAGTCGTTGGTTCAATCGCGGTTATTACGGCACGATGATGCACAATTCGCGCGCCATCTATCAGCGCTACATGGGCTGGTACGACGCCAATCCAGCTAACCTCAATCCGCTGCCCCCGGAAGAAGAGGCAACGCGGTTCGTCCGCGCCATGGGCGGCGCTGAACGCGTTCTGGCGGAAGGGCAGCGCGCGTTCGACGAAGGTGATTATCGCTGGGCCGCGCGCGTGCTGAACCATCTCGTCTTCGCCGATCCGCAGAATAACGCCGCGCGTCAGGTGCTCGCGCGCACACATCGGCAGATGGCTTACCAGGCCGAGAGCGCGATCTGGCGGAACATGTATCTCGTCGCGGCGCGCGAACTGGAGCAGGGGCCGCCGCAGCGCGCGAGCCAAGTGCAGAGTGCAGATCTCGTCGCCGCGACGCCCACCAGCTATATCCTCGATCTCTTGGCCGTGCGTCTCAATCCTGAGCGGCTCGGCGCACGGCGCTTCGCTTTCAACTTGGTTTTTCCGGAGCGAAGCGAGCGCTTCGCCGTCAGCATCGCCAATGGCGTACTTGTGCACGAACGCGACGTCACGCTCGACGATGCGCCAACCATTACCGCACCACGCGCGGTATTCCTGCAGGCGATGGCGACGGGAACGATGCGCCGCGCTGTCTTATCCGGACAAATCCGCATCGCCGGCAACAGGCGCGCTCTTGAAGACATGAACGAGGTGTTCGATACACCGGACCCCAATTTTCCGATCGTCACGCCGTGACGAGCTTGGTGCGCTGACCCGATGCCGATGCTTTCGCCCCTGCCGCGGCGCACTGCCAAGACACGTCGCAAGGCGCGCGCGTTGCCGCCGCTGGCGATCGCCGGCGCCACCGTTGAGGCGCGTCTCGCCGGCGTCACGGTGACGGCATTGCCGGAAGGTGCGCTCTGGGTCGGCGAAGCCAAGACGCTGATCGTCTCGGACTTGCACCTTGAGAAAGGCTCGGCCTTCGCCCGCCGCGGCCAGATGCTGCCGCCGTACGACACGCACGCGACGCTGATGCGCCTTACTGCGCTGGCCGAGGCGATGCAGCCCGACACCATCGTCTCGCTCGGCGACAGCTTTCATGATGGTGAAGGCGTCGTGCGTCTGGCGCCGGCGGACCGCATGATCCTGGGCGCGTTGATGGCGCGATGCGACTGGGTTTGGATTGAGGGCAATCACGACAGCAAAGCGCCAGGCACGTTGGGTGGCGCCGTGCGCGACGTGCTGCACTTAGGCGCGCTCGTGCTGCGCCACGAACCTTCGACAGCGCCAAGCGTCGGCGAGATCGCCGGGCACCTGCATCCTTGTGCGCGCGTCAGCGGCCGTGGACGCAGCGTGCGGCGGCGCTGCTTCGCCACCGATGGCGAGCGCCTCGTTATGCCTGCATTCGGCGCCTTCACCGGCGGACTGAACATTTGCGACGAAGCGTTCGAACCGCTCTTCCCGCACGGCGCGATGGCGCTGGTGCTCGGCAAAGAGCGCGTGCTGCCGGCGCCGCCGGAGCGTTTGCTGAACGACTAGATGCGCCGCAGCGCCGTCGCCAGCGGGATCATGAGGCAGACGATCATCGCGCCGCCGGTCAGCACTTGCCGGAGCAGCGGATACCAATCCGGCGCATTCGCATCGATGGCGCTGCGGTGGTCCCACAGATATTGCGCCGCAAAGAGTCCCGCGAACGCCGCGGCGGCGCCAATCGCGCCTGGTACGAGCACGACGAACAACGCCAAAGCCCAACCGATCAATCCCGGCAGAGAGCTAAAAAAGAGCCGCAACGCCCGCGGCGCGTCTGGCGCACGCAGGAGCTCGAACCCACAGCGCACGCCGCCCAGAAACGAAAGCAGCACAGCCGCATAAAGCGAAAACGCGACAGCGCCGAGATGCGCCGTGTCGGCGTGTTGAGAAAGCGAGACCAGCGCGCTCACAGCCAGCGGCACAAGGCCGAGAAAGCCAAAGCGCAGCGCCGTGCGCGGCAGAAAGGGCGGCGGCTCAGGTCTCACGAGCGGCGGAACAAGGTGGCGGCAATCCAGCCGAAGAAGAGGGCGAGAAGCACCGTGAGGATGCCGTAAAGCAACGAGGCATTGGTGGCGAGATCATGGATGCGCCGCTCGATGCCAACGCGCGAGATACTGATCGGAATGCGCTGCGATGAAATGAGCCGGCCATCGCGGAAGAGATAGGTGTCCGCGTGATACTGTGCGATTGGCGCATTGGCGGGGAGGCGCACTACAGCGCGGAAAAGTCCGCCCTGGTACATGGTGAGGCCGCCGCGCTGATCCGGTACGGAGCGCCCGTAATACCATTGGTAGAGCCCTTGCTCGCGCCGCAGCCGCACTAGCGCGGCGCGATAGGCGGAAGGATCGGCGCCAGCCGGTACAGTACTCGCCAGCTGCGCCGAGGCGGCGGGATCCAATTGATAGCGCCAGATCGATTGCGGGCTCGCGATCTGTCGGAGCGGGCGGTTGCTCAGCACGGCGAAGAAGGAGGGCGCGTCGCTGAAACGGACGGGGTCGCCGTTGATCCAGAGGCCGTACACATTGCGCTTGCGCATCACCACCGCGCTTTCGGTGGGGCCGCGCACGACGACGACGATGTCGCCGCGTCCGCGCCGGTCGGGATTGACGCCGAAAACTGTGACGTAGGAACCGCGATAGTCCGAACTCACCGTGATCTGCTCTTCAGCCACAGCGGCCGGCAGATCGTTGGCGACATCGCCAGGCTGCTGCGCTGATGCCGGGGCGGTCAGCAGCAACAATGTCAACAATGCAACAAGCTGCCTCACCAGAGGCCTCCGAGCACGTATTGCTCATTCGGTGGGATGACGATGTCCCACAAGAACTTGGCGCTGGCGATGATGAGCAAGATTCCCAAGATGCCGCGCAGATGTTCGTTCTTGAGACCGGCGCCGACGCGCGCCCCGAATTGTGCGCCAATGACGCCGCCCGCCATCAGAAGCGCCGCCAGCACAAGGTCGACCGTTTGCGTCGCCATCGATTGCAGGATCACGACCAGGGAAGCGACGATCAGCACTTGGAAAAGCGAGGTGCCGATGACGACGTTGGTCGGCATCCGCAGCAGGTAGATCATCGCCGGGATCAGGACGAAGC
>JAEYPY010000025.1 GCA_023410295.1 Pseudomonadota bacterium | reverse complement strand
GTCCATAAGCGCTCGCGACTCATGCCGCCTCTCGCCATCGCAGCCGCGCTAGCCTCCGCTTTGATCCATGCCAGCTGGAATGCGGCGTTAAAGGGCGGGCGCGGCGATCGCATAGCCGACGCTTTCCTGATCGCGATCGGCGGCATGCTGACCTGGGCGGCGGTCGCGTTCGTACTGCCGCCGCCTGCGCCCGAGGCTTGGCCGTACCTCGTCGCCTCGGTTCTGATCCACCTCGTCTATTGGTACACGCTCTTCAACGCCTACGACGCCGGCGACATGAGCCACATCTACACGCTCTCGCGTGGTTCGGCGCCGCTTCTGGTGGCGATCGGTGCGGCGCTGACGGCGGGGGAGATTCCGCCGCCTCTGAAGATGTTTGGCGTGGCGCTGGTTTCCGTCGGCGTGCTGCTGGTCGGCTTCAGCCCGCGCGCGCCCGTGAAGGCGACGCTGTGGGCGCTCAGCATCGGGCTATGCATTGCGTCCTATTCGCTGGTCGATGCGCTCGGCGCGCGTGTGAACGGCGATGCGCTGGTCTATGTCGCCTGGACCTCGGGCATTATGGGCGTGCCGATGGTGGCGTTCGCGTTCTGGCGGCGGGGACCGCGTTTGCTCAAGGACGCCGCGCACGCGCCATTCAAGGGCATCTTCATCGGAATCATTTCGTTCGCCGGCTATGGCCTGGTGCTCTGGGCGCAGACTTTTGCGCCAATTGTACAAGTGACGGCGTTGCGCGAGACCTCGGTCGTTTTCGGCGCGCTGATCGCGTTCTTCTTCTTGCGCGAGCATCTGGGCGCGCGGCGCTGGCTGGGCGCGGTCGTCGTCGCGCTCGGTGCTGGCTTGATCGCTTTTACTTAAGCGCGTTCCAGCCGAGCCGCGCAGCGGCGCCGACCGCGAGGCAGAGTGCAGCGCCCGCGATCAGCACCGTCAGCGCCACGACGATAAAGAAGAGCCCCATGCCGGCGGCGTCGTTGATGAACGGCGACACGGCAAAGCCCAGCGCCAAAGGCGCAACAAGCGCGGCGAGCAGCATCAGGCCGCTTTTCTTGAAGGCGCCGATCGGGCGCGCGAACCCGTACGCCATGGCGGCGGTGGGGACGGCGATGGCGAGCACGATCGCTTCGAACATGCAGCGCAGACTAGCCCATCGTCGCTAATAATTCGTGCGCCGGCGCTAGTGCCAGAACGGGACAGCGGCGCTAAGCTGCGGCTTATGGCCGATCTGCAGATCATCCGTATCGACGACGCCAAGGCGCTGGTGCGCGTCGGTGTGCCCGAGCCTGAGCGCGCCAGCCCGCAAGAGGTGCGCATCTGCGTTGTGCTCGCGCTGGCGGAGCCGCCGAATTATGTGGCGCATGACCGCATCAGCGCCACGGTCGATTATGACCGCATCATCCATTTCATCCGCGATGATCTCGGCGCGCCAGCGCACTTGATCGAGACGCTGGCCGATCGCGTGGCGGGGCATTGCCTCTCGCTGTCAGAACGCGCGCGCTGGGTGGAAGTGACGGTGAAGAAGCCCTCGGTGCTGTCGGGCGATGGCGTGGTGAGCGTATGCATCCGGAGAGAGAAATGAGCTGGGCGCTTGTCACCGGCGCGGGCAAGCGCCTTGGCCGCGCTGTGGCGCTGGAGCTGGCGCGCGCGGGGTGGGGCGTTGTCGTGCACTACCATCGCTCCGAGCCGGAAGCGCAGTCGATCGATCGTGAGATCGCGGCGATGGCGGGGACGGCGGTGCTGGTGCGCGCCGATCTGGGCGATGCCGCCGAGCGCGGCGCGCTGGTGAGCGAGAGCATCCGCGCTGCGGGCGCACCGCTCTCGGCGCTGGTCAATTGCGCCGCGATCTTCGAGCACGACACCATCGACACGCTGAGCGAAGAGGCGCTCGTCCAGCACATGCGCATCAACGCGCTGACGCCGGCGCTGCTGGCGCGCGAGTTCGCCGAGGCGCTGCCGGAGGATGCGCGCGGCGCGGTGGTCAACTTTCTCGATTTCAAGCTGGCGAGCCCGTATCCCGATCACTTCGCCTACACGCTCTCGAAGTACGCGCTCGCCGGCGCGACCGAATTGCTGGCGCGCGCGCTGGCGCCGCGTGTGCGCGTCAACGCCGTCGCGCCCGGCTATGTGCTGCCGGCGCCGGGGCAGAGCGATGCGGATTTCCAGCGCTTAAAGGATGATGTGCCGCTTGAGCGCGGGCCAACGCCGCAAGATATCGCCAGCGCCGTGCGCTTCCTGATCGAGAACGAAGCCGTGACGGGGCAGACGATCTACGTCGACGGCGGCCGGCGCTTCCGCAGCTTCGAGCGGGACATGGGGTTCATGTGACGGAGGATGCTAGAGAGTTCTTCTTTCGCCAGGTGCTAAGCCTCTTCTTGGAAGGGCGGTTGGATGAAGACCGCGCGACGCGCCTGTTGGAGCGGGCCTTTCAAGATGCCGTGGCTGGCATTGACTCCGACTACAGCAGGATCATCGAAGATCATCTCGACGACTGACTGCGTCGTAGCCCGTGACTCCCGTCACAGCGATAAGCCTAATCCGCCCGTACCTTCCTCTCATCGGATCGATGGTGATCCTGATGGGAGATGGAAATGACCAAGTTTTATTGCCTCGTCGCCGCTCTGGCCGTGTTCGCCCCGGTCGCGTTCGCCACGCTGAACCAAGCTGCTCAGATCGTCGCGTAAGCCTCTCGAACGTCCCCAAGCCGAAAGGCGTAGAAGACAACGAGAGAGATCATGATCAGCGAGAATTGCTGAAGGGCGTCGGTTTGAACCGGCGCCCTTTTCGCTGTCAGGCGGCCAATAGAAACAGCATCAGCAGAGCTATTGCCGTCGCGAATAGGCCGAGCGCCAACCATTGCATGCGTCGCGTCTCCACCCCGCACCGCTAGTCCCGATTACATAACGGTAAGGCAGCCCGGTGGTTCCGTCGGCGGTCGTTGTTCTTGAAATGTTCTAAACGTAGGACTATGCTCCTATCGCGATGACCAAAGACCCGCTGAACGGCAGGGGCGCGCGCAGCAATGCAAGCGGCCGCTACGAGCGCTTTGCCACTGAAGCCTTCGATGACGGCTGGACCGCAGAGGAAATGCGTCCGCTCGAGACGATCGTCACGCCGGAGCTGGCGAAGTCGATCATCTCAACCAACGACAGCCCCGACATCTCCTTCGATCAATCGATCAACCCCTATCGCGGCTGCGAGCACGGCTGCATTTATTGCTACGCGCGCCCGAACCACGCCTATGTCGGCCTCTCGCCGGGGCTCGATTTCGAGACCAAGCTGTTCGTCAAAGCGAACGCGGTCGAGCTCCTGGAAGCGGAGTTCGCCAAGCCGCGCTATCGGCCGAAGACGATCATGCTCGGCGGCGTGACCGACATCTATCAGCCGATCGAGCGCGGTTACGGCATCACGCGCGGCATTCTCGAAACCATGGAGCGCTGGCGCCATCCGGTGTCGCTGATCACCAAGAGCCAGCTCATCATCCGCGATATCGACGTGCTGGCGCGCTTGGCGGAGCGCGGGTTGGCGAAAGCGGCGATCTCCGTCACGACGCTGGAGCGGCGCATTGCACGCGTGATGGAGCCGCGCGCAGCGGCGCCGCATCGGCGGATCGAGGCGATCAGGATGCTGGCGGAGGCGGGCGTGCCGGTCACGGTGATGGTCGCCCCAATCGTGCCGGCCATCAACGACAGCGAAATCGAAGCCATCCTGGAAGAAGCGGCCAAAGCCGGCGCGACGTCGGCGGGTTATGTGGTCTTGCGCATGCCGCACGAGATCAAGGATCTCTTCCGCGAGTGGCTGGCGACGCATTTTCCGGACCGCGCCACGCGCGTCATCAGCATCGTGCGCCAAATGCGCGGCGGGCGCGACTACGATCCGGAATGGACCACGCGGCAGAAAGGCGATGGACCTTACGCCAAGCTGATCGCCGCGCGCTTCGCCGCCGCGTGCCGGCGTTTCGGCTTGGACAAGCCGCGCCTGCCGCTCGACACCATGCAATTCCGCCGCCCTCTGGAAGCTGGCGGGCAGGCCGATTTGTTTTCCGCGCTGGAAGAGGAGCGCCAAGCCGCGAACGCCAAACTGCGCTACACGATCGACCGTCCCCCGTCGGCCGGCGCAGTTCGCGAGGACTGAGCGTCCGCGAAAACTGGATGGGCCAGGGCGCCGGAACGCCCGCTTCCGCGTTGCTGCAACCGGGGCCGGCGGTCTAGGGTGCCGCCCCTAAAGGGAGACGCTCGCCATGCGCATCGACAACCAACGCCGCTCGGACAATTTTCAGGACCGCGGCCGCGGCGCAGGCGGCGGCGGGGGCGTGCCTGCCGGAGCGCTTTTCTCTCTGATCCGGCGGCTGGGCTTCCGCGGCATCCTGATTGTCGGCGTGCTCGCCGCCATTGTCTGGTTCGCCTTCCCGTCGATGCGTGGGCCGATGATGAGTGTTGTCGGCGGGCAAAGCGGCCAGACCGTGCAGGGCTCAGGCGCGGTCTGTGAAAGTAACGCGCAGGCGTGCGATTTCTCCCGCGCTGTCCTCGGCTCGACGGAAGATGTGTGGCGCGCGCAGTTCCAGCAGGGGCGCTTGCCGAATTATGGCGGCCAGGCGGGCGCGTATCGCGAGCCGACGCTGGTTGTCTTCCAAGGTGCGGTCTCGACCGGATGCGGCAATGCCAGCTCCGACGTCGGCCCGTTCTACTGCCCGGCGGACGGCAACCTCTACATCGATCCCGGCTTCTACGAAGTGATGCAAAGCCGGTTGAATGCGCCGGGCGATTTCGCGCAGGCCTACGTGATCGCGCACGAAGTCGGCCACCACGTGCAGAACCTGATCGGCGCCACGCAACAGCAAGTGCAGGGCGAAAGCCAGAACCAGACTTCAGTGCGCGTCGAGCTGCAGGCGGACTGCCTAGCCGGCGTGTGGGGGCATACGGCGCGGCCGACGCTGGCGATCGATGAAGCCGACTTGCGCGAGGCGCTCAACGCCGCGCACGCGATCGGCGACGATACGCTCGGCCATCGCGACCAACGCCAGTTCACGCACGGCTCCAGCGCGCAACGCATGCGCTGGTTCCGCCGTGGCTTTGATTCAGGCGACGCGCGCCAGTGCGATACGTTCGCGGTGCAGGCCGGTCAGCTCTGAGGATTGAGCGCGCCACGGCGGCGCAGGCTTGGAAGTTCGAGCTTGCGGATCCAGTTGCGCGCCGGTTCTTCAAGCCAGAGATAAGCGACGGCTGAGACGCTGATGCAGGCGATGAAGACACCGACAAGCGCGGCGATGCGCACGCCGATGTCCGACGCTTCCGTCACGCCAAAGCGTTCGAGCGTGTGAAACCAGACGATGTCGATCGGCAAGTGGATCATGTAGAGCGCGTAGCTGGCCGCGCCGAGAAAGACGAACACGCGCCCGCTCATCGGCGCATCGATCTGATGGCGCGCGGTTTCGGCAAGACCATAAAGCAAGCCGGCGATGCCGAACCACACCAAGCCTTCCCAGAGGCCAAACGAGGCGACGGCGCCGATCCACGCAGCTGAGCCAAGCGCAATCGGCCAAGCCCAAGCGCGCGGCGCGCTGTGCGTGCGGCCGAAGGCGTAAAGCGCAACGCCGAGCAGGAAGGATGGCAGGATGCGCAACGCGCCGATCTGCGCCGTCATCTGTGAAAAATCGCGGCCGACCCATGGCAGCACGTGATGCAGAGTGTCGAGCGCGGCGAAGGACAGAAGGCAAAGCGCCAGCGCGCCAAGCGCGACCGCGCCGGACCAGCGCTGCGCCTTCAGCACCAGCGCGGCGACCAGCGGAAAGAGGAGATACGCCGCCCATTCGGCGCTGATCGACCAGGACGGGAAATTCCAGCCAACGGCGCCCGTCGCGCCCCACGCGTGCACCATGAAGAGATGCGCCGGCAGATCGCTCAGCTTGAATGCTTCCGGCGAGCCCACTCCGGCGCCGAGCGCGGTTGCGCCCAGGTAGAGCACGATCATCGCAGCCAGCGCGGCCAGATGCATCGGGTACACGCGGGCGATCCGGTTCTTGAGGAAGCCCGCATAGCCGAAGCGCCCGCCCTCGAGGCTCTGGAGATAGACGTGCGCCAGGATGAAGCCGGAGAGGGTGAAGAAGAGATCGACCCCCAGATAGCCGTCCGCGATCAGGCCGAACTGTCCCAGGCCGAGCCCGAGATGGTCCTTGAAATGGTACAGCAGCACCCAGAACGCTGCGAGAAAACGTAGCGAAGTCAGTGGTTTGAGGTCTTGGGGGTAGGGAATAGCGGCCATGGCGCTCGCCTCACGCAAGAAAAAGGCCGCTGGCGCTCCTTGTTATAACATGCGTAATAACATAGATTGCTGGCATGACCGACGAAACCAAGAAGCCCAAGGGCGTCAGCGACGGCGAACAGGCAGGCTTCCAGGCGCAAGCGCCCGCGAAGCCGTCCGGCCGTACGTTGAAAGTCCGCAAGATCGGCAACTCGCTGGGCGTGGTTCTGCCGAAGGATGTGCTGGCGAAGCTCCGGGTCGGTGAAGGCGATGAGCTGACGGTGAGCGACGCACCTGACGGTGTGGCTCTCAAAGCTGCTGACGAAGATACCGCCGAGCTGATGAAGCTGGCCGACGAGATCATGCGCAAGCGCCGCCGCGTGCTGAAGGCGCTGGCTCAATGACCGAGCCGCGTCGGCTCCCCAAGGACCTCATTCTCGCTGTTCATGACCGCCAGCTCGCTGAGCATGGCGGCGCGCGCGGCGTGCGTGATCAAGGTTTGCTCGAATCCGCGCTAGCGCGGCCGCAGAATCTTTTCGCTTATGGCGAAAGCGATGTGGCCGCGCTTGCAGGCGCGTACGCGTTCGGCATCGCGCGCAACCACCCTTTCACTGACGGAAACAAGCGCACAGCCTTTGTGGCGTGCGAACTTTTTCTCGCTGCAAACAGCTACGAGCTTATCGCTTCGGACGAAGAGTGCTTGGCTATGATGCTCGCCCTCGCTGCGAGCGAGATCGATGAAGCCGAGTTCGCGGCGTGGCTGCGCGATAATGTGGAGGCGCGTTAGCCTAAGGCCACTTCGCCACGGGCGGCATGCTGGAGAGGATGCTCTCGACATTGCCGCCTGTCTTCAGGCCGAACGTCGTGCCGCGGTCGTAGAGTAGGTTGAACTCCACGTAGCGGCCGCGTTGCACAAGTTGCTCCTCGCGCTCGGCTTCGCTCCACGGTTTGCCCATGTATTTGCGCAGCAGCGGCGGATAGGCGGCGAGGAACGCGCGGCCGACGGCTTGTGTGAAGGCGAAGTCGCGCTCCCAGCTGTCTTCGCTTTTGTCGCGGCCGCTATTGTGGTGGTCGTAGAAGATGCCGCCGACGCCGCGCGGCTCGCTGCGATGCGGCAGCCAGAAATATTCGTCTGCCCATTTTTTGTAGCGCGCGTAAAGGCCGGGCTCGTGCGCTTCGCAGGTGTCCTGGTATGGCGCGTGAAACGCGCGCGCGTCTTCGCTTGCTTCGTCGCGCTGATAGGCTTGCGTGGGATTGAGATCGCCGCCGCCACCGAACCACCATTGCGTGGTGACGATGTGACGCGTGTTCATATGCGCGGCGGGGCAGTGCGGGTTGCGCATATGGGCGATGAGCGAAATGCCGGAGGCCCAGAAGCTTGGATCTTCCGCCGCGCCCGGAATGCTCTTGGCGAAATCGGCTGAGAACTCACCGTGCACGGTGCTGACGTGCACGCCGACCTTCTCGAAGAAGCGCCCGCGCATCATGCCGGCGACGCCGCCGCCCTGATCGCTCGCGCCATCGCCGCGCCTCCACGGCGTGCGCACGAAACGGCCGGGCGCGCCGGGATAGAGATCGGCCGGCGCCTCGTCCTCGAGCCGTTCGAACGCGGCGCAGATCTGATCGCGCAACTCTTCGAACCAGGCTTTGGCCCGCGCTTTCCGTTCGTCCATCACCTCAGAACTTCTCCCAGGCGCCGGTCTGGCGCATCGCCTCGGTCAATACGATGGCCCCTGCGACGATCACATTGAGAGAGCGCAAGCCGCGCACCATGGGAACCCGGACGCTGACCTGAGCCGCTTCATAGACCTCAGCCGGCGAGCCCGCGCTCTCGCGACCGAGCAGCAGGGTGTCGCCTGTGGAAAACGAGAAGTCCTGGAAGCTGACCGCGCCGTCCGTTTCCACCAGCACCAGTCGCCCGCCCTTTCGTTCCGGCGCCGCACGGAAGGCGGCGAGGCTGGCGTGCCGGGCGACGCGGGCGCGCTCTCCGTAATCGAGCGCCGCGCGCTTCAGCGCACCGTCCGTAAGCGGAAAGCCGCAGGGCTCGATGATGTCGAGCGCCACCCCCAAGCAGGCAGAGAGGCGAATGGCCGCGCCCAGGTTCTGGGGTATGTCCGGTTGATAGAGGGCGAGCCGCACGTTATGGCCTCCGCGCCGGAGAATCTGGGCTGAATCGGGTGCTTGAGTGGCGAGCATGCGGCGACGCGCCGCGAGTTTGTCTGCCCGGACTAGCCTAGCTTCGCCGCCGAACCAAGGCCGGGAGAAGGACGGGCAGTGGCTGACGCAAAGCCGATCGACGCGCACGCGGATACGGAGACGACCCGGCGCGACTTTATCTATATCGCCGCCGGCGCCGTTGGCGCTGTGGGCGTCGCCGCGACCATCTGGCCGTTCATCGATCAGATGAACCCGGCGGCGGACACGCGCGCGCTGTCTACCACCGAAGTCGATCTGACCGCCGTCGTGCCGGGCCAGCAGATCAAGGTGATGTGGCAGGGCAAGCCGGTGTTCGTGCGTCACCGCACGCCAACGGAGATTTCTTCTGCGCAGCGCGATGATTTCGCCAGCCTCAAGGATCCGCAATCGGACGCCGAGCGCATTCAGCAGGCCGATGGCCAGGCTGGGCGTCCGGAATGGCTGATCATCGAAGCCAATTGCACGCACCTGGGTTGCGTGCCGACGTTCGTCGAAGGCTCGCAGTACGGCGGCTGGTTCTGCCCGTGCCACGGCTCGGACTACGACACCTCGGGCCGCATTCGCCGCGGTCCGGCGCCGGCCAATCTGCCGCCTGCGCCGTACGTCTTCCTCAATGACACTTCCATCCGCATCGGCTGAGCCGGGGAGCCTCTAAGTGAGCGGACCATCCACCTACGAGCCGAAAACGGGCTTCACCCGCTGGCTGGACAAGCGCCTGCCAATCATCCGGCTCTCGTACGACAGCTTCGTCGCTTATCCGACGCCGCGTAACCTCAATTATTGGTGGACGTTCGGCGCCATGCTGTCGCTCTGCCTCGTTGTGCAGATCGTCTCCGGCGTCGTGCTGGCCATGCACTACGTGCCGCACATCGATCACGCCTTCGCCAGCGTGCAGCGCATCGAACGCGACGTGCCGTTCGGCTGGCTGATTCAGAACATGCACGCCGTCGGCGCCTCGATGTTCTTCCTGGCCGTCTACATCCACATGTTCCGCGGTCTCTATTACGGGTCCTACAAGGCCCCGCGCGAGCTGCTCTGGATCCTGGGCTGCATCATCTACCTGCTCATGGTCGTCACCGGCTTCCTTGGCTACACGCTGCCGTGGGGCCAGATGAGCTTCTGGGGCGCAACCGTCATCACCAACATCCTGGGCGCGCTGCCGCTGGTCGGCGAGAGCATCCAAGAGTGGATCCGCGGCGGCGCGGCGATCGACCAGCCGACGCTCAACCGCTTCTTCTCGCTGCACTATCTGCTGCCGTTCGTGATCGCAGGCGTCGTCGTGCTGCACGTCTGGGCGCTGCATGAAGCAGGGCAGAACAACCCGGCTGGCGTCGATGTGAAGTCGAAGGCCGACACTGTGCCGTTCACGCCGCACGCGACGATGAAGGACCTCTTCGCGACGGTGCTGTTCGTCATCCTGTTCGCGACCTTCATCTTCTACATGCCGGATGCGCTCGGCCACGCCGACAACTTCATCCCGGCCAACCCGCTGCAGACGCCGCCGGAAATCGTCCCGGAATGGTACTTGCTGCCGTTCTACGCGATCCTGCGCGCGATCGACTTCAACGTCGGCCCGATCGACTCCCGTCTTGGCGGCGTGCTGGCCATGTTCGCCTCGATCGCGGTGCTGTTCGTGCTGCCGTGGATCGACACTTCGCGCGTGCGTTCGATGCGCTACCGCCCGATCGCGCGTCAGTTTTTCCTGATCTTCGTCGTCGCCTGCCTCGTGCTGGGCTGGTGCGGTGGTCAAAACCCCGGGCGCATCATCGCCAAGGCCGGCGACTTCACCGCAACGCTGACTTGGATGCAGGGCGGCAACGTCGTCACCCGCGCCATCAACGCCCCGGGTGCCTCGCAGTTCGATGAATCCGCGCAAGCCGCGCGCGATGCGCTGAGCCAGCAAGGCGCAACCATGACGGCCGTGCAGCGCGAAAGCGCACGCGCCGGCGTCGCCACCGGCGTGCTCGGCGGCGCCCAGGAGACGCGGACCGTCACTGCCGCGAACATTGATGAACTCGAGACTGAAATTGCCGCGCTGAAGGAGAGCGTTGGTCAGGCGACGCCGTTCTTCAGCGTCACCCGGCATGTGCCATACACCTTCACGGTGACGACGCTCTCGCAGGTGGCGACGCTCTATTACTTCCTGTTCTTCCTCGTGATCCTGCCGATCCTGGGCCTGCGCGAAAAGCCGGGCCGGGTCCCGGATACGATCGCCAAGCCGGTGACCAATTCCGGTCAATCGCAAGGGGCTGTGTGATGTTGCGCGCTCTCACCGCCGCTGCGGCGGTCGCAATCGTTGCTGTCGGCGTCGCCTTCGCCGCCAGCGAGGCGGAGCATCCGCACGATTATCCGTATAGCTTCGACAGCCCCGTCGGCTCATACGACATGGGCCAGGTGCAACGCGGCTTCCAGGTCTACAACCAAGTCTGCGCGTCCTGCCATGGCATGGACCACCTCGCGTATCGCCACCTCGGCGAAGAGGGCGGGCCGTTCGCGGTCTATCGCGTGCAGAACCATGAAACGGGCGAGCCTGAGCTTGTCGTCGGCAAGCCGGCGCATGGCGGCGCGTTCGTCGATGTCGTCGACAATCCTTATGTCCGCGCCATCGCTGAAGCGGTGACGATCACCGATACCGATCCGAACAGCGGTCAGCCGACCGATCGCCCGGGCCGCATCTCCGATCGCTTCCGCAGTCCGTTCCCGAACGAGATCGCCGCGCGCGCCTCCAACGGCGGCGCCTATCCGCCCGATCTCTCCGTCATCACCTCGGCGCGCCATGGCGGGGCGGACTACATCCGCTCGCTGCTGATCGGCTATGACGGGCAGAGCGAAGGCGTGCTGCACCACAACCGCTACTTCCCGGGCGGCTGGATCGCCATGCCCCCGCCGCTGGCGGAAGGCGCCGTGCCTTACGCCGACGGCACGCCGACGACGGTCGAGCAGTACGCCACCGATGTCAGCGCGTTCCTGCAATGGGCCGCCGACCCGCACATGGAGACGCGCAAGCGCACGGGCTTCGTGGTGCTGGCGTTCCTGATCGCGCTCGCGGCGCTCATGTACTTGGCGTACAAAGGCGTCTGGCGCGGCGAGAGCCACTAGACGGGTCAGTGGTCAGTAGAGCTTAGTCAGTAAGACGGCGCTTTCGCGGCTACTGACAACTGACTATTGACTACTGACATGACTGCAACACCGCGTGGCCCCATCGCTATCGAGAGCGTGCCTTGGGAGGAGTTCAGCGAAGGCGTGCGCTTCGGCAATCGCTTCCGCATTCTCTCGAACACACGCGGCGAGGATAAGCGCAAGGTCGGCGTCTCGTACGAAGAGCTGGCGCCCGGCAAGCAGAGCGTGCCGTTCCACTATCACCTGATGGAGGAGGAGCACATCGTTGCGCTCGAAGGCGAGTGCACGCTGCGCTGGGGCGAGGAGCGCTATGTCCTCCGCGCGGGGGAGTACGTCTGCTTTCCAGCCGGCGAACGGCTGGGGCATTGCCTCATCAATCACAGCGACAAGCCGTTCCGCTTCATCATGATCGGCACGCATGAGCCGAATGAAGTCGCGGTCTATCCCGACTCCAACAAGATCCTCATCCGCGGCCTCGACCGCACTATCCTGCGCGACGAAAACCATCTCGATTACTTCGACGGCGAAAGGCCGGACGAGGCGCCGGCGAAAGAATAGTTGCAAAGGAAAGGGGCCGCTCGTTCGAGCGGCCCCTTATACAATCCGATGTCGCTGGG
>JAEYPY010000241.1 GCA_023410295.1 Pseudomonadota bacterium | reverse complement strand
GGCGACGATCTGAGCAGCTTGCATCAGCACGATGGTGGCGATCGGGGCGAAGAGGGCGAAGGCGGCGGCGATGGAGGCGATCTTGGTCATGGCGGTCTTCCTTGTTTGAGGCGGGGGGCCGTTTGCGTTGCTGTTGACTAGAAGATGCGCGTCGCTCTGACCTTGGATGCGCGTGGTGAAGTTTTTCGCGCAAAAATTTACGCCGTTTGCACACGAGAAAATGCACAAAGAAAAACGCGGAGCTCGATGGAGCTCCGCGTTCACTTCTCGTCGCTTCGGGTGGGAGGGGGTCAAGCGACGATCTTAGCGGCTTGCGCGAGCGCGGCGAGCGCGATCGGTGCAAACAAGACGAAAGCGGCGGTCAGCGAGGCCAACTTCGCGGCGGTGTTGAAAGCGTAAATCTTGGTCATCTTCGTTTCCCCTGTTGGGTTGTCATCTGCTGTTGACCAAGAGATGCCGCGTGCTTTGCGTTTGGATGCGCGATGCAAAATCTCTCGTGCAAAACACGCATGCAAATTCGCGGCGGCTAACGCAGGCGAACGCGCAAAGGAAAAGCCGCGAACCATGGGTGGGTTCGCGGCTTCCTTGGTGATCGTCGCGGGCGGGTTTGGGGGATCAGGCGACGATCAAAGCGGCTTGTGAAAGGGTGGCGAGCGCGGCCGGAGCGAAGAGGGCCAGCGCGAGGCCGAGGCTGAGAAACTTGGACATTTGCGGGCTCCCTTGTTCGTGTTGCCGTGTCTAAACTCTTGATGCACCCAAGCTAGCGTTTGGATGCAGGGGCTGCTGTGACCGCGGGCACACCCCGCGTTGCCCCGGAAAAACCGGGCCCCGCCATGGACGCTGGGGGCGGGGCCCGTCTTCAGGTGGAGCGTTAAGGCTTAGCGGCGGCGCGGCGGCTCCGGGGCTTCCGGGGGCTCGGGCGCTTCCGGCGGCTCGTCGTAGCGGATGCGGCCGTCGCCATTGGCGTCGCGGGCGTCGAAGAAGCGCAGCTGCTGGGCGCGGAATTCTTCACGGCTCAACGCGCCGTCGCCGTTGAGATCGGCTTCATCATCGCCGCCCATGGAGAAGAACATCGGGCCCGGAATGCGCGGCACTGGCGGGACCGGCGGCACGGGCGGGGTGACGATGACGCGATCGCCGGGGCCGCCGCGGATCACACGGACATGCTCGCGCACTTGGCGCTGCGCTCGTTCGCGGGCCCGTTCGGCATGTTGGCGCGCGCGCTCGACGTGGACGGCAGCCTCGCCGTCATCCTGGCAGACGATGGTCGTGCGGCGGGTGTCGCCTTCATCTTCAGTGGTCGTGGTGCAGTTGGCGTGCGGATGAACCCTGATGTCGCCCATCTCCGCTTCGACTTCCGCTTCGATCTCTTCGTCGAGGCCTTCCAGCTCGAGCTCGAGGTTCTGCATCTCGATGCGGACGCCCTCCATGGCGCGCTCGACCTCGGCCTCGATCTCCTCGCGCAACAGCTCGTGGTCGCGCTCGGTGATGGAGCCGTTGTTGTCACGGTCAAGGTCGGCGAAGAGCCGGTCGGCCTGGGCGGCGGCTTCATCGCGCGAGAGCCAGCCGTCGCCATTGGTGTCGGCGCTCACCTGCTCGCCGCCGCGGTGGAATTGGAAATGGCGCCGCACGCCGTCATTGCTGGCGTAGGCGACCACGGTCGTCGCGATCACGGCGGCGCCCAGGGCTAGTCCCAGTTTCATGTCGTTTACCCTCTGGAGGCCCAGAACCGGGCCGGTGCGGGTACCTCTTTGGGACTGCAACGTTGCGTGCGTACGTCAGCGTTGAAACACTGCGGAAATACGCGCGCCGTACCTGTCAGGGCCGTAACCGACGCTATCAGAGCCTTGCCCGACCCCTTACAATGCACGCGATGACCGAAACCGCCGCCCAGCCCCGGGTGCTCATCGTCGACGACGATGGCGAGATCCGCGATGGCCTTGTTGAGGTGTTCAAGCGCGCCGGCTTCGCGGCTTCCTCGGCCCCTGACGTGCCGGGCATGGAAAAGGCGCTGGCGGCGGCCACCCCCGATCTCATCGTGCTCGACTTGATGATGCCGGGCGAGGACGGCCTTTCGGCTTGCAAGCGTCTCTCGGGGAAGGGGCGCCCGCCCATCATCATGCTCTCGGCCCTCGGCGACGACGCCGACCGCATCGTTGGCTTGGAAATCGGCGCCGACGATTACCTCGCTAAGCCCTGTAATCCGCGCGAGCTGATCGCCCGCGCCCGCGCCGTGCTACGCCGTCAGCGCGATGCGGAAGGCGCGCCCCCGGGTGAATCGATCCGCTTCGCCGGCTTTCGCCTCGACATTCCACGCCGCGAACTGGTCGATCCCGACGATGTCGTGATCCCGCTCTCGACCGGTGAATTCCGCTTGCTGCGCGCCTTCGTCGAACGGGCGCAGCGCGTCTTGAGCCGCGAGCAATTGCTCGACTACGCCTTCGACAACGATTCCGATGTGTTCGACCGCGCCGTCGATGTGCAGGTGAGCCGCCTGCGCAAGAAGCTCGAACGCCCCGGCGGCATCGAGATCATTCGCACTGTGCGGGGCGAGGGCTATCTGTTCGCGGTGAAGCCCGTTCCATGACCACGCGCCGCAACGGCCTCCCGATCGCAGCGTATCTGGCTCTGCTGGTGCTCCTGGCGCTGGCCTCAGCCTTCGTCGCGGTGATGGCGATCGTGATCTGGCTGCCGCCGCGCCCGCCGGACGTGGTGCGCGCCGACATGGTCGCCGGCAAGTTCGCGGCCGGGTACCAACACACGCAAACCACCGGGCAAACGCTGCAGCAGGACGGCATCGTCTGGAGCATTCGCGATCGCGCGCCGGCGATGCGCGCAGAATCGCCGCATATCCACCTGACGCAAATGCAGCTCGCCGGCGCGCTGTCGCTGCGGCCCGACCAGGTTCGCCTCTCCGCCGACCACATCGAGCGTGGCGACACCTACGTCTTTCGCGTCGCCGAAGCCGAGGACCGCAGGCGCGAGGCCGAACGCATCCGCCGGCAGATCGAAACCGCCACGCGGGAACGTCACCGTATCCAGATCGAAAGCGGCGAGGTCAAAGTCGATCCTGAATTCGACGCCGAATGGGAAGCTGAACTGGACGCGCACATCGAAGCGCAGGTCGAGGAAGCCATGCGCGCGATCCGTCAGTTCGAGTTCGAGTGGGAGCCCCCGGAAATCCCCGAGCCGCCCGAACCGCGCGAGGTGGGTGAGCCGGTCGCAGCGCCACGGGCGCCTGAGCCGCCAGGCACGGAATCGGTCACCGTCGAGCCTGGTCAAACCACCGTCGTGGTTCGCCCGCGCGTGCCGAGCCAGGAAGAAATTCGCGCGCGCGTCGAGGCCGCCCGTCAGCTTGCCGAAGCGCAACGCGTCGCCCGTGCAGAACGGGCGCGGGCGCGCAACGAACGCGCCAAGCAGCGTCAGCCTCAGCCGGCGCCCGCCCCGATCCCCGAACCGGCGCCCGAAGTACCAGAGCCTGATGTCGTGTTCGCACCGGCGCCGCCAGGCGTTGCCTTGATCTCCGGCTTCGAAGTCGGCGCACAACTGCCGGACGGCCGCTGGCTGGTGATGAGCCAGGGCCGCAACTGGGCCGAGCTCGGCTGGATCGGCCGCGCCACGCTGATCATCGGCGGCACGCTGGCGCTGGTCTCGATTCTCTCGCTGCTGTTTGCGCGCCGCTTGACGCGCCCGATCCGCAATTTCTCCGAAGCTGTGCAGGCGGTGGGCGTCGATCCGCAAAGCGAACCGGTGCGCGAGGAGGGGCCGCAAGAGCTGCGCGGCGCCGCGCGCGCGGTCAACACCATGCAGGCGCGTCTGCGGGCGCTGATCGCCGACCGCACCAAGACGCTCGCCGCCGTCGCGCACGATATGCGCACGCCGCTGATGCGTCTCCGCTTGCAGGCGGAGAACGTGCCGAACGAACAGCGCGAGAAGATGGCCAAGGAAATCGGCGAAGTCGAAGCGCTAGTGGCGAGCTTCATCGCCTTCGCCCGCGACGATCCGGCCGAAGAAGCCCGCGTGCGGCTCGATCTTTCATCGCTCCTGCAGAGCATCGCCTACGATCACGCCGAGCACGGCCGCGACGTCACCTTCGAAGGCGAGGACCGCGTCATCATCACCGGCCAGTCGCTGGGCCTGAAACGCCTCTTCGCCAATCTCGTCGACAACGCGCTCAAATACGCAACGAGCGCACGCATTTCGCTCGCCCGCGATGAGAGCGCCATCATCGTCGATGTCCAAGACGATGGCCCCGGCATCCCGGCTGATCAGCGCGAGAGCGTGTTCGAGCCCTTCGTGCGCCTGAACGAAGAAGGCACGCGCGGCGCCGGCCTCGGTCTTGCCGCCGCCCAAAGCATCGCCCGCGCCCACGGTGGCGAGATCAAGATTCTCGCCTCCGAGAAAGGCGCGCTGCTGCGCGTTACGCTGCCGGGGTAATCACTCGCCGCGCTGCTGTCGCAAGCGTGCCGTCATGACCATCGGCGCGCCGCGTTCGAGATAGGTTTTGAGGCTGGAGAGGATCGCCGGCCAGCCATTGCTGATGCTGGGCAGCACTTTGCTGTCGGCTGGGAAGTCATCGTGGATCACGGTGAGCTTGGTTTCGCCGGTGCGTTCTTCCAATTCGTAGGTGACGCGCGAGGGCTTCTCGACCATGCCTTCGGCGCTGACATCGAACGTCATCACAAGCCGGCGCGGCGGATCGATCTCCAGCACCTCGCCGTCATGGCTCAGCTTGGAACGGTCGGCGCGCAGAAACTCCACGCGCGATCCCACTTTCCAATCCGATTGCACGTAGCGCGACCAATAGAGCGCGGTGTGCTCGCCTTGCGTCAGCGCATCCCACACGCGCTGGATCGGCGCTTCGATATAGATGACATAGACAAAATCCGGCTTGCTCATGCGCGCTTCTCCCAACCCGGGACATGATGATCGGGCGCTCTGTCGACGGTAAGGTCGAGGCGGACGCCATACTCAAGCCAGGCCTTCGCGGCCGCGAGCACGAGATTCCATCCTTGAGTCAGATCGAGCGCCTCGGCGACGACGTCATCGGCCTTGAGCTCGCTGTTGGTTATCGTGACCAGCGTGCCCAAAGCATGCGGCTCAAAGCGCCATTCGACGACATTGGCCGCCGGCTCGTTCCAAGCGAACACCACGCGCTTGTCCGGTTCGAACGCGGTGACGACGATGTCGTCGCCGACGCCATACATCTCCCATTCCCAGCGCACGCGCGCGCCGGGCGCGAGCTTGCCGCTCGATTTCGTGAACCAGAATTGCGTCGTTTGCGCCGGATCGACGAAGGCGTCGAACACCTCGGCCACCGGCCTGCGGATCAGCATCTGCGCTTTGACGATCGGCGCTGTCATTGCATCACTCCGGCGGCTTCATGTTGAATGTGAGCGCCTGGCCAGTCTCCAGCATGCTCTTCAGCGATGAGAGGATCGCGCCCCAGCCTTGCTGGCCGGCCTTGATGTATTTGCGCGGAATGGCGCTGTCGGTGTGCTGCGTCATCGTCAGCTGCACGAGATCGTCGTGCTGCTGAATCTCGTAAGTGACGATCGCGGGGCCGGGCGGATCTGGATCGTCCAGCCAAGCCACGCGCCATGTGACTTTCAAAAGCTTCGGCGGATCGCTTTCCAGCACTTCGCCTTCAACGTCGATGCGCCCATCCGGAAACAAGAGCTTCCACGGCGAGCCTTTTTTCCAGTCGCTTTCGACCGTGCGGCCGAAGAAGAATTGGGTTGTGAATTCGCTTCTGGTCAGCGCGTCCCACACCTTCTGCGGCGTGGTGCGGATAAAGATGTTATAGACAACATCGGGCGGTACGACGCGTTCGTTTTCGTCCTCACTCATCATCGCTCTCCAACGCCTTTTTCAGATCGCTCAGCGCCGAGAGGCGCGCGCGCTCGTATTTGGAGATCCAGCGTTCGCCGATCTCATGAATGGGCACGGGGTTGAGGTAATGCAGTTTCTCGCGGCCACGGCGCACCGTCGCCACCAAATTGGCGCTCTCCAGAACGCCCAAATGCTTCGTCACCGCCTGCCGCGTCATCGCCATGCCGGCGCTGAGCTCGCTGAGCGTTTGCCCGTTGCGGGCGAACAGCGCATCGAGCAGCGCGCGCCGGCTCGGATCGGCGAGAGCGCGGAAAACGTCGTCGACCGCCTCTTCCTTCGCGTGAGCCACTGGCCGCTAATATGCAACCAAACGGTTGCATGTCAAGCCATGGTCTTAGCTCTGCGGGATTGGATGGCCTTTTCAACGCCACTCTGGGCCACACTTCTGCCGGGGATCGAAAGGGGCGCACGCATGAGACTTCAAACCAGCGGGCGGCGATGACGCGCCGTCGCGTCGCCATCATCGGCGCCGGCTTCAGCGGCGCCGCGGTCGCCGCTAACCTGATGAAGCGAGGCGCGGCCGCGCCCGACGTGGTGTTGATCGAGCGCGGCCAGCGCTTCGGGCCGGGGCTCGCCTATGGCACACGCGAGCCTGCGCATCTCTTGAACGTGCGCGCATCGAACATGAGCGCGTTTCCAGACGCGCCTGATCATTTCGCCAAATGGCTTGGCGGCGCGCCGACGCGTTTTGTCTCGCGCGCGAAGTACGGCGCTTACGCGGAAAGCATCGTGCGCCGCGCCAATGGCGGCTGGTTCGGCCCCAAACTGCGCCGCGTGCGGGATGAAGCTGTAGCCTGCGAGCGCAACGGCGAGGGCTGGAGCATCGCGCTTGCCTCGGGCACGCGCATCGATGTTGACGCTGTCGTGCTGGCGCTTGGCAATTCTGCGCCGCTTGCGCCGCCGGCGCTTGCCCATCTCGATCTCATCGATCCCTGGGACGAGCGCGCGCTCGCCGCGTTGCCGAAAGGCGATGTGCTGCTGATCGGCACTGGCCTCACCATGATCGATGCCGCGCTTGCACTCTCGAAGAAGCGAAAAGGCGCGATTTACGCGCTTTCGCGCCGCGGCCTCGTCCCGCGCGCGCACCTCGACGCCGCCAAACCCGCGCCGCCCGGCGCGATCGATCTGCCGCAAAACTTAAGCGATGCGCTGCTGACGCTCCGGCGCGAAGCCGCCGCCATCGCCAAGCGCGGCGAGCCTTGGCAATTCGCCATCGATCGTCTCCGCACGCGCACGCCAGAACTCTGGCGCCGGCTCACGCTCGAACAGCAACAGCGCTTCTTGCGCCATCTGCGCCCCTGGTGGGACGTGCACCGCCACCGCGCCGCGCCTGAAATCGCAGCGCGCGTTGCGACGCTGCAAAAGGAAGGGCGCCTCAAGATTCTCGCCGGCGAGATCATCGCTGCGACGGCGGGCGAGGGCGGCGTCTCTGTCGAATATCGCCCGCGCGGCGGCCAGCACCGCCGCCGCCTTGTGGTCGCCGGCGTCGTCAATTGCACCGGCGCCGCGCTCGATCCCTCGCTCGCGCAGAACGGCCTCATGCGCCAGCTGATCGATGATGGCCTGGTGCGCGCCCATCCGACGCGGCTGGGTTTCGATGTCGATGCCGATGGCCGTCTTCTCGCCGCAAACGGCGCAGCGCACGCCAATCTCTTTGCGCTCGGGCCGATCACGCAGGGTGCGTTCTGGGAATCCACCGCCGTCCCGGAAATCCGCGTCCGCGCCGCGGCGATCGCGATGATGCTTGCGCCTAGCCGCTGAAGCCCGCTAACGCACGTCGCATGACGAGCGATGCCCCCAACGCCGGCCGCTTCGAAGGCCGCACGCACCTCCTGCCGGTGCGGATCTATTACGAAGACACCGACTTCACCGGCATCGTCTATCACGCCAATTACCTGCGCTATTTCGAACGCGGCCGCAGCGATTACCTGCGCGTCGCCGGCATCCGCCACAGCGAACTGGCAGCGCTGCCCGAGCCGATGGGCTTTGCCGTCAACAAGATCAGCGTCGAATTCCGCAAGCCCGCGCGTATCGACGACGCGCTCCTGGTGCGGACCGCCTACGAAACGATCCGCGGCCCGCGCATTTTTATCGCCCAGACCCTGGAGCGCGACGGCGAACTCTTGGTGAAGGCGGACGTCGAGGCCTGTTGCATCTCGCTCACGGGCCGGCCGCGAAAGCCGCCGGCCGTGCTTTTAGAACGGCTTAAACCATTTCTAGAACCCTCCGCGTCCAGCTTTTGACAAACTCCTCCGGCTCTAACCGGGGCGGGGGCGCGGCTGATCGTCGGGAGCCGCGGAAGCGGGAGCGAGCATGGAATCCACCGTAGAACAGATCACAGTTTGGTCGCTTTTCCTGGAAGCCGACCCGGTCGTGAAAGCGGTCATGCTGATCTTGGCCGTGGCCTCGATCTGGTCGTGGGCGATCGCTGTCGACAAATGGCTGCAGTTCGGCGACCTCGACGCGCACGCGCGTAAGTTCGAGCGCGAGTTCTGGTCGGGCCGCTCGATGGACGAAATGGACGACCGCGCCAGCGATCGTCCGCGCGATGCGATGAGCCGCGTCTACGCGGTCGCCGGGCGCGAATGGCGCGAAGTGCGTCGCACCGGCCTCACCCCTGAAGGCGGCCAGCAATTGCTGGAGCGCGTCGACCGGCTGATGCAAGCGCAGATCTCGCGCGAGATGGCGCGCGCCTCACGCAGCCTCGGCGTCTTGGCGACGGTCGGCGCCTCGGCCCCGTTCATCGGCCTCTTCGGCACCGTGTGGGGCATCATGAACGCCTTCACCAACATCGCCCAGCAACAGCAGACCAATCTCGCGGTCGTCGCGCCTGGCATCGCCGAAGCGCTCTTCGCCACTGCGCTCGGCCTCGTCGCCGCTATTCCGGCGGTCATCTTCTACAACAAGTTCACCGGCGATCTCGATCGCTTCGGCGACCGGCTCGACACCTTCAGCGATGAAGTCGCAGCGCGCCTGTCGCGCCGCTTGAGCGAGCGCAGCTAATGGCAGGCGGGCTTGCCTCGTCGAAACGGAAAGGACGCCGCGGCCGCCGGTCGGCCCGCGGCGGACGCCTGTCGGAGATCAACGTCACGCCGTTCGTCGACGTGATGCTGGTGCTCTTGATCGTCTTCATGGTGACGGCGCCGCTGCTCACCGTCTCCATCCCGATCGAACTGCCCCGCACCGCCGCCAAGCAATCGGCAGCGGAAACCGAGCCGCTGGCGATCACGATCCAGAACGACGGCGTCATCTACCTGCAAGAAACGCAGGTGACATTCGAAGAATTGGTGCCGCGCCTCAGAGCCATTTCCAACGAAGGCTACGACCGCGCCATCTATATCCGCGGGGACAGCCGCACGGATTGGGACACGATGGCGCGCGTCCTGGCGCGCGTGAGCTCGGCCGGCTTCACCAAGCTGCAGCTGGTGACCGACACCGAAGAGGGCCAAGCGCCGCGGCAGGACGAGTAAGATGCGCCCGGGCGTCATCGTCTCGATTATCGGCCACGTCGGCGCAGTCCTGATGACGCTTCTCGCCTGGGAAGCGCGCTCGACATTGCCGCCGGAATCCGGCGCGGTGGTGCCGGTCGAGATCGTCGACGTGGCGCTGGAATCGAACGTGCGCGCGTTGGCCGAAGAAGTCCCCGAGGAAGAAGAAACGCCCGCGCCCGCCGAAGCCGAGCCAACGCAAGCTGAAGAACAACCGACGCCGACGCCGACGCCGGCCCCGCGCGAGCGCCCGCGCCAGAACGATAGCTTCGATCTCGACGCCGTTGCCGGCCTAATCGACAAGCAGCGTGAGCCGCGCCGTCCGCGCAACGAAGGCGAACGCGCCGACCGCAACCAGCAAGGCGCTGGCCTCGGCACCGCCGAAGTCGCCGCCATTGAGGATCGCGCCCGCGCTTTGGTGCGCGCACACATGCGCCGCTGCTGGCGTATGCCCATTGATTTGCCCGATCCGGAACGTCTGATCGTCACAGTCGAGTTCGACATCAATCGCAACGGCACGCTGAACGGTCAGCCGCGCGTGACCAGCCCGCGCGGCTACGCCTTCGATCCACCGATGCGCGCCGCCGTGGACGCGGCGGTGCGGGCGGTTCGAGCCTGCGATCCTTATCCGCTGCCGGACGATCCGGTGGTGGGCGAGCATTACGAGGTCTGGCGCAGCCAGATCTATACGTTTAGGCCGACGAATTGAGCGTTTGAGGAAGTTGAGATGAGCATGATCAGACGACGGATGTTCCTGGGTGGGACTCTCGCCAGCGCCGCGCTGCTCGCGCATCCGGCTCAGGCGCAACTGCGCGTCGACATCACCGAGGGCCACCTCAATCCGATGCCGATCGCGGTGACCGACTTCCTCGGCCAGAATGCCGCCGCACAACAGGTTGGCCGCGACGTGGCGCAAGTGATCCGCGCCAATCTTGATCGCTCCGGACTGTTCCGCCCGGTCGAACCCAGCGCCTTCATCGAGCGCATCACGGCGATGGAAGTGCCGCCGCGCTTCGCCGATTGGCGCGTCATCAATGCGCAAGCTTTGGTGGTCGGCCAGGTGACGCCGTTGCCGGATGGGCGCATCCGCATCGAATTTCGCCTCTGGGACGTGTTCGCCGAACAATCGCTGCGCGGCTTCCAATATTCCACGACGCCCGACAATTGGCGCCGCATCGCGCACCGCATTTCGGATCAAATCTACGAACAGCTCACCGGCGAGCGCGGCTATTTCGACACCCGCATCGTCTTCGTCTCCGAGACCGGCCCGCGCACGCAGCGCGTGAAGCGGCTGATGATCATGGATCAAGACGGCGCCAATCCGTTCTTCCTGACCGGCCCGGACTCAATGGTGCTGACGCCGCGCTTTTCGCCGTCGACGCAGATGATCACCTACATGAGCTACGAAACCGGCGCGCCGCGGGTCTTCCTCTACAATCTCGAAACCAACCGCCGCGAAGTGCTGGGCGATTTCCCCGGCATGACCTTCGCGCCGCGCTTTGCGCCGGACGGCAACCGCGTCGTGTTCACGCTCGATATGAACGGCAACAGCGAAATCTACACCATGGACTTGCGCTCGCGTTCGCGCACGCGCCTCACCAACCACGCCGCGATCGACACTTCGCCGAGCTATTCGCCGGACGGCAGCCAAATCGTGTTCAACTCGGATCGCGGCGGCTCTCCGCAGCTTTACGTGATGAATGCCGATGGTTCGGGCCAGCGCCGAATCAGTTTCGGCAGCGGCCGCTACTCGACCCCGGTCTGGTCGCCGCGCGGCGATCTCATTGCTTTCACGCGCCAATCGGGCGGTTTCGCCATCGGCGTGATGCGCCCCGATGGCTCGGGCGAACGCATCCTCACCGAGTCCTATCTCGACGAAGCGCCCACCTGGTCGCCTAATGGGCGCGTAATCATGTTTTTCCGTGAAGGCCGCGGAACGGGTGCTAGGTTGTGGTCCGTTGACCTTACGGGGCGGAATTTACGTCAGATTCCAACGCAAACTGACGCTTCCGACCCGGCTTGGTCGCCGTTGTTGCCGTGAAGGGAACACGATTGTGCGCTAGGAACCGGGCCGGTAAGCATTGCATTTGGCACGGTGGGGGAATCTCCGTGTCTGGATGCGCCCGCCGCTTAGGGGAGAATTAATCGTATGCGTAAATTTCTGATCGCTCTTGCCGCCGTCGGCGCGCTCTCAGCCTGCGCCAGCCGGCCGGAACCCACGCCGACGCCGACCGAAACCACCACGACCGCGCCGACGCAGCCGTCGCAAGGCCCGACGCCGGGTTCGGTTGAAGACTTCCGCGTCTCCGTCGGTGACCGCGTCTTCTTCGGTTACGACCAGTTCGATCTGACCGCCGAGGCCCGCTCGGTGCTTGAGCGCCAAGCCGCTTGGCTGCGCCAGTACCCGAACGTGCGCGTCCTCGTCGCCGGCAATGCCGACGAACGCGGCACCCGCGAATATAACCTCGCCCTCGGCGCCCGCCGCGCTGCGGCTGCGAAGGACTATCTGGTCTCGCTCGGCGTTCAAGACAGCCGCATCGAAACGGTCTCCTACGGCAAGGAGCGTCCGCTCGATCCGCGCTCGAACGAAGAGGCGTGGAGTGTGAACAGAAACGCACACACGCAGATCGTCAGCGGCGCGGTCTCCTAAGCGCCCAAATTTGGCCCGAGGGACCGCTCTAGGTGTGAGCTTATGACGGATACATCGGCGCCATTGTTCAACAAGTCCCGGCTCGCGGCGTGCCTCGTCGCGGCCGGGATTTTCCTTGTCCCATCTGCGCTTGCGCAAACGCGCTTGCCGCCGCGCACGGCTCCCGTGACGGCGGATGCGCGTCAGGACCGCATCGAGGAGTTGGAGCGCCAGCTCCGCGAAGCGGAAGCGCGCAACGAAGAGACCCAGCGCCAGCTGTTCGAAGCGCAGCGGGAAATCCGCCGCCTCAACGGCATCGTCAGCGAACTTGCCGGCGTGAACCAGGATTTGGCCACCCCGCCGGCCGATGCCGGAGCAGGGGCCGCGACGCCGCCGGCCGCGAGCGGCGGTTCTGGCGGCAGCGCCGAAAGCACCCCGTCCAACCTGAACCAGGCCCAGCGCGCCGCCACCGGCACGCTCGGCACAATGCCGGCCAGCGCCGCGCCCGCGCCGCAACCGCCGGCGCTTGAGCCGGGCCCGGCCTATAGCCGCGCCCGCGAATTGCTGGTGAATGGCGAACTGGCCGAGGCCGAATCCGCGTTCGCCGATTTCCTGGAGCGCTACCCGCAAGCGGACACGGCAGCCGATGCGCGCTTCTGGTTCGCGTTCACGCAGCTGGCGCGCAATAATTACCGCGATGCGGCTGCGAACTTCACCACCTACCTGCGCGCAAATCAGAACGGCCCTCGTGCGGCTGAAGCGCAAGTGCGCCTCGGCATGGCCCTCGTCGGCATGTCGGACGATGGCACGAACGACGCCGCCGAACGCCGCCAAGCCTGCGCCGCCTTCGCGCGTCTCCCGGCCAACGCCTCGCGCGCCGTCCGCGACCTCGCCGCCCGCGAATCCCGCGCCGCGCAGTGCACCTAAGGGGCCGCGGGTCTTCAGACCCGCGTTTCACCTGACCGCCCAAGTTTATGCGGGTCTCAAAACCCGCGCTCCTGTCGCGCCATGCTCGATCCGCTGACGCTCCAGCGCATCGCCGCGAAAGCCGATGGCGGGCCAATCCTCATCGCGCTTTCCGGCAGCGGCGATTCCGTCGCCTTGTTGCATTTGCTCGCCGCACATTTCGGCGCGTCGCGCCTTGCCACTGCAGTTATCGATCATCGCCTGCGCGAAGGCTCAGCCGCCGACTCCGAGCGCGCAGCAAGTTTCGCACGCGATCTCGGCGTCGAAGCGCGCGTCACTCCGCTGCAATGGCAAGGCGAAAACCGCGCCCACGAAGCCGCGCGCGAATTGCGTTATGCCGCGCTTTGCGCCGCAGCGCGCGAAATCGGCGCGCACGTTATCACAACCGGCCACACGCGCGATGATCAAGCCGAAACTGTGCTCATCCGCGCCGAACGCGGCTCCGGTCTGCGCGGACTCGCCGGCATGAGCGCGATCGCGCCGGCGCCGATTTGGCCTGAGGGGCGAGGCCTCTGGCTCGCGCGCCCACTGCTCGGCGCAACGCGCGCGGAGCTGCGCGCTTATCTCCACGAACGACGCGCGGAATGGCTCGAGGATCCGGCCAACGAGAACACGGTCTACGCGCGCGTCCGCGCACGCCAGCGCCTCACTGCGCTCGAAGCTGCGGGGCTCGACCCGATGCGCCTCGCGGCCCTCGCAGAGCATCTTCAACCGCATGTCCGCGCCATCGACGGAGCAGCCAGCGCGCTGATCGCCGCCGCCGTGCGCTTCGAAGACGACACCGCGATCCTCGATCGCGCCGCCTGGTCCGGCGACCACGCGGTGCAGCAGCGCGCGCTGCAAGCTTTGCTCGCCGCCGCGGGCGCGCATGCGCGCGGCCCCTCGTCCGCCCAACTAGAACCGCTCCCCCAGACCATCGAACAGAGTTCCTTCACCGGCGCGACGCTTGCCGGCGCGCAGCTCACGCCGCGGCGCGGCGCGATTCTCATCACGCGCGACCGCGGTGCGCTGACCGGCCGCGCCGACGGCGCCGAAGCCATCGCGCCGCTGCCGCTACAGCCAGAGCGCGAAACAATTTGGGACAAGCGCCTCGCGCTGACAGCGACGGAACCTGGCTGGTCAGTTGTGTTCGAAAACGGGGCGCCGCAGCTCGCGAGCGGCGCAGCGCGCCGTCCGATCGCCGCGGCCACGCCGCATTGGCTTATTAAGGAACGCGTGCAGCACGTGCTGGGACAGGACTAAAGCCGGGTAAAATCGGTGAATTTTCCGCTCCCGCGTTCACCCCGCCTTGACCTGCCCCGTGGCAGGGTAAGGGGTGTTCAGCGGCGGGCGCTGTCCCTATCTTGCTGAAGAGAGTATTTCCGCGCCGGAATGGCCAAAGGGCGCGCGCAGAAGGTCCGTACATGCCCATCCGCACTTTGCTCATCTGGGGGGTCGTCGCCCTCGTGCTCGTCGTGTTGTTCGCGGCGGTTCAAGGCGGCAACAGCGCCACGCGCGGCCGTGAAGAG
>JAEYPY010000240.1 GCA_023410295.1 Pseudomonadota bacterium | reverse complement strand
GCTCAGCCGCCGGCGCAACTGCATTTGGCGGACTTGAAACTTGGAGTTACGCCCCGGCATGTTGCGCTGCAGCGCGCCGCTACGTAAACGAACCCCATGGCGAACAAAGTTTACCCGGACGCGAAGTCCGCGATCGAAGGCCTGACCTTCGACGGCATGACGGTCATGAGCGGCGGCTTCGGCCTGTGCGGCATTCCTGAGAACCTCATCCTCGCGCTGCGCGACACCGGCGTGAAGGGGATTACCGTCATCTCTAACAATGCCGGCGTCGATGGCTGGGGCCTGGGGCTGCTGCTGGAGACCAAGCAGATCAAGAAAATGGTCTCGTCCTATGTCGGGGAGAACAAGGAATTCGCCCGCCAGTACCTCGCCGGCGAGCTTGAGCTTGAGTTCAACCCGCAAGGCACGCTGGCCGAACGTTGCCGGGCAGGTGGCGCCGGGATCGCCGGTTTCTACACCAAGACCGGCGTCGGCACGCTCGTGGCCGAAGGTAAAGAGACCAAAGTGTTTAACGGCGAGACTTACGTGCTCGAAACTGGGCTGGTCGCCGACCTTTCCATCGTCAAAGCCTGGAAGGGCGACAAGGAAGGCAATCTGATCTTCCGCAAGACCGCGCGCAACTTTAACCCGATGATGGCGACTGCCGGTAAGAAGTGCGTCGCGGAGGTCGAGATCCTGGTCGAGACCGGCGAGCTCGATCCCGATCAGATCCACACGCCGGGCATTTTCGTCGACCGCATCGTTAAGGGAAATTTTGAGAAGCGCATCGAGCAGCGCACCGTGCGCCAAAGAAGTGAACAATCGCGGGAGAATGCATAATGGCGTGGTCCCGTGATCAGCTGGCGCAGCGCGCCGCCAAGGAATTGCGCGACGGCTTTTACGTTAATCTTGGCATCGGCATCCCTACGCTGGTGGCGAATTACATCCCGCAAGGGATGGAGGTGACGCTGCAGTCGGAGAACGGGATGTTGGGCATGGGTCCCTTCCCGTACGAGGGCGAAGAAGACCCCGATCTGATTAACGCCGGTAAGCAAACCATCACCGCGCTGCCGAAGACGTCTTATTTCTCGTCGGCTGACTCCTTCGGCATGATCCGCGGCGGCCACATCGACCTTTCCATCCTCGGCGCCATGGAAGTCACTGACCGCGGCGATCTCGCCAACTGGATGGTGCCGGGCAAGATGGTGAAGGGCATGGGCGGGGCGATGGATCTCGTCGCCGGCGTCAAGCGCGTCGTCGTCGTGATGGAGCACACCTCTAAGGACGGCGCGCCGAAGCTGCTGCCGAAGTGCACGCTGCCGCTAACGGGCGTCAACGTGGTTGATCTCGTGATAACCGATCTCGGCGTGTTTGAGATCGACAAGCATGGTTCACAACCGATGAAGCTGCTTGAGCTCGCGGACGGTGTGACGCTCGAAGAAATCAAAGCGAAGACCGGCGCGTCTTTCGAGAACGCGCTGCGCTAAGCAGTAGCGAAGTCTTTATTGAGATGAACGCAAGTTGAAGTGCGCGTGATGCAAGATCATCGCGCGCGTGTTCACGTTTCCTAATCACCTCGTTGGTACGTTCTCACGGAATAGTTCGTGCAGAGAGAGCGCCATGCAGTGCTCTCCGACCAGGGTCTGGTGATGCTTCGTGCCGGAATGAGGCGAAGAACGAGCGTGCGCGCGTCGGCGTTGGCGGCCTGCGCGCTCGCGGCGTGTTCGCTTCTCTGGAGCGGGCCCGCACACGCGCAGGCGCCGTCACAAGACGATCTCGCGCGCGTGCTCGAACTCATCGCCCAACAGGAAGACCGACTTAACCAGCAGGAACGTCTGCTGCGCGACCAACAACGCCAACTCGCCGAGCAGCGCGCGCTGATCGAGCGACAACAAAGTGAACTGGCCGCTTACGACAGCGTCAGTGACGACGATTTGGGAGAGATCGTCGGCGCCGGCCTGCCGTCAAGTGCGCTCAACTTCACCGGATTGTCGGCCGACGAGCCGCTTTCGCTCAATCGCGGCGCCAGTTACGCGATGCGCATCACCGACGATCAGCCAAGCGGCGGCGGTAGTGCGCCTGCGGCGGCGACAACGCCGGCCCCAGCGCCGGATCGTCCTGTCGGTGAAGCCCCGCCGGAGCAGGAAACCAGCACGGTTGAAGCCCTTCCCGAGGGGCAGACAGCGTTGCTGGGCCGTGGACGGCTCGTCATTGAACCGTCGTTTGAATACTCGCGCAGCTCATCGGATCGCCTCGTTTTCCGCGGCGCCGTGATCGCGCAGGGCATTCAGATCGGCCTCCTGGAAGCCAGCGGCACCGCGCGCGACACCATCGTCGCCTCGGTTGGCGCGCGCTATTCGTTGACCGATCGGCTTGAGATCGAAGGCCGCGTGCCCTTCATGTACCGCTCGGACCGCGTGACAACGCTCTCGCAGAACAGCAATACAACGACGCGCACGTTCGAACTGGAAGGCTCGGCGATGGGCGACATCGAAATGTCGGCCCGTTATCAGCTGAACCAGCCGACCAATGGCGGCCCGATGTTCTTTGCCGGCGCGCGTATCAAGTCGGATACGGGCCGGGGTCCGTTCGAATTGGCGCGCGATGAGCAGGGCGTTTCGACCGAACTCGCCACCGGCTCGGGCTTTTGGGGCCTGCAAGGCAGTGTTTCGATGCTCTATCCGTCGGATCCGGTCGTGCTCTTCGCCAACGCCAGCTACCTCTACAACATCCCGCGCGATGTGAACGAGAGCTACGGGGCGGGCGCGAGCACCGTCGAAATCGGCAATGTCGATCCGGGCGACTCCATCGGCCTGGGCTTCGGGTTCGGTTTCTCGCTCAACCCGCGCTTCTCCTATTCGCTGAGCTACTCGCATTCTTACGTCATGCCGACCGACACCGAGCTCAATGGCGACACGCACCGCTCCACCGAGCTGCAAGTCGGGGCGCTGCAGCTGGGCATGAGCTTCCGCGCCACCGAGCGCATGACCCTTTCCACCAGCATCGATGTCGGGGTCACCGAGGATGCGCCAGACGTCAGGGTGGCGTTCCGAACGCCCTTCCGCTGGTAGGCGGAGCGACGAAAGACCAGAGCCCGGCGGCCCCACCGCCGGGCTTTTTCTTTGCCGCCATTGCCCCCGCGCCTCCACGCTGATACGCGCACCGGCTCCGGAGGGGTGGCCGAGTGGTTAAGGCACCGGTCTTGAAAACCGGCGTGGATGCAAGTCCACCGTGGGTTCGAATCCCACTCCCTCCGCCAGATCCGGGCTAGGCACTATCGCCCTTGAACAGGGTGGTGGATCGCAGGTGACCCCGCCGACGTCGAGGTTGAGACCGACACCAAGTAGTCGCTGGAACAACGCGGCTTTTCCCTCCTAGCGTGCGTTCGATATTCACGACGGGTGGGCTCGGGATTATGAGCGATGGGCGTTAGCCACTCCGGCGAATCTTGATGTCAGACCCCAATGAGCGAGCGGGTTCACCAGGAGGGCTGAGCCGGCGCGCCAAGGCTCTGGGAGCCTCCGTCAGTCAGTTCGTGGCGTTATCGCTACCGCCAACCCGGCGCAGGCTGGCATTGGCGGGCCTTGGCGCAGTGCTTCTGCTGGCGGTTTTGTGGCTCGCGTCACGTCCGCCGAAGATCGAGGCGGCGACCGTGCGCCCGCACACCGTCGAGATCGCGCTCTCGGTGGTTGGTCGGGTGCGGCCCGTCAACCTCATCGACATTCGCTCGCCCAATCCAGGACAGGTCGTGCGTCTCTATCACGACGAAGGCGATGTTGTTGCCGCCGGCGCGCCCCTGGCCGCTGTGCGCGCCGCGGTTGAACAAGCGCAAACAGAGGCCCTTTTGGCGCGTGAGCGTGCTGCGCGCGCTGAAGCGGAGCGGGCCCGGCTCGCTTACAATCGGACCCGCACGCTTGCCGATCGAGGCTTTGCTTCGACCGCAGCGCTTGATGATGCGCGCGCCACACTGAGATCTGCCGATGCGGCGGTGGATGCGGCGGCGGCGGAGCGTGCCGCAGCCGCTTCGCGCACCCGCGAGTTCACGATCAGGGCGCCGATGGCAGGCGCCATTCTTGTTCGCCCGATCGACAATGGCCAAGTGGTCTCCCCGGAGACGACGCTCTTTCAGCTTGGCTCACTCGACGGCGTCGAAATCGAAGCCGAAGTCGATGAGGCCTACGCCGATGTACTCGAGCCAGGCATGCAGGCGCGCGCCGCCCTTTCAGGGTCGGAAGTGCAGTTTGCGGCCGAGGTTAAGGAAGTGTCGCCGCGGGTCGATCCATCAACAGGCGGGCGGCTCGTCAGGCTCACGCCAGCGGCGGCGATGTCGATCCCTCCGGGGCGTTCCATCGATGTGACCATCGTAGTCGCCCGCCGTTCTGACTCGATCGTGGTGCCACGTCAGGCCATCATTGGCGGAGCGGGTGAGCCGCAAGTCTACGTCATTGACAGGCGCGGCGCCGTTGAGGCGCGCAATGTGCGTATTCTCGACTGGCCCTCGTTGAATGCGATCGTCGAGGGCGGCCTGGCCGCCGGCGAACGCGTGGCGCTCACGCCGGGGCAAACCAGACCTGGGGCCCGCGTGCGCATTCTAGAGCGCGCCGAGGCGAATGGGGACTGAAGCGATGTTCGCGTTCACGGTCGCCCGCCGCTACCTGTTTTCGAATCCGACGCAAACGGCGCTCTTGATCGCCGGCGTCGCACTCGGCGTTTCGGCGTTCGTCTTCATTACCGCGCTCATCGAAGGTCTTGCGATCCGCCTGACCAACGACGTGACAGCGAACAGCGCACACATTTCGCTTGAGCCGCAGACGCGCGTGGCGCGGGTCTTGTTAGCGTCCGATGCACACACCGAAGCGGTCGCTCTGGTCTCGACCCTCCAGCGGAGTCAGATCCGGAATTGGAGAGCCACCGTCAATCTAATCGCCACCCAACCTGAGGTCTCAGTCATCAGTTCCCAAATCAGCGGCAACGCATTTTTGGTTAAAGGACAGGCTGTCGCGCCGGTTTCTGTGACCGCGCTTGAGCCCACCGGTCTCGACGCGATCTCTCCGATCAGTACGGAAATCGTCAGCGGAGAGGCCAATATGGGCGGCGATGGGATCCTGATCGGCGCTCTATTGGCCGATCGGCTCGGGCTTGTGGCTGGTCAGCCGGTCCTGTTTCGAACGGATCGCGGCGTCGAGCGGCTGCTGACAGTTCGCGGTATTTACCGCACCGGACTTCAAAGTCTCGACGAACGGGTCGCGTTTCTCGCCATCCAAACGGCGCGACCACTCTTCTTACTGCCGGAGGGGGTGACCAATATCGAGGTGAAACTTACCGACCCAGGCGAAGCACGCGTGCTTGCAGCTTTCCTCGAAAACGCCACCGGGCTGCGTGCGATTCCGTGGCAGGCGCGTAATGAGACCTTGGAGGAAGCGCTGACCGCGCAGGCCCAGACAGGGACGCTCATCCAGATCTTCTCCTTGGTCTCCGTGCTCATCGGCATCGCGAGCGCGCTCATCCTCTCGGCCAATCGCCGCCGAAGCGAAATCGGCATCATGCGCGCCTTCGGACTTTCGGGGCGCTTCATCGCCAGCGTGTTCGTCCTGCAAGGCGTTCTGGTCGGATTCATCGGCGCTGCCGCCGGATGCCTTGCGGGTTACGGCCTCTGCACTTGGCTGGCGACGCTGACGCGCCCGGATGGATCCATGATGCTGCCGATCGCGCCAAGTGAAGGCGGTTACGTTGCGGTGATGACGCTGACGACGCTGGGCGCAGCGCTCGCGTCCGCTCTGCCGGCGCGCGCCGCGTCTCGTCTTGATCCGCTCGAAGCGATTCAACAATGAGCGCTCTCGTTGAAGCCCACGGGATCAGAAAGTCGTTCCAGAATGGCGAGGAGATCACGGAGGTCTTGAAAGGGATCGACCTAACGCTCGAGGCCGGCGAGCTGGTCGCCTTGATGGGGCCTTCGGGTTCGGGAAAGTCCACTCTGCTTTCGATCATGGGCCTGCTCTTGCGGCCGAGCGGAGGGGAGCTTTTGATCGCGGGCGAGCGCGTCGACGCATTGACGGATTCCGAGCGCGCGGCCTTTCGCAATCAACGGCTTGGTTTTGTGTTTCAGTTTCACCACTTGCTGCCTGATTTCACCGCAGCAGAGAACGTCGCGTTTCCGAGCGCGGGTGCGGCCGGCCGGCAAGATGCAGAGATGCTAGCCCGGGCGCACGCATTACTGGAGCGCGTTGGCCTCGCTGATCGTGCCGATTTTCGGGCGACGCGTCTCTCGGGCGGCCAGAAACAGCGCGTGGCCATTGCGCGGGCGCTGATGAACAAGCCCAGTCTCGTTCTCGCGGATGAACCGACCGGCAACCTCGATCGCGCCTCAGCTGAGCAGGTGCTCGAACTCATGCGCGAGATTAATCACGAGGAGGCGTCGACCTTCCTCATCTGCACTCATGATGAACACGTGGCCGCGCGTTGTTCGCGGTGCATTACCCTCGTGGACGGACGGGTCGTCTGATCGCGCCGACGAGTGACTGCTTGCCGTGAGCGACGTCGTCAGAGTGGCGCAACCCGATCAAACCAGGGTTGAGCTTGTTCGAGTTGACCGGCGAGGCGGAATAGCAGGGCTTCCCCACCCGCTTTGGTGACGAATTGGACGCCGATCGGCAGACCGTCGTCCGACCACGAAAGCGGCACGCTCATCGCCGGCTGCCCGCCAACATTGAAGGGCTGGGTGTTGGGGATGAAGCTATAGAGCCGCTCGGCGTAATCAGTGAGATCTGAAGCGTCGGTATGAATCTCATGGTGCTTGACCGGATTTTTCGCCAGCGTTGGCAAGATCAGCACGTCATACTGCTCAAAGAACGCTGCGAGTTGGCGGCTGAGAGCGTGGAGGCTCTGCAGTGCGATGGCGGCGGTGACGCCGTCGACGGTGGCGGCGTTCTCGGCGATCGACCAAGTCAGATGCTCCACTTCTTCACGCCGTACGGGTGCGCCGCGACGTTCGCCCTCGCGCTTTAGCGTTGACGCCACTGAGCATGTGACCAGCGTGTTGGCGTGCACGGCCATGGCCTGGAAATCCACTTGAGGCTTCGCTTCCTCGACTCGATGGCCGAGCGACTCGCATAGAGAGGCCGCATCCCGCACGGCTTGCGCCGGCGCCGGTTCGGTTTCGCCCCAGATTAGAGTGGAGGGCGTGAACGCCACGCGCAGCTTGCCCGGCGGCTTGCCGACTTCTTCGAGGAACGGCGATTGCGGTGGATCGAGCCAATAGGGATCGCCGGGTTGGGGGATGCAGGCGACATCGAGCAGGGCGGCGCTATCGCGCACGGACCGGGTGAGCGCATGCTGGATGCTGAGCCCGCCCCAGCCTTCACCAGCGGGCGCCATCGATACGCGACCGCGCGACGGTTTGAGGCCGAAAAGTCCGCAGCATGAGGACGGAATGCGGATCGAGCCGCCGCCATCGCTGCCGTGAGCGGCGGGCACGATGCCTGCAGCAACCGAAGCAGCCGCGCCGCCGGAAGACCCGCCGCTGGTATGATCGAGGTTCCATGGATTGCGCGTGATGCCGTTGGCGACGGGTTCGGTGACGCAAGCGAGGCCGAACTCGGGGGTGTTGGTCTTGGCGAAGAGAACGAGGCCGGCTTTGCGGTAGAGCGCAATGAGAGCGCTGTCTTGCTCTTGTACGAGATCTTTGAAAATGCGCGAGCCGGCGCCCGTCGGCACGCCTTTCATGTGCACGCTGATGTCCTTGATCGGAAACGGGACGCCGGAGAGCGGTCCCTGCGGGAGACCGGCCTTGATCGCGGTGCGCGCTTCGCCTTCGAGATCGCGGATAAGCGCGTTGATCTTAGGGTTCACCTCGGCCGCGCGGGCAAGCGCCGCATCCAGCAGCTCATCGGCGCTGACCTCTCGCTTGGCGACGAGTTCAGCGAGGCCGAGAGTGTCGTAACGGCGATAATCTTCGAACTTCATGTGGCCTCCGGTTTGGCCATGGGTGCGATAGAATCGGTGGACGGCGCGTGTGGCTGTAGCGGGCCGAGGCGTGCCGCGCGCGTTTCAAGGCGGCGGCGGATGATGCCGTGGCGGCGCGCGTCGAGCGGGAAGCGCAGAAACGCGTAGGCGCCCACAAGGAAGAACGGCACGGGCGCAAGGCAATAGACGTACTTCAGGGCCTGCAGTGCCTGGGGTGTATTCTCGCCCGTCGCCGTGAAGCCAAACATCTCGAGCACCGGCAGGGTCATGCCGATAGCCAGCGCTGGCGAGGTGCTGGCGCAGAACGACCAGACGCCGAAATATAGCCCGCCGCGCGACTCTCCTGTGCGCAGAGTGTCGTAGTCGATGATGTCGCCGACGATGCCGATCGGCAGCGTCAGGAAGGCGGCGCTGACCGCGCCGAGCAGCCCCATGAGGCCCACGAACAGCCAGCCGTCGCCGGGTTTCAGCTGAATCGCGAGAAGGCCGCTGAGGCAAACGCCGATCATCAGCGAAATGCCGGCGGCGCGGTGCTTGCCGATGCGCCGGCTCATCCATACCCAGAACGGCACGCCAATCAGCACCGAGCCGAAGGATGTCAGTAGCACTGGCCCGATTACTTCCGGTTGGCCGAGATAGTGCGAGATGAAGAAGATCAGCGTGGTGTTAGTGATGGTCGCGCCGATGTTCATGATGAAATAGGCGGCGCACAGCAGCGCGAACGGCTTGTTCTTGAACACCGTGATCATGGTGTCGAACCAAGGCATGGCTTGTTTGGCGGGTTGCTGCGGTTCGGGGATGAAGCGCAACAAGGCAATCACTGAGAGTGGCACCATGATGATCACGGCCCAGCCCATGACGCCCATGGTGTAACGATCGATGCCATGCCCCGACGCGGCGGTGATGGCGGGCACGGCCGAGGCGGCGACGATGCCGAGCACGTTCGCGCCTTCACGGAAACCCGCGAGCTTGGCGCGGCCGTGATAGCTCTCGACGATTTCAGCACCCCAGGCAGAATAGGCAAGGCCAAGGATGGAGGCGCCGAGATAGATGGTGGCGCTGGCGATCAGCAGATGCCAGCCGTCCGCTCCTTGGGGCGGCATAAAGATGAGCCAGGCGCCAAACATCGTGATCGGCGCGCCCAGCACCATCCACGGACGGCGTCGGCCGAAAGCAGTTCGCGTGTTGTCGGACCAGCGGCCGAGCACGGGATCGATCACGACATCGAACAAACGCGAAACGAGCAGGAATCCGCCCACTGCGCTCAAGCTAAGACCGAGCTCTTGCGCATAAAACGCTGGCAACAAGGCCGTCAGTGGCACGAATAGAAAGGCGAGCGGAATGGCCGGCAGCGCGTAGATCGCGAACCGCCAGGTGGTCATGTGAGGCAGGGCCTTAGGAGCCACGGAACGTCGGCGCGCGGCGTTCGCTGAAGGCGCGTACGCCCTCCAGGCCGTCTTCGGTACGGAAGGAGTGCTCAATCGCCGCGGCTTCGGCGCTGAGATGCGCGGCGTAATCGTTGGCGTGAGCGCGACGAAGCAGGCGGCGCGAAGTGACGTACGCAGCGGTTGGACCGGCTGCCAGTTCTTCGGCGATAGCGCGGGCGCGTACCGCGACGTCAGCGTCGGAGGCGATCTCGGTAATGAGGCCAAGCGCCAGTGCTTCCTGCGCTTCGATAGTGCGATTGAGCAGGGTGAGTTCAAGCGCGCGGCGAAGACCGATCAAGTGCGGCAACATCCAACTGGTGCCGCCATCTGGCGTAAGGCCGGCGCGCGTATAGGCCATGACGAAGCGGCTCGACTCAGCCGCAATGACGATGTCAGCGGTGAGGGCCAGGCCCATGCCCGCGCCCGCGGCGGCGCCGTGGACGGCGGTGATCACCGGGGCGCTGAAATCCTCCAGCATCTTGAGAGCGGCGTGAAAATCGCTGACCAGGCGCTTGACGTAATTAGCCGCATCGCCCGCTTCTGCAGCGAAGCGCTGAAGGTCGCCGCCAGCGCAGAACATTTTGCCCGCGCCGGAAATGACAAGCGCGCGAACGCTTTCATCGGCGTTGAGGTCAGCGACTGTCTGGCGGAAGGCGGCGGCCATCGGCGCATCGATCGTATTCGCCGCGTTGGGACGGTTGAGCGTCAGCCAGGCCACACCGCCCGTGCGGGTGACAAGCAGCAGAGGCTCGTCCAGTTCGGTCTCGACGACTGCGCTCATAATGACCTGCCGATAATTTCTTTCATGATCTCATTGGCGCCGCCGTAGATTTTGGCGACGCGCGCATCGAGCCACATGCGGGCGATCGGGTATTCGAGCATGTAGCCGTAGCCGCCGTGCAATTGCAGGCAGGCGTCGATGATCTTGTTCTGCTGTTCAGTGCCGTACCATTTCAGCATCGCCGCTTCGGTCGCGTCGAGCTTGCCGGCGATAAATTTGCGCACGCAGCGTTCCATGAAGGTGCGGCAGACGACGGTTTCGGTACGGCATTCGGCGAGACGGAAACGGGTGTTCTGAAAATCGAGAATCGAGCGGCCGAAGGCTTCGCGCCCGCGGGTATAGGCGATCGTGTCGACCACGGCCTGTTCCATCGCGGCGACGGCGACAATGCCCGTCAATAGACGCTCTTCGGCCAAGCGCTCGCCGAGTTGGGCGAAGCCGCGGCCTTCAGCACCCCCGAGCAGGGCGCTTTGCGGCACGCGCACCTCATCGAAGAAAAGTTCGGTGGTGTCGGCGGACCATTGGCCGGCTTTGTCGAGCGGAAGGCCGCGCGAAAAGCCCGGTAGCAAGTCCGTCTCGACCAGGAATAGGCTGATGCCCGCGTCCGTTTGCGCGGCGAGCACGATAATGTCGGCGCAGGCGCCATTGGAGATGAACGTCTTAGCGCCGGATATGACGTAGTGATCGCCGTCCTGGCGCGCGCGTGTGGTCATCGCCCGCAGATCGCTGCCTCCGCCTGGCTCCGTCATGGCGACAGCGCCGATCCACTCGCCGGATGCCATCTTCGGAAGGACGCGTGTTTTCTGCGCGTCCGTGCCGTAGTGCAGCACATAGGGCGCAACCACATCGCTGTGCAGCGAGAGCATGGGGCCGACGATTCCCAACTTCACCTGCTCTTCGATCAGGACGATGGTGTGAAGGAAATCGCCGCCTGCGCCGCCGTACTCTTCCGGCAGGCGTACGCAGAGCAGGCCGAGCTCGCCGGCGCGCCGCCAGATCTCGCGCGGGGCCATGCCGGCTTCGTCCCACGCGTCGCGGTGCGGCAAACACTCAGTCTCGAAGAAACGCCGCGCCGTTGCGCGCAACATCTCATGCTCGTCGCCGTACGGCAGCGATGTCGCGGGCCAACGGCCGGGCGGGGGGGCGACGCCGGCAGCGTTCATAGCGCCCGCCCGATGAGATCCTTCATGATCTCGTTGGTCCCGCCGGCGATGCGGCCGAGACGCGCGTCCATCCAGCGGCGCGCGATTGGCGTTTCCTTCATGTAGCCGTAACCGCCAAAGAGTTGGAGCGCGCTGTCGATTACTTCGCAGCATTTCTCCGTCGTCCACCACTTCGCCATGGCCCCGGATTCGGCGTCGAACTGGTTCTCGATGAAGAGATCGATGCAACGTTCGAGGTAGGCGCGGGCGACAACACTTTGTGTCTTACACTCCGCGAGCGTGAAACGCGCGCTCTGGTGTTCGATGAGGCGCTTACCGAAGGTGTGGCGCTCCTTCGCGTAGGCGATAGCTTCGTCGGCAGCGGACTCCATGTTGACGACGGCGGACATCGCCATGATCAGCCGCTCTTCCGGCAGGCGCTGCATCATCTGATAGAAGCCGCGGCCCTCGACGCCGCCGAGCAGGTTCTCGGCGGGGATCTTCACATTGTCGAAAAAGAGCTCGGATGTGTCCTGGACCTTGCAGCCGATCTTCTTGAGATTGCGTCCCAGCGCAAAGCCCTGGGCGTCAGCGACATCCAATATGAGCAGGCTAACGCCGCGAGCGCCGGCCGCAGAATCCGTCTTGGCGGCGACGAGAATGAAATCGGCCGTCTGCGCGTTGGAGATGAAGGTCTTGGAGCCGGTGAGCAGGTAGTGGTCACCCTCGCGCACCGCGCGCGTGCGCATAGACTGAAGATCGGAGCCGCCGCTGGGCTCGGTCATGGCGATCGCTGCCGTGAATTCGCCGCTCGCCATTTTCGGTAAGTAGCGCCGGCGCTGGTCATCCGTGCCGTAGAGTTCGATATACGGCGCGATGATGTCGCTGTGCAGGTAGAAGGCGAGTTCGTTGAAGCAGGCTCGGGTCTGCTCCTCGATGATGATCATGCAATGATAGAGATCGCCGCCGGCGCCGCCGTATTCGGGACTCTGTTTGGTGCAGAGCAGGCCCGCGGCGCCCGCCTTTTCCCAGAGTTCATGCGGCGGGCGGCATGCTTGCTGCCACGCTTCGCGGTGGGGCAGGCACTCACGCTCAATAAAGCGGCGCACATTCGCCCGGAAGATCTCATGTTCCGGCGTGTAGTGAGGCGAGTCGATCATGTCTCTGCGCTGAAAGGGTGGGCCGGACACAAACATCCGGCCCACCGATGGTAGCTAGAATTCCGCGCGCAGTTCCAGCCCGTAAGTTTCCCCGAAGCCGGGATCGCGGGTGGTGATGTTTGCAAACGGGAACGGGAAGTTCTGGCCGGCGCGCACGGTCACCTCATCGGTGATGTTCCGGCCCCAGACATAGATGCCATAGCGCCGGTCTGCGCTTTGGAAGCCGACGCGCGCGTTAATGGTCGTGAGCCCCTCATTCATAAGGTTGTTGGTGACATTCACGAAGGAGTCGTCGCGGTAGATCACATCGGCGCGCGTGAAGAGCTCAATGTTGGCCATGATCGGCGTGACATACTGCACGCCAACGCTGCCGGAGGTCTCCGGTTGACCGGGGATCGGTCGGCCAACGGCGAGGGGGCTGCCGTCGAATTCTTCATACTCGGTATCGAGATATGCGAAGTTCGCATCGAAGGTGAGTTCTGGCGTGGGTCGGGCGGCCAGTTCGAGTTCGACGCCGCGCGTCGTGGCTGAGGCCGCGTTGTCGATGATGAATGAAAGGCCGGTGAACACCTGTTCTTGCTTGTCCTGCCAATCCATTTGAAAGGCAGCCAAGTTGAGTTCCAACCTTCGGTCGAACCAGTACGACTTGTAACCGACTTCGTAATTGTCGACGGTTTCCGGATCGAAGCCGAACTGCGCGCTCGGATCAAAGGGCGGCGAAATGACGTCGGTCTGGAAGCCGCCGGCTTTAAAGCCGCGGCTGTAACGCGCGAACACCATCTGGTCGTCGCTGATATCGTAGCTCAGGCTCACATCGCCCGTCAGACGGCCATCGTCATAGCTCTCTTCGCGTTGCGGGATGGAGACGGCGAAGCCCGCGATGATGGAGGGGCCGGGGCCGTCGGTGTATGTATCGGTGTACTCCTGGACGTAAGTGAAGTCCTTGCTCTCGTCCGTATAGCGAGCGCCGACGCCAAGGTGCAGGTTCTCGGAAAGATCGATCGTCGCAGAGCCGAAGAGGGCCCAGCTCGAGCTTTCGATCGTCGAATAGGTTCTCGCGGTTTCCTGATCGTAGGTCGGGTAAAATATCCCGGCGCCCAGCCCGGCGACCAGCAACGGGAAGTCCGGTCCAAGCCGGATGCGGCGCGCGTTCTCTGTATTCTCGACATAATAGTAGGTGCCGAGAATCCAGTTGAAGGGCCCACTGTCATCGGAGGTGAGGCGAATTTCCTGGCTGAAGTTCTCGCCGTTCTCCGCGCGGCCGACGGTGAATGCGTCCACCGGCAAGCCATCGGAATCATCGCCGAAGTCGGATTCATAGGTGCGATAAGCGCTAATCGAGGTCAGCGTGAGGCCGCTCAAATCATAGTCGAACCGCAGCGAGGAGCCCCAGAGGCTCCGCTCTGCAAATTCATCGCCATCGATCTGGACGACGTTGTCGGTTGGATCCTGCACCGGGATCGCGGCCAGGGCGGGGACGGCGCCGTTGAGCACTGCGGGTCCAGTTTCGAGCGCACTCGTGCCGGTCTCTTCGAAGATGTCGGCGCTGAAGCGAGCGCTGAGATTTGAGGTGAGGGCCGACGTCAGAACCACGCGGGCGCCGTTGGCCTCAATGTCGTTGAGGTTCTCGCCCGTCTCTGTGTTCTCAAGATAACCATCGCGCTGACGATGGACGAGCGAGAGGCGGCCAAGTACGGCATCGCCGAGCACCGGGCCCCCGACCGATGCGCGTGCCTGGAAAAGATCATAGCTGCCAAGCGTGACGTCTGCCTGGCCGGTGAACTCTTCGGTCGGGTCGCGCGTGATGATGTTGATGGCGCCGCCGATCGTGTTCTTGCCGTAGAGAGTGCCTTGCGGACCGCGCAGCAATTCAACGCGCTCAACGTCGTTTAGGATGGTGTTGAAGGTCGGATCACGGCCTTGATAGACCTCGTCCACATAAACGCCGATGGCGGGAGGAAAGCCGGCGTTGATGTTACTCTGCGAGGTGATGCCGCGGATCGAGATACGCGGCGAGATCGAGCTCTGATCCATCAGCACGTTCGGCGCTTTGATGCCGATATCGGTCATGTAGCCGGCGGTGATGTTCTGGATTTCGTTAGCGCCGATAGCCGTGATGGCGATTGGCACATCGATCAGCTCTTCTTCGCGGCGCTGTGCTGTGACGACGATCTCTTCGACGCCTTGGGTCGACCGTTCGGCGACCGGCACATCCTGCGCGGCGGCCGGCGCCGCCTGAAGCGCACAAAGTGAGACGCCGAGAAAGAGACCCTTTCCCGTCAAGCCCACCGCAGTCAGAATTGGCGCATTGGTCCGAGACATTGTTTCAATCCTCCCCCGGATTTGTTCTCAAGGCGTCCCAACCTCAGACCTGAGACGCCCCTACAAATTAGGACACCCTGAATGGACCAACCCGCCACGGCGCCGCTGCAGGTCGCTCAGCTTTTTTTCGGATTGGCGGCTGGCGCGCGGAAAGGCTCTTCGCCCGGCGCATAGTTCTTCTTGACGCTGCCGTGGATGCCCTCTGGATTGATGGGCAGGCCGTATATTTCCATCCAGTGGCTGTGCGCGAGCTGGTGCAGGGCGAAGGCGCTCTGCATGGCGGCGTGACGGCCCTGCGCATCCTGAGCGGAATTGACCGCCTGTTTGACCATCTTGGTCGCGAAAGTCGGCTGGGCGGCGATCTTGCGCGCGAGCGCCAGCGTCTGGTCGGTTAGCTCGGCGCGCGGGACAACGCGGTTGACCATGCCCAACTGAAGCGCGTCCGCGGCTTTGATCGGTTCACCCGTCAGCAGCATTTCCTTGGCTTTGCGCGCGTTCATCTCCCAGGGGTGCGCGAACCATTCGACCCCGGCGACGCCCATGGCGACCGTGACTTCCTGAAATTCCGCATCGTCGGCGGCGACGATGAGATCCATCGGCCAGCAAAGCAGCAGCCCGCCCGACACGCATTTGCCCTGTACCGCAGCGATGGTGATCTTCGGAATGTTGCGCCAACGCTCGCTGAGGCCGGTATAGAGTTCTTCTTCACGCGACATGCGCCCTTCGGCGCCGGGGCGACGGTGCTGCTGGAACGTCGTAACACCACGCCGGCGATCCTGGTTGTCGTGGTGGTCGCGCTCCATGATGTCGTGACCGGAGGAGAAATGCTTGCCGTTGGCGGCCAGAATGATGACTTTGACGTCGTCTTCACGCGCCGCGCGGTCGAACGCATCGTTGAGATCGTAGAGCAGATCGGTGTTCTGCGCGTTGGCCGTGTGCGGCCGGTTCAATACGATCCGCGCAACACCAGGCTCGGGCTTCTCGTAAAGAACAAGATCGGTTTGTTCGGTCATAATGCACTTTATAGTGTGAGATCGGCCAAATCGTTGTGCATGCCGTAAAAAGCTGGCGGCACTTTAGATCTGTCGCCTGTGCTGACAACTTTTCCTAGCCGCGCGCCTTCGGCCTGTTGCGCTTGATACTCGGCCATGTTGCCGGGTTCGATCTTCATGCGAGCGAAGGGCAGGATGAAGTCGTAATCCGCCACCGTCATGATGTCGGCGTCGTCGATCGCGCCGTCGCGAAAATCGAGGCGCCCGCCGCTGATGCGGCAGTGCCAGGCGATAACGCCATCGCCGTTCTTGTCGAGATGCTTCGGCACGCCCGTGAAGACTTCGCAGATGCTCAACTCAAGGTCCGACGGGGCGAGCGCCATGTAGCGTTCGATCATGCCCTTCAGCGTATCCAGCCATTCCGGGCTCGCAAATTCCACCTTGTTCGCCATCTGCTCACCCGTACTGCGAGTGGTAGGCCGCGCGCACGAGCGCCATGTTCTCAAGCTTCGGACCTTCCACGCCGTACCCCTGCCAGCGCTTGCGGCCGACGAGACGGGCGAGCTCAGGGCCGCCTTGAGCGATGATCTCATCCGGCACGTCGCTGTAGTCTTCGGCTGGATCGATGAAGTTGCGGCAGAAGGCCGTCGCGATGTGGGCGCGTACGCCTTCGCTGGTCTTGGGATACGTGCAATGCCAAGTGTTGCCGGTGAAGACAGCGAGTGAGCCGGGCTCCGCGATGATCGGCGTCACCATGTCGTCGTCCATCATGCCGCCGATGAACTTGGGCTGCTCGAACTGGGTTGGGTGCCGGCACCAGCGATGGCTGCCCGGCACCATGCCGAGCGTGCCGGTTTCTTCGCGGTAGGGCGTCAAAATCCAGCTCACATTGCACACGGTGCTATAGGTGGGCAGGGGAGAGGGCACACCGACGGAATCGCAATGCATGTGCGTCGATCGCGCCGAGCCGTCCTTGTAAAAGGCCACCATGCTAAAGAGCCGGTAGCTTTGCCCCATGAGGTAGCTGCCCATGGCCCGGACGGCCGGGTTCATCACCGCATCGACAAACACCGGATCGCGTTCGAACAGATGAAAGAACTGGCGTCCGTAGGCGGGCTTCTCGGCATCGGAATGCTTGTTAAGTTCAACCGAGAGCTCATCTTCCTTATGCGCCATCTCAAGCAGCTTGTTGAGCAGCTTGTCGGCGAATCCCTTCGGGGCGCCGGTTTTTTCCGGCGGAATGATGGTGAAACCAAACGCCTCAAGCTCGGCGATGTTGGTCTCGATGCCAAGCGCACGCGCTGTACGGTAGGTCTCGGCCATGCCGGCGACCGATTTCCAGTCCCCGATATCCATTGTCACGCCCTTCCTTTTGCGCCCAGATCGGCGCTCTCCTTGTTCGACACGCGCGCGCGGCGGAACCGCTAGCCGCGCGCGGCCTGCAGCACTGGATCGTCGAGCTTGCGCAGCACGCGCGTCAACACGCGCGACTGAAATCGCCAGCCGTGCGGTGTTCGACGGAATTCGTCCTCGTAGTGGCCGATCGTGCCTGGCTGCTCCATCGGCCGCCAACCATCGGCGTCAGCAGGCGCTTTGCTGCCGTAAGCGATCAGATAGCAGAGGCCGGTCGCCTCGTTCTCGTTCTTCACGCTGATCAGGCTATTGGTGAGGATGTGGCGCATGGTGACGCCAGTCGCAGCCAGCGCCTGCATCGACGCACGGATGGCGGTATGGCCGACAAAGGCTGGATGCTCGGGCACCTTCACCGAACCATCCTCGGCGAAGAGTGCGGTGAACGCCTCCACATCGCAGGCATCGGCATGAATGCAGTAGCGCGTCTGCAGCTTGGTGCAGGCGTGTTCGATGAGGAGGATATCCAGCTCTGTCATCAGTTCACCTGCCGGTCCCGGCCGGCCCAGTACGGTGCGCGCAGGTCCTTCTTCAGCACTTTGCCCGTGGCGCTGCGCGGCAACGCGTCGATGAAGTCGATCGACTTCGGCACTTTGTAGCCGGCGACTTGAGTGCGTGTGAAGTCAAGCACCGCTTGCGCATCCGCCGTCGCGCCCGGCTTCAAGACGACGATCCCTTTCACCGCCTCGCCCCATTTGGGATCAGGCACGGCGATGACGGCGACGTCGGCCACATCGGGATGCAGCCGCATTGCGTTCTCGACTTCGGCTGGATAGATGTTCTCCCCGCCTGAGACGATCATGTCTTTGACGCGATCCTGGATGAAGACGTATCCATCCTCGTCCATATAGCCGGCGTCGCCGCTGCGGACCCAGCCGTCGCTTTGAATGACACGTGCGGTTTCGTCGTCCTGCTTCCAATAGCCGACCATAGTGCCGGGGGCCTTGATGACGATTTCGCCCGTCTTGCCGGGTGGGTAAATCTCATCGCTCTCGGGATCCATGATGCGGATTTCGGCGCCCGGAATCGTCTTGCCCGCTGAGCGCATGCGCGGATTGCCGACGTCGTGATCCTCGCGCGGCAAGTATGTGACTGCGCCACAGGTCTCGGTCATGCCGTAGAGCTGAACGAAGCCGCAATTGAACGCCTTCACGGCGCGCTCCAGCAGATCGAGCGGGATTGGCGAGGCGCCATAAAGGAAATCTGTCATCGAAGCGAAGTCGCCGGGCTGGCGGCCGGGATGGTCCAGCATCATCTGAATCGTTGTCGGCACGAGTACTGTCTTGGAGACTCGGAATTTACGCACGGTCTCGATCACAGCGGCGTTGTCGAACTCGCGCAACACGACAGTGAACGCGCCGCTATAGACGCCGACAATGCCCCAGCCGCTGCCGGAAATATGAAATACTGGCATGGCGACGAGGCTTACGTCCTCGGCGCACCAATCGTTCCAGTCCATTTCCGGGCCGAAGGCGCCGGGGTTTTCACCGGCGTACTCGTTGAACGCGGAAAAGCTTGCATGCGTCAGCTGTACGCCTTTCGGCCGACCGGTGGTGCCGCTGGTGTAAAGCTGTAAAGCGACATCGCTTCGCGCGACGTCGATCTCGGGATCGGCGGGGCTCTGCCGGTCGCGCCACGCCTCAAAGGATTCCCAGGGCGTGCCGGGCTCCATCGCGACGACAGTGCGCACAAGCGGTAGCTTTGGCAGAATGCGTTCGACCATGGAGGCGCAGGCGCCATCGACGAAAAGGATTTCCGCCTCAGTATCGTTGGTGATGTAAACGACCTCTGGTTCTGCCAAACGCCAGTTGACCGGCGCCAGGACCGCGCCGGCCCGCGCCGTCCCATAGAGCAGCTCGAAATAATAATCCGAGTTCTTACCGAGGTAGACGACGCGCGAGGCCCTGTTCACGCCTGCGGCGAGGAGGCCATTGGCGATCTGAGCTGTATGGCGCTCGAAATCTGCGTAAGTGGTGTCTCGGCCTTCGAAGTGAAACACGCGGTGGTTCGGGCGATCGCGGCCATGCACACGCGGCGCGTCTGCAAGCGTGCGAATTTCCGGGTAATAGGCGATCGGCGGCTTTGTCGTTTCCGCACGGGCAGTGTTCGTCATCAGCCGGTGTCTCCCTTTATGCTTGTGCGGCGCCGGCGTGGCGTATCAGATGCTCAGCGTAGCGGCTGCGCAAGAGCTTCTTGTCGATCTTGCCGGTTGCCGTGAGTGGAAGCGAATCGACGAAGACGACATCGTCTGGGAGCTGCCATTTGGCGAGCTTGCCAGCGACGGTCGCGATAACAGCATCGGGCGTCACGGTTGCGCGCGGCTGCGGCACAATCACAAGCAGTGGCCGCTCCTGCCACTTGGGATGGGGCACGGCGATGGCCGCGGCCTGCGCCACGCCCGGGCACTCGCACGCCGCTTTCTCGATGTCGGCGGAGCTGATCCACTCGCCGCCTGATTTGATGAGATCCTTGACGCGATCGGTGATGGCGATGGCGCCGTGTTGATCGATGGCGCCGACATCGCCGGTCGAAAACCATCCGGCCGCATCGAGCACGTCGCCGCCTTCACCGCGGAAATAGCCCGACGTTACGCAGGGACCGCGCACCCAGATGTCGCCGCTGGTGACGCCGTCGTGCGGCGCTTCTTGGCCGTCCGATGTGACGATCTTGACTTCGAGCGGATAAAGCACGCGTCCGGCGCGGCCGTGGACTGTGGCGGTGCGCTCCTCAGCTCCCAGCGCGTCAGTCTCTGGTGTGGAGCCGGTGAAGGAGCCGAGCGGAGACAGTTCCGTCATGCCCCAACCCGTGACGGGCTCGACGCCATACTGGTCGCGCAGCCGCCGGCTCATCGCAGGCGGCATGGCCGAGCCGCCGATCAGGGCGCGCTTCAGTGGACCGAGATCGCGCCCCGTGTCGTCGAGATTCTGAAAGACGCCGGTCCAGACCGTGGGCACGCCGGTCGCGAGCGTTGCGCCTTCGGCGTGGATCAGGTCCACAATCGTCGCCGGATCGGGCGCCGCGCCCGGCAGCACCAGTTTAGCGCCCGAGATCGCGCACACGTACGGCAACGACCAGCCGTAGGCATGAAACATCGGCACGACCAGCAGCACGGTTTCGTGCGGTGTCAGACCGAACGCGACGGCGGACTGAGCATAGAGCGCATGCAACACCGTTGATCGGTGCGAGCACAGCACGCCCTTGGGCATGCCCGTTGTCCCGGAGGTGTAGCACAGCACCGAAGCGGTGCGCTCATCGAAGCTCGGCCAGACATAATCGTCGTCAGCGAGCAGATCCTCGTAGGCAATGAGATCGAGCGAGGTGCGCCGCGGCAGGTCCGGCGCTTCGTCGAGTATCACATAGTGACGTACGCTCGGAATCTGAGGCGCCAGCTTCTCCACCAAAGGCAGGAGATCGGGGTCGAACATCAGCACGCGGTCTTCAGCGTGGTTGATGATGTAGACGAGTTGCTCCTCCCAGAGCCGCGGGTTCAGCGTGTGCAGCACCGCGCCCATGCCAGGAACGGCGTAAAACAGCTCAAAATGGCGATGTGTATTCCACGCAAGACTGGCGACGCGATCGCCCCGGCCCACGCCTAACCGCTCCACCCCCTTCGCCAGCCGGCGTGCGCGAACTTCCGCTTCAGCATAGGTGTAGCGATGATCGCCGCCAGGCAGCCGCGACACCACAGTACGGACATGGTTGATGCGCGCCGCGTGCGTCAGCATGGACGGGATCAGTAGCGGGCGGTCCTGCATCAAGCCGAGCAACTCGGCCATGGGCCCTCCCTTCAGGCTGCAGCCGCGGCGTGCCAGCCGGCGACGATTTCGGCGCAGCGACGCTTGCCCCGCACCAAGTGCTTTTCGAGCGTACTGACCGAAATGCCGAGGGTCTCGGAAATATCCTTGAAGGGAAGTTCCGCGATTGTACGCAGTTCGATCACCTGGCGGCAGCGCGGCGAAAGCTGCTCGAGCGCTTCGGCGTAGACGGCGTCCTGCTCGCTTACGATCAACGCGTCTTCGGCGCTGGCCTCTTGAGAAGGCGTCAATTCGATGTGTTCATCCGTTGGCGCCGCGCGGTCGAGGATGCAGCTCCGCCGCTTGCGGATCAGGTTCAGCGCCAGACGATGCGCGGTCTTATAGAGCACCGCGCGCGGATTCTCGTACTCCACCATCTTCTCGCATCGGTGCAGGCGCAAGAATGCATCCTGCATGACGTCTTCCGCATCGGCTGAGGATTTAAGAATTGCCGTGAGATAGCTGCGCAGGGCGTTCGAGTGGTCGAGATAAAGCGAGGTCAGAAGGTTCGCGGCATCGGCCGCGCCGGTCCGCACGCGCCTTTCCCGCATCCTCGTCGAACCGTCCCACATCCGCCCGCTCCATGTCCGGGGCAACGTCGATTTGACTCATGAGTAAGTGGAACGATCGCAGAGTCAATACATAATCCCGCTGGTCGAGCGGCCGCCTTAGGGCTATGCTTCCATGACAACGGCGGGTTGGAGCAAACGATGGCGAAAGCGCCTAAACGGGCCTGGGGGCAGGCGATCCCTAACCGCGACGAACAGTTTGAGATGAAACGTCAGGTGGTGTTGCGTACGGCAGCCCGCACGTACAGCGAGCGCGGCTTCCACGAAACCACGCTTACGGATATCGCTGACGCGCTGAACGTCTCCAAGCCGGCCCTTTATTATTACTTCAAGAACAAGGACGAGATCCTGTTCGAGTGCCATCGCTTGGGCATCGAAGCGATTACCGACGGTGAAACGCCGATGCCCCCAGCCGGCTCGTGCACGGGCCGCGAGCGCCTTGAAGAATTTTTGCGCCGGTATGTGCGCATGGTGGTGGACGATTTCGGCACGTGCCTGGTCATGACGGGCACCAACGCGCTTGAACCCAAGAACCGCGGCAAGGTTATTGAAGGGCGGCGCAAGATCGACTCGATGTTGCGCGAAATTTTGAAGGAGGGCGTTCAGGACCGGACGCTGGATTGCCCGGATCTGAAAATGTCGGCGATGTTCATTTTCGGCGCTATGAATTGGCTTCCGCGCTGGTTTCACGCCGATGGCAAGTTGAGCGTGGAGGAACTCAGCGACCGGCTGATCGCGTTTGTAATGCGCGCCATCGCGGCCGATCGCTGCGGTTAAGCTCATGACCGCCGTTCTCGAAAACGCCGCGCCCGACTTCTCGGCGGAGGACGCAGAGCTTCTGGCTTGCTCACACTTCGGACTGAAGGGCGCCGCGCGAGCGCTGACCAGCGAGCGGGACCAGAATTTCCACCTGCGCACGCCGGACGGCGGGGAGTATGTTCTAAAAATCGCGAATGCGGCGGAAGATGCACGCGTCATCGCATTTCAAAACCAGGTGCTGGAGCACTTGAGTGCAATCGATCCGACACTGCCGACGCCCCGCGTCGTACGCAGCGTGACGGGCGAGGACTGCATCATCGAGCACGGCTCTATTGTGCGCATGCTAAGCTGGATCGGCGGCTCGCTCATGCATCAAGTCGAGCGAACGCCGAAGCTGCGAACGAGCCTAGGTCTTATCCATGGCCGCCTGGCGCGCGCGCTGAGCAGCTGCGACGCCGCCGTGCCAGAGCAGGATCTCTTGTGGGATTTGCAGCACCTTCCACGCTTACGGCCGTTGCTGGCGCACGTTGAGGCGCAGCCGCAGCGGCTCCTACTGGAGCGGGCCCTCGATAGTTTTGATACAGACGCCGTGCCCGCATTTGGCGGGCTCCGAACGCAGATCATTCACAACGACCTCAATCCTCACAACGTCGTCGTCGACGAGGGGGGCGGCGTATGCGGCGTGATCGATTTTGGCGACATGGTACGCGCGCCGCTTGTCTGTGACGTGGCGGTGGCGGGGGCGTATCACGTGCGTGCTGGAAGAGCGCCGCTCGGCGATGTCGCGCAGTATGTGGCCGCGTGTCACGGAGAGATGCCGCTTTTTGCGGAAGAGATCGATCTCATGCCGCTGCTGGTCCGGGCGCGACTTGCGATGACGGCGTTGATCACCAATTGGCGCGCCTCGCTCTACCCGCACAATCGGGACTATATCCTACGTAATGCGCCGGCGGCCTGGGCGGGACTTGCTGCTCTGGACGCTTCGCCTACACGCTTGGAGATCGCGCCGTGACCATGATCAACGCCTACTCGCCCGACCAGAGCGAGGGGCTGAGCGGGGAGGAGCGTGCGCTGATCGAGCGCCGCACCCGTGCTTTGGGACCGGCTTATCGGCTCTTCTACGCGCATCCCGTGCACGTCGTCCGCGCTGAGGGCGTGTGGCTCTATGGGCCGGATGGCGAGGCCTACCTCGATGCCTACAACAACGTTGCGGTCACCGGCCATTGCCACCCGCACGTAACGCGGGCCATCGCCGCACAAGTGCGCGTGCTCAACACGCATACCCGCTATCTCAACGAAGACGTCGTCACTTACGCCGAGCGTCTGTTGCGGAAGCTGCCAGCGGCGCTCTCCAACGTGATGTTCACGTGCACCGGCAGTGAGGCCAACGACCTCGCGCTCCGCATCGCGCGCACTTGCACTGGCGGTTCTGGCGTGGTTGTAACCGAAACGGCCTATCACGGCGTAACGGCCGCGCTGGCTGAGCTCTCGCCATCGCTTGGCCAGGGCGTTCCGCTTGGTCCGCACGTCCGCACCGTCCCGGCGCCGAAGAGCAGCGGCAATGTAGGCGCGGATTTTGCCGCCGGCGTCACAGCGGCTTTCGACGATTTGCGCGCGCATGGCGTCAAGCCCGCGGCGCTGCTGGTAGATACGCTCTTCTCCAGCGACGGGCTTTTTCCCGATCCGCCGGGGTTTCTCGCGGCGGCGGCGGACGCTGCGCGTGCGGCCGGCGCTCTCTTCATCGCTGACGAAGTCCAAGCAGGCTTCGGCCGCAGTGGCACGCACTTCTTCGGTTTCGCGCGCCACGGCGTGACGCCTGACATCGTCACGATGGGCAAGCCCATGGGGGCAGGCCATCCGCTTGCAGGCCTCGCGAGCAAGCCGGAGATAATTGAGGTATTCGGCGAAACGTCGCGCTACTTCAATACTTTTGGCGGCAACCAAGTCTCCTGCGCCGCCGGCATGGCCGTGCTCGATGTGATCGAGAGCGAAGGCCTGATGCAAAACGCCGCGCGCGTCGGGGCCATATTGTGCCACGAGCTCGAGGATGCGGCGGCGAAGAGCGATGCGCTCGGGGACGTGCGAGCGGCGGGACTATTCCTCGCCGTTGACGTGACCGATGCGAAGACAGCCGTAGCGATAGTCAATGGCATGCGCGCGCGCCGCGTGCTGATCAGCGCCACTGGCCCTGGCGCCAACGTCCTGAAAATACGACCGCCGCTCGTGTTCTCGGAGCAAAACGCCGCGCAGTTCATGGATGTTCTGAAGGGTGTGCTGCGCTCGATCTAGTCGAAGCCAAAGATCCGGAAATCCGTCGTATGCGGCGGGCCGGAGGCGATGTGCCAGCGCGGCGCAGCGCGGCGCAACTCGAATATACTGCAGGCGAGCGTAAAGCCGATCTGCTGATCCTCGGTGTTAATGCCGCCGCCACGTGAGACCGGATAGTTGGAATCATCCCGCGCGGTGAGTGTTTGTTTCAACTCTTCAACGCCGAGGTCGCCAGCGTGCCGGCCATGCAGACGCTGGTGCAGCGATGCGTGACGAAGATAGCTGCTGCGATAGGGTTGCTTGGCTCGATCCTCTCGCCAATCCCGGCAGACGATTGGATGGTTGGTGTGGTAGGCGATCTCGTCATCGTTGAGCGGACCGAACACGACGGAATCCGCACCGGAGCGCTCGACCATGGCGACGCCATCAGGGTCACCCATCACCCAATTGAGGCCAACGGCATGCGGCGTCGCCTCGATCAACGCCATCGCGTCAGCCAAGCAGCGAGATTCCAGAAGTAAGCGATAGAGTGCGAAGATCGGCACGCCGGCTGGATCGGGGCGGAGTTGCGCCAGCGTATTGTCGCAGATAGCGAAGCCATTGCTGTTCATGCCGTTGAGCGAGACCATGCCCGGGACGGAAAGCGTCAGCACTTCGCCCTCGGAGGCGTCGCATGGGCCACGAAGCAGAACCTGATAACCGTCGAGATACTGGGCGAGATCGAGGTTTTGCGCCACCAGGCCCGGGCGCTTGGGCGTCGGCGGCAGGACGATGGTGCTGCACTTGCCGCCCACAGGTGCGATGCCGGCGAACAGGGGGCCTAGCTCGAACTCTTCATTGACATGCTGAAAGGCAAGCAGACTCGGGTACGCGACAGCGGCGCCCTCGGCGATGCCGCGCACCTCCGCGAGCACCGAGGGGGCCGCGCGCTCCAGCGTTTGCTGATAGACCGTGCGCTCATGGAAGAGTTCCACGTAGCGATGGCGATCAACGCCGTAGATTCGTTCCAAGGAGTCGCCCCAGCGTTCGATCAGCTCGGCGATCTCGTTGCGTAGCAGCTCTCCGTGCATGCGGCCGCGCGCCCGGGGCTGGCCTTCCAAACGAACGACCTTTAGCTTTGACGTGTCCACATCCGCCTCAATACAGTTCTTTACACGACCAAGGACACTTAACGTCTCCATACCCGCCAACCGTGCGGCTCTTTCCCACTGCTGACGTGTGAGCACGCACGCGCATAGTGGCGCGAAAGCTAGATGAGGCGAGACGTGAGTACCAAAGCACGCGTAGTCGGCGTCGGCATGATTCCGTTCGCCAAGCCGGGTCAAAGCGATGATTACGACGTGATGGGCGAACGGGCCATCCGCCTCGCGCTCAAGGATGCCGGTCTGGAGTACGCGCAAATCCAGCAAGCTTACGCCGGTTATGTCTATGGCGACTCCACCGCGGGCCAATCGGCGCTTTATCGCGTCGGCTGCACCGGCATTCCCATCGTCAACGTCAACAACAATTGTTCGACCGGATCCACCGCGCTCTATCTTGCGCGTCAGATGGTCGAGTTGGGCGGCGCCGATTGCGTGCTCGCGGTGGGCTTTGAGCAAATGCTGCCTGGCGCCCTCGGCATGACGTTCAGCGACCGCAAACGCACGCTTGATCTTCATCTTTCAACGCAGGAAAAGCTGCAAGGCACGGTCGATGGCGTACCGTTCGCGGCGCAGCAATTCGGCGGCGCCGGGCTCGATTACCAGAAGCGATACGGCGCCAAGGACGAGACCTTCGCGCTCATCTCGGTGAAGGCGCGTCGCCACGCGGCCAACAATCCGCTGGCGCTGTTCCGGGATCCAGTGACGCTTGCGGAGGTGATGGCTTCCAAGCACCTTTATGGGCCAGTGACGCGCTTCCAAGCCTGTCCGCCGACCTGCGGCGCCGCGGCGGCGGTGCTGGTTTCGCCTGCCTTCGCCAAGAAGCATGGGCTAGACGCCAGCGTGGAGATCAAAGCGCAAGCGTTGACGACGGACACGGAGACGAGCTTCAACTCCGATTCAATGATGCGCGTCGTTGGCTATGACATGGCGCGCGCCGCCGCGCAGCAAGTCTACGATGCCGCGGGCATCGGCCCGGAAGACGTGCAGGTCTGCGAGCTACACGATTGCTTCACGCCGAACGAACTCATTTCGTACGAGGCGCTGGGCCTGTGTCGAGAGGGCGGCGCCGAGCAATTCATTCTTGATGGCGAGAACACCTATGGCGGTCGTGTTGTGACCAATCCGTCCGGCGGGCTGTTGTCAAAGGGGCATCCCCTCGGCGCGACGGGATTGGCGCAATGCTATGAGCTGACGCAACAGCTGCGCGGCGCTGCAGAAGGGCGGCAAGTGGCGGACGTCACGCACGCTCTGCAGCACAATCTCGGCCTCGGCGGCGCCTGCGTCGTCACGCTCTATGGCCACGCATGATCGACCGTTCGTTCATCGGCGTGGAGTCCGAGCCGCGCAGTGTGGAGGTCGAGAAGGGCCAGCTCAGATTCTTCGCCAAGGCCACCGGCGAAACCAATCCGATCTATTTCGACGAATCCGCGGCGCGCGCGGCCGGTCATCCTTCTCTCCCAGCGCCGCTCACCTTCGCCTTTTGCCTCGCCTCGGCGGCGCCCGCCAAGCGCGGCGCTATTTTCGGGGACATGGGCGTCGACATGGCGCGTGTGCTGCACGGCGAGCAGAGCTTCACCCATCATGCTCCGATCTACGCCGGCGATGTCATTACGCTGACCACCAAGACGGTCGACATTTATTCCAAGAAAGGCGGCGCGCTCGAGTTTATCGTGCAAGACACGGGTGCCATGAATCAGCACGGGACCTTGTGCTCTGAGTTTCGCTTCGTCGTCGTCGTTCGCAACGCGGCCGTCTCATGATTGCAGCGCACGAACTCAAGGTTGGCATGGCGTTGCCCGAGCTTGTCCGCGGACCGATCACGCGCGGCACGCTCGCGCTCTACGCCGGCGCCAGCAACGATCACGTCCTGCTGCACATAGACAGCGATTTTGCCAACGCAGCCGGCATGGACGATGTGTTCGCGCACGGCATGCTCTCAATGGCCTATCTCGCCCAATTCCTTACCGCCATCGTGCCGCAAGATCAGGTGCGGACATGGAACGTGCGATTCCTCGCGATCACGCCAGTGGGCGCGACTGTCCGCTGCAGTGGTGAAGTGCTTGAGTTGTTAGAGGTCGAAGGCGAACGGCGCGCACGACTCAGGATCAGAACGACAATAGAGGGCGATGTGCGCACCCTTGATGGCGAAGCGGTGATCGCATTGGACAAGAGGGCGGGTTGAATGGGGAAGCTTGAAGGCAAGGTCGCTCTTATCACCGGGGCTGGGCGCGGGGTCGGCAGGGCGCTTGCGCTTAAGCTTGCGGGCGAAGGCGCGCGCCTCGTGGTCAACGATCTTGATGAAGCTCCAGCCGCGGAGGTCGTGCGCGCGATCGAGAGCGGCGGCGGCAAGGCGGCCGCGTGCGTGGGCAATGTTGCCGCGCCCGATTTCGGGCAACGCTTCGTCGACACCGCGCTGGAGCGTTTCAACGGCCTCGACATTATCGTCAGCAACGCTGGATACACGCTCGATAGCGTCATCAAGAAGATGAGCGACGAGAACTTCGACAAGATGATCGATGTTCACCTGAAGGCGCCGTTCCGCATTCTCCGGGCCGCGGCTGAGCCGATCCGCATCTTCGCTAAAAGGGAGGCGGCGGAAGGTCGCGAGGTGTTTCGAAAGGTGGTGCTGATCTCGTCCGTCGCCGGCATCGGCGGCAATGCCGGCCAGGTGAACTATTCCTCAGCTAAGGCTGGTCTGGTGGGTATGGCCAAGACGCTCAGCAAGGAGTGGGGCCGCTACAAGGTGTGCGTAAACTGCGTCGCGTTTGGACTCATCAACACGCGCCTCACGCAAGCCAGCGAAGATCCGGGTGCGAAGATCGAGATTGAAGGCCAAGCCATCCAGATGGGCATCCCGGCGGCGTCGCTCGCCGCCTTCCGCTCTATGATCCCGCTCGGGCGCGAGGGCTCACCGGAGGAAGCGGCCGACGGCGTTTACCTTTTCTGTAGCCCGGAGAGCAATTACGTCAGCGGCCAGGTGGTGATCGTTGGCGGCGGGCTGAGTTTCTGAGGCTGGGCGCCAAGCCATTGTGTAGATCGCGCTGATGCAGCGCGCGTAACCTCGCGTTCATGCTTAAGCTGAAAAAAGGATAAAAGCTTACGCGGCTTCAACGCCCTCCAGCGTATGACCAACGCGCGCATTCAAATGCGATGGGGTGCCTTTTTGAAAACGATGTTCGCGCTGCGCGCCGCGCTTGTCTCTTGTCTCGGCCTCCTCGCTTTCGCCGGCGCCGCGCACGCTGAGCGCGCGCCGATCGTGTATGCAGGGCAGGGCGCGGCCAACGCCGCGCCGGTGGCTGCACTCGAAGGCGGCGGCGAGAACTCTTACGGCTATGGTTCAACGGCGCGTGCGCGCGAGGGTATCGTGATTGACATTCGCCGGGGCGGTTCGAACGCGGCGCGCGTGACGCCCGTCGTCGACCAAGGCGTGCCGCTGACGATTGAGGAAGAACCAACGCAACCAACGCAACCGGCGCCCGCCGCAAATGAAGCGGCGGAGGAGGGGGCTCAGCCCTGGCTCGAGCGCGAACGCGTTGGCCCGCCTTACGAAGCGAACGGCCAGTGGTACGTGCCGACGCCGGAGCCGGGCTACGAACAAACCGGTACGGCGTCGTGGTACGGCCCGACCTTTCACGGGCAGCGCACCGCAAGCGGGGAGGTGTTCGACCAGGAAGCGCTCACCGCCGCGCACCCGACGCTGCCGATTCCCAGCCTGGTGCAGGTCACCAATCTCGAAAATGGCCGCGAGATCATCGTCCGCGTGAATGATCGCGGGCCGTTTGTCGGCGGACGCCTGATCGATCTTTCGCGCGGCGCCGCAGAGGCGCTCGATTTCGAGCAGGCGGGCCACGCCCGTGTTCACGTCCGTTACCTCGGCCCCGCGCCGCGCCGGGTTAACGCCGACGGCGCCAGCGCCGCGCCCTCACCCGCGTCGCCCCCGCCCTCGCCGGTTAACGCGCCCGAGGAAGAAGGCCCCCGGTCCCTGCTCCCGGTCCCCTCGTCCGCGCCGGTTCTTGCCGGCGGGCTTGAGGACGATGATGCGCCGTACGCGCCGGCGCAGCCGTCGTACGCCTCTGCTGGCGGCTTTTATGTCCAGGTCGGCGCCTATTCTGATCTTACCAACGCCCACCGTGTCCGCGACGCGGTAGGGGCGGCGGGGCCGGTGGTTGTGGATATCCGCCAGACCGCGACGGGTGAATTGTTCCGTGTCCGGGTCGGCCCCTGGGGTAGCCGTGAGGACGCCGAGGCCGCGCGCCGCACCTTGGTTTCGCTAGGTTATGGCGAAACGATCGTCGCTGCACGCTGAGGGCCGGTTGACGTAAAAGCGCCGCCTCGGTTTGCTCCACTCAAACCCGCGCTCTGGGCGCAATCGATTCGGCGGATCAATGAAGCTTTCCCGCGCGCTCTGCGCGCTCACCCTTATTCCAGCCATGGCGCTTGCGCCGACGGCCGACGCGCAGCGCAGACCCGCGCGCGCGCCAGCGCCGCCGCCAACGCCCGCGGTCGCCCAGCACGTGACCATCATGGATGGCGCGACCGGGGCGATCCTCGATTGCGAGAACTGCAACGAGCCGATCCCGCCGGCTTCGATGGCCAAGCTGATGACGATCCTCGTCGTGCTCGAGCAGCTCGAGGCCGGCCGCATCAACTATCGCACGCACTTCCGTGTCAGCGAGTACGCCTGGCGCGAGCATGGGGCGATGTCCTCGGGCTCGCACATGTTCTTGCCGATCAATTCCTATGTCGCGGTGCATGACCTCATCCAGGGCGCGGTGATCGTCTCGGCCAATGATGCGTGCGTGGTGCTTGCCGAAGGGATCGCCGGCTCTGAGCAGGCGTTCGTGCAGATGATGAACCAACGCGCGCAGGAGCTTGGCCTCACCACCGCGCGCTTCCGCAATGTGACCGGGCTCGACGATCCGGAGCAGCGCATCAGCTCGGCGGATCTGGCGCGGCTCGCGCGGCATCTGATCCAGACGTACCCCGCGTTTTACGAGGTCTATTCGCGCCGTTCTTTTACCTTCAACAACCGCACCCAGCAGAACCGCAATCCGCTGCTCGGCGCTTATCCGGGCGCGGATGGCGTGAAGACCGGGCATACGGACGCTTCGGGCTACGGCCTGATCGGCGCGGCGGTGATGAACGGCCAGCGGCGCATCATCGTCTTCAACGGCCTGCCGACCATGGCTGCGCGCAATTCCGAAGCGCAGCGGCTGATGCGCGCGGCGTTCAACGACTACGCCATCCGCACCATCGCCGAAGCTGGCGCGCAAGTGGGCGAAGCCGAGGTGCGTCTGGGCTCGCGCCGTACCGTGCCGCTCCTAACCCAGGACGAGATTGTTATCGGCGGCGAGCGCGGCGTGCAGCAGAACCTCACGGCGAATATCGTCTACACCGGCCCCTTGAGCCCCCCGATCCGCGAGGGCGATGTGGTGGCGCACCTGGTGATCGAAGGCCCCGGCCAGCCCGAACAGCGCTTCCCGCTGACGGCTGGCCGCAACGTGGGCAAGGCAAACTGGTTCTCCCGCGCCTTCGAAGGCTTGCGCCTTACCCTGTTCGGCCCTTGATAGGGTCATGGCGCCAGCGGCGAAATCCGGTCGGTTCATCACCCTCGAAGGCGGCGAAGGCACAGGCAAATCGACGCTCGCGCGTGGCTTGGCGGAAGCGCTGCGCGCCAAGGGCCGCGAGGTCGTCGTGACGCGCGAACCGGGCGGCGCGCCAGGCGCCGACGCGATCCGCGCGCTGCTGGTGTCGGGCGATGCGAACCGCTGGAGCGCGGAAGAAGAAGCGCTCTTGTTCGCTGCCGCGCGACTGAATCACCTGCGTCATACAATCCGCCCCGCGCTTGCGCGCGGCGCCTGGGTGATTTGCGATCGCTACTTCGATTCAACACGCGCGTATCAAGTCGGCGGCGCCGGTCTCGACCCGGCAAATCTCGACCAATTAAACGGGCAGATAAGAGCAGATTGTCCGGACCTCACGCTGATGCTCGATATCGATCCTATCATCGGCCTTGCCCGCTCGCGCGGCGCGCATATGGGGGAAGATCGTTTCGAACGGAAGGGGGCGGAGTTTCACGCCCGCGTGCGCGCCGAGTTCTTGGAAATCGCAGCGCGCGAGCCCGAGCGTTGCAAAGTGATCGATGCAAGCCAAACTGCGGAGGCCGTGCTCGCTGCGTCCTTGCGAGAAATCGAGGCCTTGCCATGAAGGCCGAAAAGGCAGCGCCGGAAACTGACAAAGAGCCGGAGGCGCCGCATCCGCGCGAGACGTACTCGTTCGTCGGCCATGACGAGCAGGAAGCGGCGTTGCTTGCGGCGCTGCGCGGTGGGCGCATGCACCACGCGTGGCTGATCGCCGGCGCCAAGGGGCTCGGTAAGGCGACGCTGGCGTATCGGTTCGCGCGCGTGGCGCTTGGCGCCAAGCGCGTGGGCGAACGCCCGCTCGACGTCGATCCCGAAGATCCGGTCGCGCGGCGCATTGCGGCGCTTTCGCATCCTGATCTCTTCGTGCTGCGCCGCGGGCTCAACGACCGCGGCAAGCCGCGCCGGGAGATCGCGGTCGATGATGCGCGCGCTCTGGGCCAGTTCTTTTCGCTCGCGCCCAGCGAAGGCGGCATGCGGGTCGCCATCATCGATGCCGTCGACGACCTCAACACCAATTCCGCCAACGCGATCCTGAAGACTCTGGAGGAGCCACCGGCGAATTCGGTGCTTTTGCTCGTCTGTCATGCGCCCGGCGCGATCCTGCCGACGATCCGTTCGCGTTGCCGGCGCCTGGCGCTCAGGCCGCTGAGCGACGATCTCGTGCGCAGCGCGCTTGGCGCCGGCGCGGACGATGCGCTGGTCAGCTTGGCGAAGGGCCGGCCTGGCCGCGCGATTGCGCTCAAGGCGCAAGGTCTCAAGGCCGGCGCGGCCCGGCTCGATCGTGCGCAAGCGCAGATCACGCGCGGTGAAGCCGGCGCGGTGCTGAATCCGCTCTACGATCAGATGAGCGGCGAACCGTTCGAACGTCTCGCTGCCGTGCTTGAGCTCGCGGAAGAGTGGACGCGCGCGGCCGGCGTGGAAGAGGGCGGTGAAGCCTGGGCCGAAGCCTGGTCAGCGCTCGAAACGCTGCGGAGCGAAGCTGAAGGGCTCGACATGGATCCGCGCCATGCGCTGGCGCGCGCCGTTGGCGTGCTTGATCGCGCAGCGGCGGCGCGTAGATGAAGCCGGCCATGCTGATCGACAGCCACGTCAACCTGCATCACCAGGCTTACGCCGAAGACTGCGACGCTGTGATCGCCCGCGCGCGCGAAGCGGGCGTCGCGCGCATGATCACCATCTGCGACAAAATCGAAAATTTCCCACAGGTCATCGCCATCGCCGAGGCGCACGATGATATTTACGCCAGCGTCGGCGCTCATCCACACTACGCCAAGGATCACCTCGATCTCACGGCGGAGCGTTTGATCGAATTAGGGCGCCACGAGAAGGTGGTAGGGGTAGGGGAAACCGGCCTTGATCAGCACTACAAGTGGAGCCCCTTCGAGGATCAAGTCACGGTTTTCCGCGCCCACGCCGAAGCTGCGCGTGCGCTCAGCAAGACGCTCATCATCCACACGCGCGAAGCCGACGAAGCGATGGCGGAACTGCTGGAGGAAGAGGCGGGGAAGGGCCCTCTTCGCATTCTCATGCACTGCTACACATCCGGCGCGGAACTCGCGCGCCGAGCGCTGGCGCTGGGCGCATACATCTCCTTTTCCGGCATCATGACGTTCAAGAACGCCGACGATGTCCGCGCCATTGCGCGCGAGACGCCGCTCGACCGCGTCATCGTCGAAACCGACTGCCCGTATCTCACGCCCGTGCCGTATCGCGGCCAGCGCTGTGAGCCTTGCCATGTGCGCGAAGTGCAAAGCGCGTTCGCAAAACTGAGAGAGATCGGCGAAGAGGAGGCGAGCGCCCTGCTCGCGGATAACTTCTTCCGCCTCTTCCCGACCATCCCGAGGCCGGCGTGATGGGTACGCTGCGCGTCACCATTCTTGGCTGCGGCTCTTCCGGCGGCGTGCCCCGCGCGACGGGCGATTGGGGCGTATGCGATCCGAACGAGCCGAAGAACCGGCGCACGCGCTGTGGGCTGATGCTGCAGAAGTGGAGCGGGCAGGCGGCGTCGCCGGCGGAAGCCACGACGGTGCTGATCGATACGCCGCCGGAGCTGCGCCAGCAGCTCGCGGCCGCAGCGCCGTCGCATCTCGACGCCGTGCTGATCAGCCACGACCACGCCGACCAGATCCACGGCTTCGACGACATCCGGGCCTTTTTCCTGAAGCAGCGCAAGCAGATCCCCACCTGGATCGACGCCTCGACGCGCGCGAGCTTCATGCAGCGCTTCGGCTACGCCTTCCGCAGCGAAGGTGGCTATCCGGCGATCGCCGACGACGCAGGGCACATGACGCCGCTTATTCCTGTCGTCATCGACGGCCCCGGCGGGCCGCTGGAGATCTTGCCGCTCGAACAGGACCACGGCTTTTCCAAATCGCTCGGCTTCCGCGTTGGCGCGATCGCGTATTCGAACGATCTCGTGGCGATGCCAGAGACGACGTTCGCGGCGCTTGATGGTTTGGCGCTTTGGATCGTCGATGCGTTGCGCGACACGCCGCATCCGACGCACGCGCATGTCGGCCGCGCGCTTGAGTGGATCGAGCGCCTGAAGCCGCAGCACGCGGTGCTGACCAACATGCACATCGATCTCGACTACAACGCGCTGAAGGCGAGGCTGCCGGCGGGCGTCGAACCAGGATACGATGGCTGGGCGCGCGACTATCCGATCTGAGTCGATCTTTGGCTTCCCATAATCTATCTTATGCGAGAATTGCATGCCGGGCGAAGCTGTTGATAAGACTAGGGAAAAGAGCGATGACGCACGCGCCCGCAACGCTGCCGCCACCCAGGCGGTGCTCGATGTGATGGCGCGGCTGCGCGACCGCGAGCATGGCTGCCCGTGGGACGTCGAGCAAACCTTCCGCACCATCGCGCCCTACACGATCGAGGAAGCCTACGAGGTCGCCGACGCGATCGAGCGCGACGACATGCCGGCGCTGAAGGAAGAACTCGGCGACCTCCTCTTCCAAGTCGCCTTCCACGCCCGCATGGCCGAGGAGCAAGGCGCGTTCGATTTCGCCGACGTCGCCCAAGCGCTCGCCGACAAGATGATCGAACGCCATCCGCACGTGTTCAGCGAAGCTGGCGACGGACGCACCGCGGAGCAGCAGACGGTGGCGTGGGAAACGCTCAAGGCCGAGAAGCGCGCCGCCAAGGGCGTCACGTCGCTGCTGGACGATGTAGCCATGGCCCTCCCCGCCCTGCAGCGCGCCGAGAAGCTGACGAAGAGGGCTGCCCGCATCAACTTCGATTGGCCGAGTTCGAACGAGGTGCTGGAGAAACTCGAAGAGGAATTGGCCGAGCTGAAAGAGGCCGAAGCCAGCGGCGATCAGGAGCACATCGCCGAAGAGATGGGCGACATCCTGTTCGTCATGGCCAACCTCGCGCGCAAACTGAAAGTCGACCCCGAAGACGCCCTCCGCCGCGCCAACGCCAAATTCACGCGGCGCTTTCAGTACATCGAGACAAAGCTAGCCGAATCTGGCCGCACTGGGCCGCAACCGCTGGACGACATGGAAGCGCTTTGGCTCGAAGCTAAGCGAGCTGAACGTAAGTAGGAACTTTGCGATGCGCGACGCCGTCGAAACGCTACCCGCGGAGTTGCTAAGCCGGGCGTCACTGCGCGGAAACGAGTACGCTTGGCGGATCGAGGACATTCCTGAAGTGATCGGTGCCGCTCGCGACGCCAATTTGGTGAGCGTGGGTGGGCAGCTTCAATTCAGATTGCCGGACGGTGGGACCTGCGAATGTTATTGGGTGGAGGTGGACACCTATAAGTCCGTGCCAAAATCCTTGCCGTGGAACGAGCGCGTGACGCGAGCCGCTGAGGCTGCCGCGCGAGACTTCTCCGCGTTGCTCGCGAGTGTGGATTTTCTAGCCGCTGGCCGTGAGGGCTTTGCAGAACATCTTGAAAGCTTTGCGACAAGCGGAGGCGATCCGCGAACTGCGATGTGTTTCGTTTGGTACGCCCTCAGCGAAGACGAAGCGAAGAACAAGAACCTCCAGTGCTTCAACGCCCCGAACGGCCGCTCTGAACCGTATCCCGCACCTTCACCCCAAAATCCCGCGCACAATCAACGCACGTCACAAAATCTATCCCACACCTCCAAACCCGAGCGATAATGCCTCTGTCTCTCGCACGGGAGGTTCATGGGCTAGCCGAGCCACACGAGCGCGAGAGACGGGATCGAAGCGTGAAAAGCCGGCGTGAGTGCGTTAGTGAGGTAGTCCGCACACGAGAAGCGTCGGGGTCCGGGACAACGGCTATGTCCCGCACGCCGCCCGGGCCTTGGGGTATCACCTGCGTGAACAGCGCAAACCCAAGACCAGGCGAGCACAGATCTCCACGGGACGCGCGAAGCGCGCAGCGACGTTCAGAGATGAACGCCGCACCCCACACGACCAAACCAGCGCGGATCGCGCGCCCCGTCCTCCCATTTAGGAGGCGAGAAGAGAGTAGCGAATGGAGCGGGTCGCGCCGCTCCCGCCGGCTGCGCCCAATTTTCTTCGTCATCCCGGGGGCTCGCGAAGCGAGAACCCGGGACCCAGGGGCAAACGACGTGCTGGTAGCCCCTGGGTTCCGGATCGCGCTCCGCGCGTCCGGAATGACGACGTTGATAAAGCAAGCAAAGGAGAACTAGCGCTTCAACGCCCCAAACGGCACAACCTTGTTCTCGACATCGTGCCCAATGTCCGCACGCCCGAGATACGCAATCCCCGCTTTCGCGCACCAATAGCGGATCATTTCTTCTTCCGTCGCGCCGAACGGCTTGTCGTTCTCGGGCACATCGCTCACACGCCCCAGCTTGATCCCCTTCACGCTGCGCACATTAGCGGAAGAGGTGATGGAGAAG
>JAEYPY010000071.1 GCA_023410295.1 Pseudomonadota bacterium | reverse complement strand
GTCCATACTGGCGCCGCGGGAGGCGTTCATGAGCGCGCAGGAATTCGACGTCGTTGTCTATGGCGCGACCGGCTTCACCGGCCGGCTGGTGGCGGAATATCTGCTCAAGACTTACGGGACGGAAGGTGAGCTGCGTTGGGCCATGGCCGGCCGCAATCGCGAGAAACTCAAAGCCGTCGCCATCGAGCTTGGCGCGCCGATGAACCTGCCGCTGATCGATGTGAACGCGACCGACGCCAACGCGCTCGACGCCCTCGCCCATCGCACGCGCGTCATCATCACCACGGTCGGGCCCTATCAGCTTTATGGCGAAGGCCTGCTGGCCGCCTGCGTGCGGGCCGGCACGGACTATGTCGATCTCTGCGGCGAGCCGAACTGGATGGCGGCGATGATCGCCAAGTACGAAGCGCAAGCCAAGCAAACCGGCGCGCGCATCGTTTTCTCCTGCGGCTTCGACTCCATCCCGTTCGATTGCGGCGTCTGGTTCTTGCAACAAAAAGCGCGCGAGACATTGGGCGCCCCCTGCCAAAGCGTGCGCGGCCGCGTGCGCAAAATGAAAGGCGGCGCTTCCGGCGGCACCATGGCGTCGATGCTGGCGACATTCGAAGCTGTGCGCCGCGATCCCAAGATTGGCGCGCAGATGCTCGACCCGTTCGCGCTCTCGCCCGAACAACTCGTGCCGCAGCCCGACGGCGATGGCGCAGTGAACGACGCCGACATCCCGACCTGGTCCGCGCCTTTCATCATGGCGGCGATCAACACCAAGAACGTCCACCGCACCAATGCGCTGACGAACTACGCCTACGGCCGCAACTTCACCTACGATGAGATGATGGCGACCGGCGAAGGCGAGGCCGGCGAGAAACGCGCCAAAGCCGCGGTCAATCAATCCAAGATGCAGCGTCTGCTGCTCGGCTTTGGCCCCACGCGCGCGCTGCTGAAGCAATTCGCGCTGCCCAAGCCTGGCCAGGGCCCCTCGAAGGAAGAGCGCGAAAGCGGCATGTATGACGTGCTGTTCGTCGGCAAAACGCCGGATGGGCGCATCATCCGCACCAGCGTTTATGGCGACAAGGATCCGGGCTACGGCTCAACCTCGAAGATGATTAGCGAAGCCGCACTCTGCCTCAACGATACGCCGCGCACACAAACGCCGGGCGGCATCTGGACGCCGGCCGCGGCCATGGGCGATGCGCTGGTCGACCGCCTCGCCGCCCGCGGCGTGCTGCGCTTCCAGGTCGAAGAGCAAGACAAGCCGCTCCGCGCCGGCCCGCTGCCGCCTGATTATCAGGCGGCGAACTAGGGCACGCGGCGGCGCCGCTCCGTCAGCTCAAACTAGCGCAGAATCTTTGAATCCGCTCGCACGCCGCTTCGAGGCATTCATTCGACGTCGCGTACGAGATGCGGAAGTTCGGCGAGAGACCGAATGCGCCGCCATGCACGAGCGCGACGCCCTCCGCTTCCAACAGCTCAAGCGCGAACGTCTCGTCGGTGTCGATCACCTTGCCGGCCGGCGTCTTCTTGCCGATGAGCCCCGCGATCGACGGATAGACATAAAATGCGCCTTCCGGCGTCGGGCACTTCACGCCTGCCGCCTGATTCAGCATGGAAACGACGAGATCGCGGCGTTCCTGAAACAGCTTCTGGTTCTTCGGGATGAAATCCTGCGGCCCGTTCAGCGCTTCAACCGCCGCCCATTGCGAAATCGAGCACGGGTTCGACGTGGTCTGGCCCATGACATTGGCCATCGCCTTGATCAGCCATTCCGGTCCGCCGGCGTAGCCGATGCGCCAACCGGTCATCGAATAGGCTTTCGAGACGCCATTCATCGTCAGCGTGCGCTCGTGCAGCCGCGGCTCGACTTGCGCGATCGTCTTGAACTCAAAGTCGCCGTACGTCAGGTGCTCGTACATATCGTCCGTCAACACCAGCACGTCCGGAAAATCCAACAGCACCGCCGCGAGCGCCTTCAGCTCTGCGCCTGTGTACGCCGCGCCGGATGGATTGGAGGGCGAGTTCAGCAGCACCCACTTGGTGCGCGGCGTCAGCGCTTTGGCCAGCGCGTTGGGCTGCACCTTGAAGCCGTCTTCGAGCGTGGTGTCGACGATGACCGGCGTGCCGCCGCACATCAGCGCCATGTCCGGATAGCTGACCCAGTACGGCGCCGGGATCACCACTTCGTCGCCCGGATTGAGCGTCGCCTTCCACGCGTTGAAGATCACCGGCTTGCCGCCCGGCGAGACGTTGATCTGCGTGCGCTTATACTCAAGCCCGTTCTCGCGCTTGAACTTGGCGACGATGGCGTCCTTCAGCTCGGGAATGCCATCGACGTCGGTGTACTTGGTCTTGCCTTCGCGGATGGCGCGGATCGCCGCTTCCTTGATGTTGTCCGGCGTGTCGAAATCCGGTTCGCCTTGGCTCAAGGCCAGACAATCGCGGCCTTCGGCCTTCAGCGCCCGCGCCTTGGCGCTCATCGCCATGGTCGCGGACGGCTTGACGCTCTTCAGCGCGTTGGAAATCTGAGTGCTCATGATAGCCGCCGAATTCGCATGCGCATCCCCTTAAGGCAACTCCAAGTCGGCGTCGAATGCCTCAAAAAATGCGCATTTCCCCACGTGCGGCGCTTTCTCCGCAATTCGCCGTGAAGAGCAGTCCGTTCGCCGCGGCGCAATTGTCCGCGCGCGCGTATTCCGGCAGAGGGCAACGCATGGGGATTCTACGCGTAAGCGACGTTGCATTCGCGCAACAGCTGCCGGCTTCGGCTCGCGCGATCGCACACTGCGCCGTGATTGATCTCCTGTTCAGCAAATCATCACAACAAGCTCATGCCGCAACAAGCGGCGCGGGCGAGAGCTAGGCCTCGGTTCGAGACGAGGCAATGGGGACAAACGTGAAGCGTATTCTCTGGATTTCAGCGGCTTTGATGGCGGCAGGCGCGGGCGCGGCTTACGCGCAAGAAGCAGCGCCGCCAGTGCAAGATCCTGCGCCGTCGCAGACGCAAGATGCGTTGGAGGCCGAAGCGGAGGCCGAAGCCGAAGAAGAGGAAGGCGCAATCGTCGTCACCGGCCAGGCCGGCGACCAGGTCCGCATCGACCGGCGCACCTACACGCTGCAGAACGATCCCTCGGCGCAGACCAGCCCCGTCATCGACGCGCTCGGTCGCCTGCCCTCGGTCAGCGTCGCACCCTCAGGCGCGATCCGCCTGCTCGGTGCTGAGAACGTCACGGTTCAGATCAACGGCCAGCCGGTGCCGGAGCAAGCCGTAGAGCAAGCGCTTCGGAGCCTCATGGGCGGCGATGTCGAGCGCATCGAAGTCATCACCAACCCTTCGGCCACGCAGTCTGCAGCGGGGACGGGCGGCATCATCAACATCATCACCAAGCAGCGTTTCAACGGCGGCCTCACCGGCTCGATTCAGGGCGGCGTCGACTCGCTCGGCGGCTACCAGCTCAACATCGCGCCGAGCTACTCGCAGGGGCCATGGACAATCGGCGGGCGTCTCGGCCACAACCACGGCATCGGCCGTAACGATCTTGACCGCGAGCGCGAGTTCTTCGCCACCAGCGACACCATCACCGAACAAGGCGAGATGGAGTTCAACCACAACGTCTGGAGCGGCAATTTCCAGGTCGGCTATCGCCCCTCCCAGGGCCGCCGCCTCAACTTCAATGTCGATAGCTTCGATGTGAATAACGATATCGAGCAGGAGCTGGCGCGCGCCGATGAACTCGGCCCAGTGTTCAATCAAGTCTCCAACAACGACATGGGCTTTAGCTTCAATCGCGCGAGCTTCGATTATCAGCGCGACGGTTCGCAGCCCGGCGAGATCCTGAAGCTGAACGCTAGCCTCCAGGGCTTCCAAAACAACTCGGAAAACATCATCACCTCGACGCCTGCCAACGGCGATCCGGCGAGCCGATACGCCACCTTGTTCGACAGCGAACAAACCACCGCCAGCGTGAAGCTCGATGTCGAGCGCCCGATGGGTGAGAACTTGCTCACCTATGGCGCCGCCGTCGATCTCACCGAGCAAGAGACGATGAACGCGGTCGAGACGCTCGCCGGGCCGCCCGGCCCCACCGATTTCGAAGGCCGCTTCGAAGGCGAGCAATCCACCTACGCCGCTTACGCCACTTACCAGTTCGCCACCGGCGACTGGACCTGGCTGCCCGGCGTGCGCGCGGAAAACTATCGCCGCCAAGTCACTTCCGCCGGCGGCGAGACCGACAGCACCGAACTCGATTTCTTCCCGAGCCTGCACATCCGCCGCGAACTCTCGGAAGACCTTGATCTCGATCTCAGCTACTCGCGCCGCATCGAACGGCCGTACTTCCAGCAACTCGATCCTTCGCTGCGGTTCTTCGATGCGACGCGCGCGTTCGGCGGCAACCCGAACCTGCGCCCCACCATCACCGACGCGTTCGAAGCCAATCTCACCTACCAAAAGGACACGACCAGCGTCAGCCTCACGCTGTTCGACCGCATGAGCGAGGACATCGTCTCGCAATTCACCGAACTCAACGCCGATGACGTGGCCGTCACCACCTTCGTCAACGCCGGCGAGAGCGAGCAGATCGGCGCCCAGGCAATCGTCCGCGCGCCAATCTTCGGCAACTGGCGCTATTCGCTGAGCGCCAACCTCTTGGAGCGCGAGTTCGACGTGCTGCAGGCTGGCGTGATGGGCCGGCGCAGCGAGTTCGAATACAGCGGCAACGCCTCGCTCGAATATCGCGACCCCGCGCAGAACCAGCCGGGCGCGGACCACCTGCAGCTCGATCTGCAATTCCAGGGCCCGCGCCACACCCTGCAGGGCGAAAGCGATGAATTCGTCATCGCCAACTTCACCTGGCGGCGGCGGCTCACCGAAAAGCTCTCGTCCATCGTCATGATCCAGGATCTGTTCGACAGCGCCGATCAGCTGCAGCAGCTCACCACTGACGACTATTTCGAGCGCATCGAAAACCGCGGCGTCGGCACGCGCCTTCGCCTCTCGCTGACTTATCAACTCGGCTCTGGCCCCGAGCGTCCGCAGGACCGCATGCCCTCAAGTGCGCCGCCGGCGATGCCCGATCCGATGTCGCCGATGTAAACGGCGGCGATCCACAGCCAAACAAAACGGCCCGGGATTGCTCCCGGGCCGTTTCGTTGCGCTTCGTGCGATTCAGCCCTGGATGGGCGAGAGCTGAATTTCGACTCGGCGGTTCTGCGCGCGGCCGGACTCCGTCGAGTTGGACGCGATCGGGTCGGTCTCGCCC
>JAEYPY010000047.1 GCA_023410295.1 Pseudomonadota bacterium | reverse complement strand
GGCTGAGGCGTTCCCTGGCGACACGGTGAGCGTTGGCGCTCTGCTCGATCGCCTGGATTCGCGCGCGCACGGCGTCTTGCTGCTGGTGCTGGCGCTGCCGATGTGCATCCCGAACATTCCGGGCATTTCGACCATCTTCGGCATTCTGATGCTGGCGCCGGCGCTTCAGCTGGTGCTGGGCTCGCGCCAGCTTTGGGTGCCGCAGCGGATGCGGCGCTGGAGCATCGACGCGGGCGCATTGCGACGCACGCTGCACATGGGCGCGCCGATGCTGCGCCGGATCGAAGGCTTTGTGAAACCGCGCTGGTCGCGTCTTACACGCTTTCCGGTGACGATCGTGGTCGGCCTGCAGACGCTGCTGATGGCGATCATCCTGATCCTGCCGATCCCGTTCGCGAACTGGCCGCCAGGCATCACTGTCGCGCTGACGGCGCTGGCGCTGCTGCAGCGCGACGGCGTGCTGATGCTGATCACCATTCCTGCGGCGCTGGCGTCGATGGGCTCGGTTTATCTCGGCACGCGCGTTGGGCTCGCGATTGTCAATGGGATCGTCGAGTGGGCGCAGCAGCTCTGGGCAGGCTTCAACTGATCAGCAGGCGCGGCGGATGAGCCAGCCGAGCTGTTCGCCGGAACGGCTGAGCGCGGGCTCGACACGGCACGCTTCTTCACGCGGGCGCGTCATATCGCGCTGAAATTCGGGATCGCCTTCAGCTGGGCGACGATCGACGTCGGAGATGGTTTCGAACACCGATGCTTCACCGCCGGCGGCAGGCGCGATGCATTCGCGGCGCGCGCCGTTATTCTCGCGGATGCGCACCAGCACCTGACCTTCGTCGAGCGAAGACGCAAACACGACGCGTCCCGGACGCGCCGTGACGCGTCCCATGCATGCATCGATCGCGGGGATGAGTTCAGGCAGCACGCTCGCCCAGGTAGGACGCGCGCCGTCATCGATGCCGCGACGTGCACAACCTTGATAGGCGACGCCCTCGAACAGCACGTGTGCAACGTAATCGAGTTGAACGCCACTGGCGCTGCAGGCTTGCTGCATAATCGTGATGGTGAGCGGTCCGGCGGCGACCTGCATGCCGCCAGCGCGGTAATTCCGCTCGCCGGCGATGCCGCCGTCCTCGCCGAGACCAGGGCGCGAGAACTGCGCGTAGTCGGTGAGGAGCCGCAGCTCCCAAGCGCCTTCAGCGCCCGCCCCTTCTCCATTCAGCGCGGCGATTCCGCCCGATGCTTGAAACTCGCCCTCATAGAGCGCGCGCTGCGCGGCGTTTGCCGGACCACCCAGCGCGGCAAGCTGTTCGGCGGCCAGCTGCGCCTCGCGCTCGGCGTTGGACGGCGGACCGGCTGGTTCTTGGCTGGACTCGCCCTGCCGCTGACATCCCGACAGCAGCAGCACAGCCGATAGCGCCAGGGCGCAGGCCGGACCCAAGCCACGCATGCTCATCGGCCTCCCCCTCCTGATTTGCCGCAGCTAGGCAGCTGGCGCATGGACGCGGGCCGCCTAGCGGGGCGAGTATAGACGCATGCAGCGTGATTCCGGCGCCCCACTCTATGAGTTTTTCGCGGGCGGCGGGCTGGCCAGGCTGGGGCTTGAGCCGGATTTTATCTGCGTCTTCGCCAACGACATCGATCCGGCCAAGGCCAGCGCCTACCGCACCGCCTTCGGAGACGGCCACATGCGCGAAGGCGATGTTTGGAAACTGGCAAGCACCGACCTGCCCGGCCAGGCGGCGCTGGCCTGGGCCTCCTTCCCTTGCCAGGATCTCTCGCTCGCCGGCGCGCGGCGCGGATTGGCGGCGCCGCGCTCAGGCGCGTTCTGGGGCTTTCACGCGCTAATCGAAAAGCTCGCGCACGAAGGCCGCGCGCCGGATGTGCTGGCGCTTGAAAATGTATCGGGGCTTTTGAGTTCGCATGGCGGCGCGGACTTCCAGGCACTGGTGCACGCGCTCGATGCGCTGGGCTATCGCGTCGGCGCGTTGGAGATCGATGCCGCGCTGTTCACGCCGCAATCGCGGCCGCGGCTTTTCGTGATCGCTTCGCACAAGGCGCCGGCGATGCTTATGACGAGCGGCCCCGCCGAGCCGTTCCATCCGCGTGCGCTGCGCGAGGTGGTGGCGCGCATGCCTGAGGGCTTGCGCAAGCGCTTTGTCTGGTGGCGGCTCGAGGCGCCGCCGAAGCGCAACACGCGGCTTGCAGACTTGCTTGATGACGATGCCTCGGTGAGCTGGCAAAGCGAGACGCAGACGCAGAAGCTTCTGGCGCAGATGAGTCCGCTTCAACGCGCGCGCGTCGATGCGCTGGCGGAGAGCGGACGGCGCGAGGTGGGCGCTGTGTTTCGGCGTATCCGAATCGAGCACGGCGAGCGCGTGCAGCGCGCGGAGGCGCGGTTCGATGGCTTGGCTGGATGCTTGCGTACGCCGGCGGGCGGTTCGAGCCGGCAGTTGCTGTTATTTATCGAAGGCGCGCAGGTGCGTTCGCGCCTTCTGGCCCCGCGCGAGGCGGCGCGGTTGATGGGTGTGCCGGAGCACTATCCGCTACCGGCGGGGCAGACGGCGGCGCTGCACCTGGTCGGCGATGCGGTGTGCGTGCCGGTGGTGCGCTGGCTCTCGCAGCATCTGCTGGCGCCGCTCGCGGGCGCTGCCGCCACCGCACGCAAGACGGCCTGAGCGCCATGCGCGCCGACGTTTTCGATCGCGAAAAGCGCTCCGAAGTCATGCGGGCGGTAAAATCGCGCGATACGACGCCTGAGCGCGCTGTGCGGGCGGCGGTGTGTGCAATCGGGTATGCGCGGCGCTATCGGCTGAATGGCGCGCAGCTGCCGGGAAAGCCCGACCTCGTGTTCGGCGCGCGCAATAAGGCGGTGTTCGTGCATGGCTGCTTTTGGCACGGCCACGACTGCAAGCGCGGCGCACGCGCGCCGAAGGACAACGCCGCATATTGGCAAGCGAAGATCGGGCGCAACCGTGCGCGTGATGTCGAGACGTTGCGCGCGCTGAAGCGCGCTGGATGGTCGGCCCTGGTGGTGTGGGAGTGCGAGACGCGTGATGCGGCGGCGCTGCAGCGCAAGTTGGCAGCATTTCTGCGCAGGTAGCTTTATGCGGCCGAGGTCGCACGCGCGGCGGAGACCTGCGCCTCCAGCACAAACGAGAACACCGAGCCCTGTCCCAGTTCGCTACGCGCGGTGATCTGGCCGCCCATGAGGCGCGCAAGGCGCATCGAGATGGCAAGGCCAAGTCCGCGCCCCTCGCCTGAAGCGCACACGCGCTCGCGTCCCATGATCAGCGCCAGTCGCGAACGCGAGATGCCGGCGCCTGTGTCGGCCACGGCAAAAACGAGCCGCACGCGATCCGCGGCGGTGGCCAGCGCCGTCACGCGCACGCGGACGCCGCCATGAGTTGTGTAGCGCACGGCGTTGGCGAGGAGATTGAACAACACCTGCCCGACGCGCGTGGCGTCGAATTCGACGCTGGGCGGCACGTCTGGCGCGACATCGAGGAAGAGTTCGAGGTTCTTGTCCTGCGCCGCAGCGCGGAAAGCGCTGACGACGCCGCGCACGATCTGGCGTGGATCGCTGGGCTCGGGCTCGATGCGCAGCTTGCCGTTCTCGAGCCGGTCGAGATCGGAGAGATCGTCCAGCACCAGCTTCAGCACTTCACCGGCCTGCACCAAGGTCGCGATATGCGCGCGCGCTTGCGGCGTGGCGGCGGCGCGGCGCAGATGCTCGGCGGCGCCGATGAGCGCGGCCATCGGCGTGCGCATTTCCGCATTCATGCGCTCGATCATGTCGGTCTTCGCGGCGGCCGCGGCGGCGGCGGCTTGGCGTTCGCGCAGTGCAGCGGCCTCGGCCTGCGCTTGCGCTACATCAGAGGCGAGCAGGCTGCGCCAGAGATTGACGCCGAAACCCAGCATCAGGAAGCCGGCGACAAGCGGCAAGAGATCGAGCCCGTTGCGGCTGGGGTTCAGCAGATACTCCGCCACCGGCAGACCAAGCAGCGCGACGATGGTCGGGACGATACCGGCGAGCGACAGCGCGGTGTTCACGCGCAACGTCGCGGCGGCGTTGGCAAGGCCACCGCAAATGTACGCCATCGCCAGCGTCTCGCCCGGCACGTAGGGCGCGAACCAAAACAGGCCCGACATGATGTTGCCGTAGGCGCTCTGGGCGGCGGTCCAAACGATGAGACCGCGCAGCCTTTTTGGCGGATCGCCTGCACTGCAGCGGGCATGGAGCTGCGTATAGATGTGCCGGTCAATCAAGATGACTACGACGAGGCCGGCGTACCAAATCGTCGGCCACAGCCAGCCGACCAGCGAGGTCGCCACCAGCGCGACGATGCTGCAGGCGAAGAGGCGCATGCCGGAATTGGCCATGCGCGCGCGGCCGATAAGCGCGAGCGAGCGCGCACGGCGCCCTTCGGCGTCCGCGGCAGAGGCCGCTGCTGCGGCTGGAGAGATTGTTTCGGCGTCGCTCAAATCGGCGCGGAGTGTGCCATCGGCGCCGATGCGGTTTGGTTAATGCCTAAGGTTGAGCCGCAGTCGCAAATAGGCTTGGGTGGCGCGCCCTGCTTTGAAGGGGGAGCCCACATGCGCAGCATCATCATTGCCGCCGCCGCTTTGGCGGCGCTTGCCGCTACGCCAGCCCGCGCGGAGGTCGCCTCCTCCAGCGCCGGCGCCTTCCTGATCGAAACGGAGACTCAAGTGGCCGCGACGCCGGCCGAGACTTGGCGGGCGCTTGGCCAGCTACCGCGCTGGTGGAATGAGGAGCACACCTATTCCGGCGACGCCCGCCGCCTCAGCCTCGATCTCCGGGCTGGCGGATGCTGGTGCGAGCGCTGGGGCAATGGCCAATCGGTCGAACACGGACGCGTTGTCTTGGTGATGGAGCACGAAGGGGTTCGCACACTCCGGGTGGTCGGCGGCCTTGGCCCGTTGCAGGAGCTGGGCGCCACTGGCGTGCTAACCTTTACGGTCGCGCCGGACCCCGGCGGGGCGAAAATAACCATGGTATATCGCGTCTCGGGCGATCCCGGCCTTGAACTTGCGGCTCTGGCGCCCCTAGTCGATGCGGTACTAATGGAACAGTTTGGCAGGCTCGCTCGCTTTAGTGCGTCGGGCTCGCCTGACTGATTGGTTCGTTCATGGCCCGCTCAGGCTGACGGTACCAGTTTCCGTGCTGACGGGCGCTCGCCCGCCCCTTTTGGATATGGAGAGGGATTCCAATGATCCGTAAGTTTATCACCGGCTTGGCGGCCGCCGTGTTTTTGATCGGCTGCACCAACGTCGACCCGGTCACCGGCGAACGCACCCGTAACAACACGGGTTCGGGCGCCATCATCGGCGCGATCGCCGGCGCCGCGGCCGGCACGCTCGCTGGCGGCGACGACCGCCGCAATGCGCTCATCGGCGCGGGCGTCGGCGCGCTCGCGGGCGCGGCCATCGGCAATTACATGGACCGCACCTATCAGAACCTGCGCGAGCGCCTGGCCGGCACCGGCGTTGGCGTGACGCGCGTCAACGAGCGCCAGATCCTGCTCAACTTCCCGGCGGACTTGACCTTCGACTTCGACCGCGACGCGGTGAAGAGCCAGTTCGTGCCGACGCTGCGCGATGTCGGCGGCATCCTGCGCGAGTACGAGCAAACCACGATCGACGTCTACGGCCACGCCGACTCTGTCGGCTCGGACTCGTATAACCAGGATCTCTCGGAGCGCCGCGCCATGAATGTGGCTTCGGTGCTGATGAATAGCGGCGTCATCCGTCAGCGCGTGTTTACCGAAGGCTTCGGTGAATCGCGTCCGATCGCGTCGAACTCGACTGACGACGGCCGCGCGCGCAACCGGCGTGTGGAAGTCTATATCAGCGCCTTCACGGGCTGATAACTTGAGAGGCTGAAGCGCCGCCGCGGGAATACTCGCGGCGGCGTTTTCATGCCGAGGAGAACGGCGATGATGCGAGTGCTGATCTTGTGCGCGGCGCTGGCGGCGTGTTCGGGCGAACCGGCGCAGCAAACGGCAGAGACGGAAACGCCGGCGGTTGAAACGCCAACGGAAAGCGCAAGCATGCCCGCGGAGACGGCCGCCGCACCAGCAACGTCAAACGAGGCGAACTTGGCACAGATGCCCTCCTGGCAGGAGGCGCGCGCACGCGGCGTCGATTTCCGCGCGGTGGGGCAAGAGCCCGGCTGGCTACTGGACATTTACACCCGCGATCGCATCCGCTTTCTCTGGGACTATGGCGAAAGCCTCGCCGACTTTCCGCTGACATCGCCGAATACGGCGCAGGAAGGCGTCACGCGCTATCACACCCAGGCGGATGGCCGAACGCTCACCATCACTATCCGCCGCACGCCGTGCAATGACGGCATGAGCGGCGAAGCTTATCCGGCGCGCGTCGATGTCGAGATCGATGGGCGCGCGCTCAACGGCTGCGGGCGGAGCGTCTGATGCGGGCGCTTGTTCTGGCTTTGCTGCTCGCCGGATGCGCCAACGCGCCGCCGCCGGAACTGCCGGCGCCGGTGTTGCCGGAGCGCGCCGGCGTTGATCCGCTGGTGGCTGCGCGCGCTGAGGGCATCGCCTTCCGCGCCGTCGGCGAAGGCTTCGTGCTCGACATATTCCACGAGGACCGTATTCGCCTGACGCTGACCGCCACCAGCGAAGAGCTCATCTTTCCCAAGCCCGAGCCACGCTACCCCGCCTGGAACGGCAGCATCTACGACACGCACAACGATAAGCACGGCCTCTACATAGAAGTCCGCGATGATCGCCCTTGCGAGCGCGGCGCTCCACGTGTCGATCTACGACTAGGCCGTCCCGGCAACGCCCGTGAATTCACGGGCTGCGGCCGTTCGTTCTAGCGCGCGCCGGCGTTAGACGCGGGCTGGCTTGCGCTGCTTGCGGTAAGGCGGCGGCGCCGCATTTGACCACACAGCATTGCCCTTGCGGTCACGGCGATCGCCGTCATCGCGCGCGCGCGATGGGGCGTGGCCTTGCTTGGCGTGCGCCTTGCCGTGCGCTTCGGAAGCGTGGTGCTTCTTCGGCGCATGCTTGCGCGCAGGATGCGCCGATCGGCCGGCTGGGCCCTTCGGACGAGCCGGACGATCGTCTGCTTTCGGAGCGCGGAGCGACAGGTCGGTCTCCATGACCGGCACGGTCTGCTTGGTCAGCCGCTCAATGTCGCGCAGATAAGCGCGCTCATCCGGCGCACAGAACGAAATGGCGATGCCGCGCGTACCGGCGCGCGCGGTGCGGCCGATACGGTGGACATATTGCTCGGGCACGTTCGGCAGGTCGTAATTGATGACGTGCGAAATGTTGTCGACGTCGATGCCGCGCGCCGCGACTTCGGTCGCCACCAGCAAGCGGGCATTGCCCTTCTTGAAGGCGTCTAGCGCGCGCGTGCGCTGGCCCTGGCTCTTGTTGCCGTGGATGGCTTCGGCCTCGAAGCCCGCGCTTTCCAGCTTCTTCACGACGCGGTCGGCGCCGTGCTTGGTGCGGGTGAAGACCAGCGCACGCTTGACCGCCTTATCGGCGAGCAGTGCGTGCAGCAGGTCCTGCTTCTTGGATTGATCGACGTGAATCACCGCCTGATCAACGCGCTCGGCGGTGGTCGATTGCGGCGCGACCGAAACTTGCTGCGGATTGTCGAGAAACTGGGCTGCGAGTTCGGCGATCGAGGGCGGCATGGTCGCGGAGAAGAAAAGCGACTGGCGCTGGCGCGGCAGGATGGTGGCGATCTTCCGCAAGTCATGGATGAAGCCCATGTCGAGCATGTGATCGGCTTCATCGAGGACGAGGATCTCGACCTTGTCCAAGCGAACCGAACGCTGGCTGACGTGGTCGAGCAGACGGCCCGGCGTGGCGACGAGGATGTCGACGCCGCGATAGAGCGCCTGCTTCTGCTTGAACATCGAGGCGCCGCCGAAAACGACGGCAGTGGAAAGGCCAAGAAAGCGGCCGTAGGCGCGGAAACTGTCGCCGATCTGCGCCGCGAGTTCGCGCGTCGGCGCCAGCACCAGCGTGCGGCACGATTTCTCGCCCGCGTGTTTGCGGTTCTGATGCAGCCGGTCGAGGATCGGCAGCGCGAACGCCGCCGTTTTGCCGGTGCCGGTTTGCGCAAGGCCGATGAGATCGCGGCCCTTGAGCACGATCGGGATGGCCTGCAGCTGGATCGGGGTGGGCGTCGAATAGCCTTCAGCATCCAGCGCTTTGAGGATCGGCGCGCTGACGCCGAGGTCTTTGAAATGAGTCACGTAGAATCTTTCGAGCCGGCACGCGTCATCGCGTGGGCCCTATCAGGTCAGGAACGATGCGACGGCGAAGAAAGGCGGCGAGCTTGCCTTAATTGGCGCTCAAAGCCGAACGTCGATGGTGGCGTTCCGGGTGGACCGCGTTCGCTGGCAAGCCAGGAACGGTCGCTGACGCCGGATATCGGGTTGAAAGGCTAAGAAGTCAATAACGCGCCCGGCATAGGGGGCATGCCTTTACGCCGCGTCGGCGACGAAGCCCTTCCAGGTCCGCATATAGTTGATGAAGGCAGGGCCGAGGCCTTCGCGCTGGAGATGCGCTTCGCTGACGGGTGTTGCGATCGCGGCGAAGTTTGGATCGGCGGCGATAAGCTTCGGCAGATCGTGATGCAGGATCGCGGCGCGGCCGAAGATCGGGATGTCGAACCCAGCGGCCATGACGTCACGCGCATCTTGCGCCGACATGATCTTGCCCGCCGCGCCGAGGCGGACCTCGCCGCGCTCTAGCTCGGTAAAGTACGAGGCCAAGGTGCGGCCGGCATAGCGCTCGTCCGACGCCTCCTTGCGGACATCCCAGAGCGACATGTCGAGAAAGTCGATCTTGGCTTCGCGCATGAGGCGTTGCGCGACATCGCGGATCTCCAGCACGTCGAGACCCCACCGCTCCGGCGAAAGGCGCACGCCCAGCGTGAAGCCGGGCTTGGTCGCGGCGCGAACGCCATCGATCATCTCGAACAGGAAGCGCGCGCGGTTCTCAAGCGCGCCGCCGTATTCGTCCTCGCGCCGGTTGAGCTCCGGAGACAGGAACGAGCAGATGAGATAACCGTGTGCGCCGTGCAACTCGACGCCATCGAAGCCCGCCCGCTCGGCGCGCTTGGCGGCTTCGATGAAGCAATCGAGAGAGACGCGGATTTCATCCAGCGTCATGGCCTCAGCGCCAAGCTTTTCGTCCGCGGAGGGCGCTTTAGGATTCTTGATGGAGCGGAGACCGCCGTGGTGGAGCTGCGCGATAGCCAGCGCGCCATGCTCGCGGATGGCGCCGGCGAGACGCGTCAGCCCCGGCATGTGCTTCTCGTCATGGAAGCCAAGCTGACCGGGGAAGCCAAGGCCGCTCTCCTGCACCGAGGCGGCGCAGGTGTGGACCAAGCCAAAGCCCCCGGCCGCGCGCATGGTGAGCCAGGTGAACTCGTCCTCGCTCAGGACGCCATCGGGATGCGACTGCAGATTGGTCAGCGGCGCCAGTACGAAACGGTTCTTCAGTACGGCGCCCGACTTCAGCGGCAGCGGAGCGGAAAGGTCTGTCATGCTTCGGCAGCATCCAGCGCCGCGCGCACCTTCGCGGCGAGCTGATCCAGTGTGAACGGCTTCGGCAGATAAGGCGCGTTTTGATCCGCCGGCGCGACTGAGCCTCGCGCATACCCCGTGGTGAAGAGCACTCTGAGGCTTGGCAAGCGCTTCTTCGCCGCAGCGGCAAGTTCGGGGCCGTTCATCTCCGGCATGACGATATCGGAGAAAAGCAGATCGACATGCTGGCCGCGCTCGATCAGGGCCAGGGCCTCGGCGCCGCCAGCCGCATGCATGACGCTGTAGCCCAGTTCGCGCAACGCTTCGGTGGAGAAATTGCGCACGCGCGGATCGTCCTCGACCACAAGGATCACCTCATGCTTCTTGCCGAGGGCGATTTCTGGCGTTCTGCTCGCGCGCGGAGGCTGCAGGCTCGGCCCCTCATAACGCGGCAGATAAATGCGCACCGTGGTGCCGACGCCCAGTTCGGAATAGAGCTTCACCTGCCCGCCCGACTGACGCACGAAGCCAAACACCTGACTGAGGCCAAGGCCGGTGCCCTTGCCAACCGCCTTAGTGGTGAAGAACGGCTCGAACGCCTGCTCCATCACCTCTGCGCTCATGCCTGAGCCGGTATCGGTGACTGCTATGACGATATAATCGCCTTCGGGAATATCGTTCTGCGCCGCGTAAAGCGTATCTACGATCTCATTCGCGGTTTCGATCGTGAGCTTGCCGCCGCCGGGCATCGCGTCGCGCGCGTTGACGGCGAGATTGAGGACCGCGCTTTCGAGCTGCACACGATCAGCAAACGTGCGCCAAAGATCATCCGCGAGGATGGTGGTGATCTGGATATGCTCGCCGAGCGTGCGACCGAGTAGCTCGTTCATGCCGGCCATCATGTCGTTGGCGTTGAGCGGCGCGGGATCGAGCGCCTGCTGGCGCGAGAAGGCGAGCAGCCGTTGCGTCAGCGACGCGGCGCGCGTCGCGCCATCCGTGGCGGCCTCGATGTAACGTGCGACGTCGAGATCGCCTTTGGCCAGCCGGCGCTGCATCATGTTGAGCGCGCCGATAATGACGGCCAGCATGTTGTTGAAGTCGTGGGCGATGCCGCCAGTGAGCTGGCCGATCGACTCCATCTTTTGCGCCTGACGCAACGCGTCCTCGGCGCGCAATCGATCCGCCACCTCCTGGTGTACGCGCTGCTCTAGCGTCGCATTGAGCGCCTGTAGCTGATCGAAGAATTCCTTGCGCTCGGTGACGTCTGTGGCCTGGACGAAGATGGCGTCCACTTGGCCATTCAAATCGCGTGTCGGATGGTAGATGAAATCGACGATGCGCGTCTGGCGCCGGCCGTCGCGGAAGAGCTCGATCGGGACGTCATTGCCAACGAACGGTTCGCCGCTTTCGTAAACTTGCGACAGAAGCTCGACGAAGCCCTGCTCGACGACTTCAGGCAACGCCTCGATGACGGGTTTGCCGATTACATCCTCACGGCCACCGATCAGATCGATGTAAGCGCGGTTGGCTATTTCGAACACGTGGTCGGGGCCGCGCAACACCGCAACAGCGCCTGGCGCCTGAGCGAAGACTTCGCGCAAACGCTCAGTCTCTTGCTCGCGCATGCGCCGCGCCTGCACGGCCTGGGTGATCTCGTGGCCCTGATTGAAGACGCCGGCGACTTTGCCGTCGTCGCCCGGGATCGGCGTCAGGCTGTAATTCCAGTAGGTTTCCTGGACGACGCCGCCGCGGTGCATTGGCAGCATCTGCTCGAAAGAGGAAACGCCGACGCCCTTCTCCAGCACGTCACCGAATTGCGGACCGACAACGCCCCAGATGTCCGTCCACACATCGGCGCCGCTTTGACCGAGCGCCCAAGGGTGGCGCTCGCCCGGGATGTGCGCCCAGGCGTCGTTGTAGAGCAGATAAAGCTCGCGGCCCCAGTAGATCGCGGTCGGGAAGCTTGAGTTGAGGCAGATGCCGAGCGCGACGTGCAGCGCCGTTGGCCAATGCTCAGGCGGGCCTAGCGGATGGCTCGTCCACTCGAACGCACGAATGCGCTCTCCCATCTCGCCGCCGCCTTGCGGCAGTTCGGTTTTGGCTTGGCCCCCACGCATCAATTTCCCGCTCAGATCAACGGAAATAAACGATCAAACGCGCGAGGTAGTTCCCGCTTTCCCGGACCACAAAGGCAGTCGCCAGCCATCGCCGACGGCTGCCTTCAGGTCACCGGTCGATCAAGCCGCCTTCTTCTCTTTGGCGCCGAAGCGCTCGTAGAAGCTCTCATTCTTGGCGGCCATGTCGCGCAAGAGCTTGTTCGGACGGAAGCGTTCGCCATAGGCGTCGGCCAGACGATCGGCCTCTTCGACGAACTTCTTCGTGCCCCAGAAAAGGTCGATGTAGCTAATGCAGCCGCCGCTATATGGCGCAAAGCCCCAGGCGAGGATCGAGCCAACGTCCGCATCGCGCGGATCGGTGATGACGCCCTCCTCGAAGCAGCGCGCCACTTCGATGCACTGGCGGAAGAGGAAGCGCTTGGTGAGCTCTTCCTTCAGCGCCGGCGGGCATTCCTTTATCTTGGTTTCGATGCGTTCGCTAATGCCAGGCCAGATGCGGGTTGGCTTGCCGTCGTCGCCATACTCGTAATAGCCCTTGCCGCCCTTGCGGCCGACGCGGCCCTTTTCTTCGACGATCCAGGAGAGCAGCGCGGCGCGCGGATCCTTCTTGTAGTCCTGCTGATTGAGTTCGGCATTGGTCTTGCCGATTTTGAGCGCGGTATCGAGGCCGACGGAGTCGGACACTTCGAGCGGACCCATCGGCATGCCGCATTGGCGGCCGACGTTTTCGATGATCGCCGGCGCGATGCCTTCCATCAGCATCTCAACGCCTTCAGCCGGATAGGTGCCGAAGCAGCGCGAGGTGTAGAAGCCGCGGAAGTCGTTGACGATGATCGGCGTCTTGCGAATTTTCAGCACGTAGTCGATCGCCTTGGCGACCGTCTCTTCCGTCGTTTCCTTGCCGCGGATGAGTTCGACAAGGCCCATGCGCTCGACCGGCGAGAAGAAGTGGATGCCGATGAAGTTCTTCGGCCGCACCGAGGCTTCAGCGAGGCCCGTGATCGGCAGCGTCGAGGTGTTGGAGCCGAACACAGCCGTCTCGCCGAGGAAGGCTTCGGCCTTCTTGGTGACTTCGGCTTTCAGCGCGGGGTTCTCGAACACCGCTTCAACAACGAGGTCAGCGCCTTTGATCAGCGAATAGTCAGTCGAAGGCGTAATGCGGGCGAGGATCTCGTCGCCCTTTTCCTTAGTGATCTTGCCGCGCGAGACGTCCTTATCGACGATCCGCTGCGAATAGGCTTTGCCTTTCTCAGCGCTCTCTTGGGAGACGTCGAGCAGCACGGTTTCGATTCCGGCCTTCGCTTGCACGTAAGCGATGCCGGCGCCCATGAGGCCAGCGCCAAGCACGGCGACCTTCTTCACTTCATAGGCCGGGAAGCCTTCGGGGCGGTTGCCGCCTTTGCCGAGCGCCTGCATCGACACGAACAGCGAGCGCACCATGCCCTTGGCTTGCGGCGTTGCGGCCGTCTTGATGAAGTAGCGGCTCTCGATACGCAGCGCCGCGTCGATCGGCACCTGCACACCTTCGTAAATGCACGAGAGGATGTTGCGCTGGGCGGGATAGTTGAGGTTGGTCTGCTTGGAGACCATCGCGTTGCCGCCGACATAGGCGATCGAACCGCCTGGCGTGAACGGGCCGTCCTTGATGCGGAAGCCCTTCACATCCCACGGCGCGACATGGTTGGGCTTGCCCTTGAGCCACGTCTTAGCGGCTTCAACCGTTTGGCCAGCCGGTACGACTTCGTTGATGAAGCCAAGGCCCTTGGCTTCCTGCGGAGACTTGTCGGCGCCTTGCAGGATCAGCATCGCCGCGTTCTGCACGCCGATGAGGCGCGGCAGACGCTGCGTGCCGCCGGCGCCGGGCAAGAGACCCACCTTCGCTTCCGGCAGGCCGAGCTTGATCTTCGGATTGTCGGCCGCGACGCGGTAGTGACCCGCGAGCGCGAACTCCAGGCCGCCGCCGAGCGCGAGGCCCTCGAGCGCGAACGCCACCGGCTTGCCGCAGGTTTCGAGGTCGCGATAGATTTTGTTGAGGCCGAAACCGCGCTCGAACTGCGTCTTCAGCTTCTCTTCTTCGCTCTTCGGCTTGCCTTCGCTGGCGACGCCGCGCTGGTTCATCTCACCGAGATCGGCGCCGGCGCAGAAGCCGCTGGTCTTGCCCGAAGTGAAGACGACGCCTTTGATCTTGTCGTCCTTCTTGATCGTGTCGACGATCTCATAAAGGTCGCGGATCACGCTGGCGGTGATCGTGTTCATGGAGCGGCCCGGCACGTCGAACGTGATGAGCGCAATACCGTCGCTGTCGACGTCGATCTTGAAGTTTTCCATCGGACCTACCCTCACTCGTATATTCTAGTCGTCGTACTTCATCGGCGCGCGCTGTCGCTTTCGATAGGATGACGCTCCGGCCGCGCGCGGGCCGGAGCGCCTCCCACATCAGTTGACCCGCTCGATCACCGTCGCGGTGCCCATGCCGGCGCCGACGCAAAGCGTGATCAGTGCGCGTTCCTTGTCGGCACGCTCAAGCTCATCGACCATGGTGCCGAGGATCATCGCGCCGGTGGCGCCCAGCGGGTGACCCATGGCGATCGCGCCGCCATTGACGTTGACCTTCTCCATGTCGAGGTCGAGCGCCTGGACCCAGCGCAGGACGACAGCGGCGAAAGCTTCGTTGAGCTCCCAAAGATCGATGTCCTTGGTCGTCATGCCGAGCTTGGCGAGCAGCTTCCTCGTCACGAACTCCGGACCCGTCAGCATGATCGCCGGCTCAGAGCCGATCGAAGCGCCGCCGAGGATGCGCGCGCGCGGCTTCAGGCCGAGCGCGTCGCCCATTTCCTTAGTGCCGATCAGCACGGCCGCCGCGCCGTCGACGATGCCGGACGAATTGCCGGCATGGTGAACGTGGTTGACCTTTTCCACTTCGGGATAGCGCTGCTGGATGACGCCATCGAAGCCGGGCATCATTTCGCCCTGCATCTTGAACGAGGCGTCGAGCGCGGCGAGCGACTGCATCGTCGTATCCGGACGCATGTGCTCGTCATGATCAAGCAGCGTGAGGCCGAGCTGGTCCTTCACCGGCACGATCGACTTTTTGAACCGGCCTTCCTTCCAAGCCTTCGCCGCACGCTGCTGGCTCTGCACCGCGAACGCGTCGACGTCATCGCGCGAGAAGCCGTACTTGGTGGCGATGAGGTCGGCGCCGACGCCTTGCGGCGTGAAGTAGGTTTTCATCGCGATCGAAGGATCGGTCGCCCAGGAGCCGCCGTTCGAGCCCATCGGCACGCGGCTCATGGCTTCGACGCCGCCGCCGATCGCCAGCTCGGCTTCGCCGGACTTCACCTTCGCTGCAGCGATGTTGACGGCTTCGAGGCCCGAGGCGCAGAAGCGGTCGACCTGCACGCCGGCGACACTTTCGGCATAATCGGCGTTCAGCACCGCGATGCGAGCGATGTCGCTGCCCTGCTCGCCGACGGGCGAGACGCAGCCGAGATAAACGTCATCGACCTTGGAGGTGTCCAGATTGTTGCGATCGCGCACGGCCTGCAGCGCCTGCGTCGCCAGCGACAGAGCCGTCACTTCGTGCAGCGAGCCCGTGTTCTTGCCGCGCCCACGCGGCGTGCGCACCGCGTCATAGATATAAGCTTCAGCCATCTTCGTACCCTTCTAACTCCTCCCCCGCATGCGGGGGAGCAGTTTGGCCCTCCATGGGACCGGAGTCGTCCCGCGGCGCTGATCCCAACGCCTACTCCGCTGACCGCTGCCGCCGGGCCGGCGACAGCGCGGCAAATCTAGTGCGCCTCCCCGCCGGCGATATCGACATCGCCCTTGAATGAGTTGGCGATGAAGCACGCCTCGTGCGCCTTGTGATGTAGCTCGCGCAATTGCTCCGGCGTCGGACGCGCTTCGCCCGCCCATTCGACGATCGGATTGAGCTGGATGCGCGTCATCTGCATGCGCCCGTCAGCGCCCTTCGCGAGTTCGCCTTCGGCTTTGTCGACATAGCTGTCGATCACGAAGCCCGCTTTGCGCGCGAAATCGAGAAAGAAGAGCATGTGGCACGAGGAAAGCGCCGCGACGAACAATTCTTCCGGGTCTGCCGCGTCCTCACGCGACAAAGGCGGGCGCACGACGTGCGGCGAGGACGAGCCGACGATGGAGAAGCCGGCATCGAAAGCGATTTCGTGTCCGCGCGAATACTTGCCGTCGCTGAATGCTTGATCGCCGCGCTTCCAGGTGAGTGTTGCGGTGTAGGCGCTCATCAGAACGCCTCCGCCGATAACGACATCACGGGATCGGCGCCTGACTTCAGCTTGGCAAGGTGCGCGGCAGCGTCCGGCAGCGAGCGCGCTAGGAAGTAGCGGCCGGTGGCGAGCTTGGTGTCGAAATAAGGATCAGCCGCGCCGCCGTTCTTTTTCGCCGCCAGAGCGGCCTTGGCTTGCAGCGCCCACATATAGGTGAGCGCGGTGATGCCGAAGAGATTGAGATAATCGTGGCTCGCGGCGCCGGCATTGTCGAAATTGGTCATGCCGTTCTGCATCAGCCACATCGTGCCGTCTTGCAGCTGCGCCTTGGCGCCCGCAAGCGCAGTGGTGAAATCCTTCAGCTCCGCATCGTCTTCGTGCGCGGAGATAAAATCGTCGATCTCGTTGAAGAACGCGAAGATCGCGCGCCCGCCATTGGCGCCGAGCTTGCGGCCGACCAGGTCGAGCGCCTGGATGCCGTTGGCGCCCTCGTAGATCATGGTGATGCGCGCATCGCGCACGAACTGGCTCATGCCATGTTCTTCGATGTAGCCGTGCCCGCCGAAGATTTGCTGGCAATTGGTGGCGTTGGCGTAGCCCTTGTCGGTGAGATAGCTTTTGATCACCGGCGTCATCAGGCCCATGTAATCTTCGGCCTTCTCGCGCACCTTCTCATCGGGCGACACCAGCAGGAGATCGCCATTGATCGCGGTCCAGAACGCAAACGCCCGCGCCGCTTCGTTGAACGCCTTGGCGTCCATCAGCATGCGGCGGATGTCGGGGTGGACGATGATCGGATCGGCCGGGCCGTTCGGATTCTTCGCGCCGGTGATGGAGCGGCCCTGCAGCCGATCTTTCGCGTAGGCGACGCCGTTTTGATAGGCCACTTCCGATTGGCTGAGCCCTTGCAGGCCAACGCCAAGGCGCGCCACGTTCATCATCGTGAACATGGCCATGAGGCCCTTGTTCTCTTGGCCGATGAGATAGCCGACAGCGTCGTCGTAGTTGAGCACGCACGTCGAGTTGCCGTGGATGCCCATCTTCTCTTCGATCTTGCCGCAGACGACGCCATTGCGTTCGCCGAGCGAGCCATCGTCCTTGACCAGGAATTTCGGCACAATGAAGAGCGAAATGCCCTTGGTGCCTTGCGGCGCACCTTCGATGCGCGCGAGCACCAGATGGATGATGTTGTCCGCGAGATCGTGCTCACCGGCGGAGATGAAAATCTTCTGGCCGGTGATGCGATAGGAGCCGTCAGCCTGCGGGATCGCCTTGCTGCGCAGCATGCCAAGATCGGTGCCGCAATGCGGCTCCGTCAAGTTCATGGTGCCGGTCCACTCGCCGGTGACCAGCTTCGGTAGATAGGTCTGTTTCTGCGCGTCGCTGCCGTGGCGATGGATGGCCTCGTAAGCGCCGTGCGAGAGGCCCGGATACATGCCGAACGCCATGTTGGCGCTCGCCACCATCTCGTTCCAGGCAAGGGCGACGATGTGCGGCAAGCCTTGGCCGCCATATTGCGGATCGCTCGACAGCGCGGGCCAACCGGCTTCGACCAATTGCTTGTAGGCTTCTTTGAAACCGGGCGGCGTCGTCACCGAGCCATCGTCGGCGCGCTTGCAGCCATGCTCGTCACCGACCTTGTTCAGCGGCGCGAGCACGCCCTCACAAAACTTCGCGCCCTCCTCCAGCACCTGATCGATCAAATCCATGGGCGCATCTGAGAACGACGGCAGGTTCGAATAGCGCTCGATGTCGAGCACGTCTTTTAGAAGGAATTTGTATTCTCGCAGCGGCGCTGTGTACGTCGGCATCGGCGGCTCCCGGGCTCAGGGAGTAGTGAATAGTCAGTGGTTGGTAGATGGCGAGCGCGCCCTACTCACTATTCCCTACTGACTACTCACTCAATGGACGTCTTCGAGACGCTTCTTGGCTTCCGCTTCGAACGCGCGGGCGTTGGCGATCGCGGCCGGCGCTGCGGGTTTGGAGAGGAACTCTTCCAGCTTGCCGATCGACTCCGTCAGCGTTTCGATTGCTGCGTCGATGTCTTCGCGTTGCGCTTCGAGCGCGACGATGCGGGCTTTGTAGCGCTTCAGCGCCGTTTGCGCCTGCGCGCGCTGATCGACTTTGTAGAGGTCAAGGATTTCCTTGATCTCGATCAGCGAGAGGCCGACGCGCTTGCCGCGCAGGATCAGCTGCAGCTTGGCGCGGTCACGGTGCGAGTAGACGCGGTTCATGCCGTCGCGGCGCGGCATGAGCAGGCCTTTGTCCTCATAAAAGCGCAGCGCGCGCGGGGTCACGTCGAACTCCCGAGCGAGCTGGGAAATTGTGTAGGTGCGTTCGGTCTTTGCGGTCATGGCGGTACCCCACACTAAGGTTGTTGGGGTCTGTGATAGCTTCCGTTTACGGTAGGGTCAACCGAAGTTGACACATGCGTCATGTATTATGGTTCACGCCAGGAGATCGGGCCCGATTTCCGACGGCGTGCGGCAGCCATTGAGGGCCATGGTGATGTCCAGCTCGGCCAAGAGGTACTCCAACACCGCCTGGACGCCGGCCTGGCCGGCCAACGCTAGGCCGTAGACGTAGGGACGACCGATCCCGACCGCGGTCGCGCCGAGAGCCAGAGCCTTGAAGATGTCGGCGCCGCCGCGAATGCCGCTATCCAGCATCACCGGAATCTTGCCCTGCACCGCCGCGACGATGCTCGGCAACGCGTCCAGCGTGCCGATGCCGCCATCGACCTGACGGCCGCCGTGGTTGGAGACGAGGATACCGTCATAGCCTTCGCTGACAGCGCGGGCGGCGTCGTCGGGGCGCATGATGCCTTTGAGGATCACGGGCAGTTTCGTCCACGATCTGATCTTGGCGATGCGCGCCCAATCGAGCCCGGGATCGGAAAAGACCTGGGTGAAGGTGAAAGCAGCGGCCTGCGGATTTTCCTCCGGCGACGCCGGCAGCAGCGCGCGGAAGGCGGGGTCGGAGGTGTATTGCGCGATGCCCTGCCCGCGGATGAAGGGCAGAAAGCCCAGATTGAGGTCGCGCGGGCGCCAGCCGAGGATGACGGTGTCGAGGGTGATGACGATGGCGCGACAGCCGCAGGCCTCGGCGCGCTTGACGAAGCTCTCGGCGATCGCGTCGGACTTGCCCCAATAGAGCTGGAAGAAGCGCGCGCCGTCGCCGTTGGCTTCGGCGATCTCCTCCATCGGAAATGATGCCTGACTCGAAATGATCATGGGTACGCCAAGCGCGGCGGGGGGGCG
>JAEYPY010000037.1 GCA_023410295.1 Pseudomonadota bacterium | reverse complement strand
TCGTAATTGAGCACGGCCCACGGCAGCGGATGATACTTCTCGCCCATCTTGAGGATGCCGCCGAAACCGACGACAGCGAACAGGATGGTGTTGGAGAGCTTGTCGAGCACGATGTCCTCGACGACGCCGATCTTCTCGCCGGTCGTGTCCCTCACGGGCGTGCCGATGACTTTCTTGGCGCGGATGGCGGTGGTGTGGCCGGTGGGCGTGGGCATGCGAAGTGCTCCTGCTGGATGCGGAGCACTAACAACCGATAGAAACGGGCGCTGTTCCTAGAGCACCAGCCCGACCAGCACGGCGCCGTAATGGCCGGCAGCGCCGAGGATCACGCACGCGTGCCAGAGCGCGCGGCGGAAGGGGATGGCGTGATTGAGATAGAGGATGACGCCGCCTGAATAGGTGAGGCCGGCGACAACCAGCATGGCGATCGCCAGCGGCGGCAGCGTCGGCACGACCGGACCGAGCACGATCACCGCAAGCCAGCCGAAGGCGAGATAGATGAAGCTCCAGGCGCGGTCGGAAATCTGTGTCCACAGCACCTTGCCCGCCGCGCCCGCGAGCGCGGCGGCCCAGATCGCGGCGGTCACGCCGAAGCCGAACTCGGGCGGCAGGAGCTGGATGGTGAAGGGGGTGTAAGAGCCGGCGATCATCAGGAAGATCGCGGCCTCATCAATGCGCCGCAGCACGCGGCGATAGCGCGACGGTTTGGTCAGATTGTAGATGGCCGAGGCGGCGAGCATCGCCATCAGGCACATGGCGTAAATGGCGCCCGCGGTCGCCATCGGCACGCCGCGATTAACCAGCGCGACGGCGACGAGCAGACCGCCGCCTATCAAAGCTGCAATGATCCCGATCGCGTGCACGATGCCATCCGCCGCATGCTCTGCCCGGTTCGGGTAGTGCTCAGCGAGCTCGTAGTCTTCCGCGGTCAAGAGATCCGATAGAGCCATACCTTCGCGTCTTCTTTGTTTCGGCAATTCGCCGGTAGGGACGCCTCAGGTCCCAATATAGTTCCTCCGCATTAACGTCAGATGATGGAAAGCGCGTTTTTCAGATCACACAAGCGTGTGAGCGTGCGGCGCGCGCGCAACGTCAACCATGCGCGCGGCGCGCGTTCGCGCGTGGCGCGATTTTCGCACGCACTCACGCATGCGTGTGAACCGTCCCAGTTCTGCCACTCTGCGCGCCGAGGCGCGGCTACTGACGATCGCGGGATTCATCCTGCTGGCGATCGGCTTTCCGCTGACTCTCTTCTTGACCGCGCATGCGCTTGCGCCCGACGGCGTCTCGCCGGTGCTGCCGGCTGCGGCGGGCGCGCCGCCGATCATCCTTGGTTACCTCGCGTGCCATTTCGCGTCGCAGCGGATGGTGAAGGCGCGGGCGATGGAAACCGGCGAGCGCCGCTAGTGTTCTGCGCTCCTCCTGCGCGACTTTCGCGAATACTTGCGGCGTTGCTCGCGCGCGTTGGCGCTTAGGCGCTGACGCCGCTGAACTTTTCGCGTGGACGCCGAACGTTTGGCAGCCGCCGCGCATCAGTGCTAGCCGCGGCCAAGTATTGACTTGGTAATTGCTTCTCCGTCAGCCTCTCAAGTCTTACGAAACCGAACGCTCTGCGTTTGGTTTATTGGGCGGAGGATGTGAGACTACATGGTCGACAATGAGTTCTCGCTTCGCTTGCAGGGTTGGCGGCTCGCGACCGCCGAAGTGCTCTATTACATGCCGGACCATCCCAGCCTGCTGCAGAGCTTCGTCTGGCAGACGCTGGACCTCGCGCCGCAATATCCGCGCATCCATAAGTTCCTGGATTTCTGGCGGCGCGAGATCGATGCGGTGATCCATTCCGTGCAGCTGGCGAGCGGGGAGACCCTCGCCCCGGCGCGTGTCCAGAACGCAGACGTGCTGCTGCATCACTAAAGTTCACCGCAAAGCGATTGGCGTAACGCCTCGGCTCTCTACATACTTAACAGTCTGAGAGCTGGAGAGTTTGACCATGCGACTGCTTATCGTGGCTGCCGTCGCCGGCCTGCTGGCCGCATGCGCAACGGCGACGCCTTATCAGCCGGCGACCACCGACCGCTACGGCTTCCAAGAACAGCAAATCGAAGGCAACCGGTATCGGATCACCTTCCGCGGCAATAGCCTGACGGAGCGTGGAACGGTCGAGAACTATCTTCTCTACCGCGCGGCCGAGCTGACGCTTGAACGCGGCATGGATTACTTCATCGTCGCCAACCGCGACACTGAAGGCCAATCGCGGCTGCAGCCTGTCGGCCCGCGCTCGCACTTCCCGTTCGACTATTGGTACTACTCGCCGCGCCGCGGCTGGAGCCCGTGGTACGATCCGTTCTGGAACGAGCCGACCAGCTATCGTGAAGTGACGCGCTACGAAGCGGTGGCCGAGATCGCCATGTTCAGCGGCTCGAAGCCGGCGAATAACGCCGACGCGTTCGATGCGCGCGAAGTGCAGGCCAATCTGCAGGGCAGCATCGTCCGGCCTTCAAGTCCGTAAGCCTACGGTCCTTCGACGCTGATCCCGCGCGCGCGCAGAAGGTCGACGACGCTTTGTTCGCCGACCAGATGCGCCGCGCCGACAGCGACAAAGATGCGGCCTTCGCCTTCGAGCCGTTCGGCGATCGCGTCAGCCCACGCGCGGTTGCGCGCGAGGATGAGGCGCTCGTGGATGATCGGGCCGCTTTCGATCCATTCCGCATTAAGCAGCCGCTCCAGCTCTTCGACATCGCCGCGCGCCCACGCGGCGTCGAGCCGATCGAGCAAGACAGTATCTTCTTCGATCTGGCGCAGCGTCGTGGTGAGGAAGCGCAGCTCTGCTTCCGGCGGCAGCTCGGCGAGCACGCGTATCTGCGTTTCCGGCGTCTCGAAGAAGGAGAGCCGTTTGCCGGTGCGGCGCGCTTCGGCGGCGAGCACGTTTTCGACGCCGGCGTCGGGTGTGTGGCCCTGCAGCGCCGCGGCGGCGTACGAGAGCTGCAGCGCCGCGAGCCATGGGCGCAGCGCTTCGATCGCTTCGGGTGAAAAGCCGTACGCCGCCGTGAGCCGCGCCAGGCGTTCGCGGTCGCCGTCGCTGAGCCGGTCCGAGAGCCGCTCGCCTTCCGGCAAGGCGCCGTAGCGCGCGGCCAGCGCGGGAAAGCCGGCGGCGGCTTCGGCGCTAGTGTCCGTCTCGGTGACGAATTCCTCGGCGCGCGCGAAGGCTGCGCTGACGCGCGGACCGCGCCAATGGATATCAGGCGGCAGCACATGCACCGTGCCGAAGAGCCAGATCTCGCTGTCCTCGTCGCTGATGCGCCAGAGCGCCGGCTCGGCCGGCGGCTGAGGCGCGGGCGCACAGGCGCCCAGGGACAGAACGAAAAAGAGGAGGGCTGAACCGAGCGCGCGCATTTGCGGCTCTGGTCTCGCCTTTGCCGGCGACCTCGTCTAGAGGTGTCGCCCCCGCACCCGTAGCTCAGCTGGATAGAGCGCTGCCCTCCGAAGGCAGAGGTCACAGGTTCGAATCCTGTCGGGTGCGCCATT
>JAEYPY010000028.1 GCA_023410295.1 Pseudomonadota bacterium | reverse complement strand
ACGTAATTGCGCTCGCGCAGCTTCTCGAGGATGGCGGCGTAGGTCGAAGGGCGGCCGATGCCGAGCTCCTCAAGCTTTTTGACCAGCGAGGCTTCCGAATAACGCGGCGGCGGTTCGGTGAAGTGCTGATCGGCTTTGCAATCGTGGACGTTGACCGCTTCACCTTGCTTCAATTGCGGCAGGCGGCGGTTTTCTTCGTCCTCTTCGTCGTCACGACCCTCCTGATAGAGCTTCAGGAAGCCGTCGAAGAGAATGACTTGGCCGGTCGCGCGCAGTTCGACCTTGCCCGTCGGTTCGGTGAAGTCGACGCTGGTGCGTTCGATCGACGCCGATTCCATTTGGCTAGCGACGGTGCGCTTCCAGATCAGCTCATAGAGCCGCGCTTGATCGCCATCGAGATGCAGCGTCTTCGGCGTGTTCGAGGGATCCGTCGGGCGGATGGCTTCGTGCGCTTCCTGCGCATTCTTGACCTTCGACGTATAGCGACGCGGTTCGGCGGGCGTGTAGTCTTTGCCGAACTGGCTGTCGATGCCGCGGCGCAGATCGCGAATGGCGCCTTCGTCCATGCTGACGCCGTCGGTCCGCATGTAAGTGATGTGCCCCGCTTCGTAGAGGCGCTGCGCCGTCTGCATCGTGCGCGAGGCGTTAAAGCCGAGCTTGCGCGCCGCTTCCTGCTGCATGGTCGAGGTCGTAAACGGCGGCGGCGGATTGCGCTTGGTCGGCTTGGCCTCCACGGCACTGACCTTGAAGCCGCCTTTCTTCACCGCATCGCGCGCCGCGTGCGCCATCTCAGCGTTCGGAATGTCGAGGCGCTTCAGTTTCTTGCCTTCAAAGGCGGACAGGCGAGCCGGGAAGATGTCGCCGCGCGTTGTCGAGAGCTGCGCGTCGACGCTCCAGTATTCCTGTGGCTTGAAGCGTTCGATCTCGACTTCGCGGTCGACGATGATGCGCAGCGCCACCGATTGCACGCGGCCGGCTGAGCGCGAGCCCGGGAGTTTGCGCCACAGCACCGGCGAGAGACCGAAGCCAACGAGATAATCGAGCGCGCGGCGCGCCAGATAGGCGTCGACCAATTCCATATCGATGTCGCGCGGAGCGGCCATCGCCGCCTGCACGGCGGGTTTGGTGATGGCGTTGAAGGTGACGCGTTTGACGTTCTTGCCCTTCAGCGCCTTCTTTTGGTTAAGCGCCTCGAGCACATGCCATGAGATGGCCTCGCCTTCGCGATCAGGGTCGGTGGCGAGGATCAGATTGTCGGCGTTCTTCAGCGCGTCGGCGATGTCTTTGACCCGCTGGCGGGACTTGGGATCGATTTCCCAATCCATCGCGAAGTCCTCATCGGGCTTCACGGAACCCTCCTTCGGCGGCAGGTCGCGGATATGCCCGTAGGACGCCAGGACTTTGTAGTCCGCGCCCAAATATTTGTTGATTGTCTTGGCTTTAGCCGGGGATTCGACGACGACGACGTTCATGTCTGGCGGGGTGCTCTGCGTATAAGGCCTGAGGCCGAAGCGGGCCGGAAACTGGGGGCGGGTCCGGCGTGTGTCAACGCGCGCCAGCCCTACCAGGTGGCGAGCTATGCCTGCCGCGAGCTAATTTTTCTTTTCCGATCAGAGATTAACGGGTCGCGCAGTTCAGACTTCCGCGCGCAACCGAAGGCTGTTAGGTACGGTGTATGCAACCTTACGGGGCATAAGGCATGTGCGACGGACGCGACGAAGAAGAGATCAACCCCGGTGAGGTCGCCCATTACATCGCCGAAATGGCCAGAGAACTGGCACGGCTCGCGCGCGAAGCCGGACTGACGACTGTGGCGGCGGGTTTGGAGCAATCCTATCGCGCAGCCATGGCCGAAGCGCACGCCTTTCAGCCAGAGGTGACGAAGGCGGCTGCGGACGATGCGACGTAGCCGCCGGGCAACGTGGCCGCTTGGCCGCCAAGTTCCAATTCCGTCAGCGCCGCCGCGACCGCGCCCATCGGCGCTTCGACCAGGCGCGCCAGGTCGTTGACGTGGATAGGTGTCGGCGACAGCAACGCAGCGATCTTCTTTGGCAGACCCGGCGCCACCGGAGGCGCGTCGTCAGCGAAGAGCGGGCCGATGCTGTGGGGCCTGAGTGGGGGCGCGGCATCGCCCAGGGCTTCGATGACATCCGCAGCGCTCTCAATCAGCGTTGCGCCTTGTTTGATCAGCGCATTGGAGCCACGCGCGCGCGGATCGAGCGGCGAGCCCGGCGCAGCCATGACATCGCGGCCCTGATCGGCGGCGGCTCGAGCGGTGATCAGCGAACCCGAGCGCAGAGCCGCTTCGATGATGACGACAGCGCGCGAGACGCCGGAGATGATGGCGTTGCGGCGCGGGAAGTCGCGGGCGCGGGCAATCGTGCCCAGCGGCGCTTCGCTGATGACGGCCCCGCGCGCGCAGATGGCTTCGTGCAGTTTGAGGTTCTGCGGCGGGTAGGGATGATCGAGGCCGCCGGCGAGCACGGCCGCGGTGCCCGTCTCAAGTGCGCCGCGATGCGCTGCAGCGTCGAGCCCACGCGCAAGGCCTGAGACAATTGTGAAACCCGCGGCGCCGAGGTCGGCAGCGAGACGTTCAGCAAAGAGAAGCGCAGCGGCCGAAGCTTCGCGCGAACCGACGATGGCGATGGATGGGCGCGCGAGCAGTTTGGGATCGCCGCGGATCGCGAGGAGAGGCGGGGGCGCGTCGAGCTGAGCCAGAAGCGGCGGATAATCCGGTTCACATGACGCGATAAGGCGCGCGCCCATGGCTTCGAGCGCATCGAGTTCAGCGGTGATGCGAGCGGCCGCTGGCGGTGCTAGTTGCGAGATGCGCGGCAGGGCTTCAAGCGCAGCGCTTGGCGTCTGGTATTTGCCGATCAGGCGATGGAAAGTGAGCGGGCCGATCCGCGGCGTGCGCGCCAATCGCGCCCAAGCGATTTTCTCTGGGCGCGAGAGCGTGCGGTTTATCACTCCGCCGTGGGCTCAGCGCCCGCGGGCGCAGCCTTCTCCTTGTCCGCGCCAATGCGCGGCTCCGTGCCGTCGCGCAGGCGCGCGATATTGGCGCGGTGACGCCAGAAAATGAGCGCCGCGAGCACCAGCGCAAAAACGATTTCGGACCAGGAGAAGCCGGCGACAAACGCCGCGAGCGGCGCAACGGCGGCGGCGCACAGCGCGGCCAGCGAAGAAATGCGGAAGATGGTGGCGATGGCGAGCCAGGTGATGCCGGCAATGACGCCCAAGGGCCAAATGCCGGCAAACAGCACCCCAAAGAACGTGGCGACGCCTTTGCCGCCCTTGAACCCCAGCCAAACCGGATAGCAATGGCCGATGAAGGCGGAGGCGCCGGCGAGAAGGCCGATCTCGATGACGTAATCGGTCCCGCTTGCCAGCCAACGGGCGAGCAAAAGCGCAATGCCGGCTTTGCCGGCGTCGAGCAGCAAGGTTGCGAGCGCCAAATCCTTGCGGCCAGTACGCAGCACATTGGTCGCGCCGATGTTGCCTGAGCCTATTTTGCGGATGTCGCCCACGCCGGCCAAGCGCGTCAGCACCAGCCCGAACGGAATCGAGCCGAGGAGATAGCCGCCCGCCGCGGCGAGAATGAAATAAAGCACCAGCACCGTGGGCGTCTCTAACAGGACATTGGCCGCCTGTGGAGAGGCGACTTTACGGCGCCGCCGGCGAAGATGGCATGACGCGACGCAGCAAGGGCGTCCGGCCCGGTGCAGAGTTGGCGCGCTCCAGCGTTAGATCAGGCGTAGGTCAGCGCGGCGAAGCCGAGGATGCTGGCGAAGCCGATCCAGAGCACCGACGGCGCGACCAGCCAGAAGGCGCGCTTGGAAACACGGCGCAACTTCGTCGCCGTCCACAGCACCAGCACGAGCGAGATGACGTTGGCCAGTACGCTGACGCCGGTATCGCCGCCGGCGGTGATGTAGGGATAGGCGAGGCCCCACAGCATCAGCAGGCCAACCCAATACGATGCGCGGCGGCCGGCGAGCCCGGTCTGGTACGCATACCAGCGCGCCGCCCCCCAAAGCGCGTAGAGCACGAACCAGATCGCGCCAACGAGCCAGCCGGGCGGATTGAACGGCACGGCTTCGTAGGCCGGATCGTTCTCGCTCCAGCCGACGGCGTAGGTAATGGCGTTGACCGCAAGTACAGCGATCAGCGGAATGATGACGCTCACCGCAAGGCCGCGCTTGTCGTTCTTATTCCAAGGCGTGCGTGAGGGTTTGTCGCCAACAGAGATGTCGCTCATGGCGAGCCAACGCGAGGCAGCGGCCGTTGTTTCCTAGAGGACGAACGTCAGCTGCCGGTGCAGTTCACCGGCGCGGCGCGGCCGACTTCCCATTGGCCGCTGGCGCCGCCGCCGCGGAAGCCGTAGCGCCCGTTGCTATAATAGCCTTCGCCGGCGCTCGGCAGCACCATGGACGGGCCGCCGACGATGGCGACGCGCGCAGTGCGGCCATCGGCTTCGACGATGAGCTGCGTGCCGTTATCGCATCGGTAGGCGATCGGGCCGTCGAGTGGGATTGGCGGTGGGCCGCCATCGGGGCCCGGATCGCCGGGATGAATCGGCGGCGGCAACGGATTGGGAGACGAGGCGCAGGCGGCGAGCCCCAGCATCAGAACGCCTAGCACGATCTTACGCATCGGATTCTCCCTCACGCGCTAAAGATGCTCTTACCGCCAATGAATGTCCGTTTCACGGCGCCTTGGAGCAGTTTTTCATCGAACGGCGAATTGTTGGACTTCGACTTCAGCTTATCGGAGTCGAGTTTGAACGGCGCGCCGATGTCGATGAGGATAAGATCGGCCGGCGCGCCTTTGGCAAGGCGGCCTTGCGGCAGATTGAGTAGCTCAGCCGGCTTCTGCGTCATGGCGCGGAAGAGCGCGGGCAGCTCGATCGCGCCGTTGTGATGAAGCGAGAGCGCGGCCGGCAAAAGCGTTTCGAGGCCGACGGCGCCGAACGCGGCTTCTTCGAATGGCAAGCGCTTGTCTTCAGCCTGTTGCGGATCGTGGCCGGAGACGATGACGTCCATCACTCCGTCAGCAACGGCCTGGACCAGGGCGCGGCGATCGTCCTCGCTGCGCAGTGGCGGGCTTAGCTTGGCGAAGGTGCGATAACCGTCGACGTCCTGCTCGTTGAGCACAAGGTGATGCACGTTGACGCTGGCGACGGCGTTGACGCCGCGCTGCTTGGCGCGCTGAAGCGCCGGCAGCGTTTGCGCCGATGAGAGCATGTCGAGCAGCAGGCGCCCGCCCGTGAGTTCGGCGAGCGCAAGATCGCGCTCAGCCATGATGGCTTCGGCGGCGGCGGGAATGCCTGGCAAACCAAGGCGCGCGGCGAGTTCGCCTTCGTGCATCACGCCGCCTTCGGCGAGGAACGGATCTTCCGGGCGATTCGCGACCAGCGCGCCGAACGCGGTGGCGTAGGAAAGCGTGCGGCGCAACACGCGCGAGTTGACGATCGGCTTGTCGCCATTGCTGAAAAAGGCTGCGCCGGCTTCGGCCAAGAGGCCGATCTCGGTCATCATCTCGCCGTCGAGGTGTTTGGTAAGCGCCGCAGCCGGCAGGATGCGCACGCCGCCAGATAGTGCGATGCCGCGCCGAAGCACGAAGTCGATGAGGCTCTGATCGTCGAGCACCGGGTCGGTGTTCGGCATCATCACCATGGTGGTGACGCCGCCCGCTGCTGCGGCGCGGCCAGCGGATTTGAAAGTCTCTTTGTGCTCCGCGCCCGGTTCGCCAATAACGACGCGCATGTCGATGAGGCCGGGCGCGATGTGCTCACCGCCCGCATCGATGATTTCGGCGCCGTCAGGCGCGCTTGAGACGGCGCCCACGTCGATGATCTTATCGTCGAACAGGATCGCGCCCGCTTCGACCTTGTTCTTCGCCGGGTCGATCAGCTTGGCGTTCTTGATGAGGGTCGGGCGCGTCATTTCTTTTTCATCGCCACATTGAGGGTCGTAGAAAATGCAATGGCGATAATGAACGGCACCCAGATCGGAAGCGTGCCGAGGCCTGGCGTTTCGAGCGCGGCGGCGAGGTGATCATCGACGCACCACCAGAGCAGGAACATCCACATCAGGTCGTCTCCGCATTGGCGCCGCTCTCGGCCAGGGCCTCGAGCACGGCCATGCGCACGGCGACGCCCATGCGCACCTGCGTCTCGATCAGCGATACGTTGGGATCGTCGGCAACGGTGGAGTCAATCTCGACGCCGCGGTTCATGGGTCCGGGATGCATGACCAGCGCGCCAGGCTTGGCGCAGCGCAGCTTTTCTTCATCAAGGCCGTAGAACCAGAAGTATTCGCGCGCCGAGGGGAAATGCCCGCCGTCCATGCGCTCGCGCTGCACGCGCAGCATCATGACGACGTCGGCGCCTTCGAGGCCCTTGCGCATGTCATGGAAAACCTCGGCGCCCCAGCGGTGGGCGCCGATCGGCATCAGCGTCGGCGGGCCGATGAGGCGCACGCGCGCGCCAAGGATGTTGAGTAGCGCGACGTTCGAGCGCGCAACGCGGCTGTGCAGGACATCGCCGCAGATGGCGATGGTGAGGCCTTCGATGTCGCCCAGGCGCGAGCGGATGGTGAAAGCGTCGAGCAATGCCTGCGTTGGGTGCTCGTGCTTGCCGTCGCCAGCATTGATGACCGCGCAATCGACTTTGCGCGCCAAGAGTTCGGCGGCGCCGGAAGAGCCGTGTCGCACGACCAGCAGATCCGGGCGCATCGCGTTGAGGGTCGCGGCGGTGTCGATCAGTGTTTCGCCCTTGGCGACGCTTGAGGACTTCACGCTCATGTTGACGACGTCAGCGCCCATGCGCTTGCCGGCGAGTTCGAACGAGCTTTGCGTGCGCGTCGAGTTCTCGAAGAAGAGATTGATCAGCGTGCGCCCGCGCAACGTGTCGAGCTTCTTGACCTTCTGCTCCGCCAGCGGCGCGAACGCCTCAGCGCGATCGAGCAGGCTTTCGGCCTCGAAACGATCGAGGTCGCCAATCGATAGAAGATGCTTGTGCCGGAAACGGGCGGGGCTCGTGCGCGGTTCTTTTTTCTTCACGCCAGTCGGTCGCTGAGCCATGCGCGCTTGTTAAGCGCTGTGACCGGTTCGGAGCAAGCGCGGCGCAAACAAGGCGGGGATAATCGTTTCAGCCGTATTGGCGCCCCGGACTCGGTATTGTACTTGCTTTGTTCCAATGGTGGGACGGGGCGGGTTTGAAGGGCTGAGCCAAGAGGAGGGCGTGATGACGAGATCGCACCCCAAACGGGAAGACTCCAATCCTTTGCGTCCGGTCGGCGTGGCGTTCGCCGCCGTGGTGGCCGGCCTCGGCGCCGGCAAGGCAGCGGCTGCGGAGACGCGCGCGCATGCGCCGCTCGAGCCAGCGAGCCAGGAAAAGACCTACGTGGTCGATCCGACCAACCATCCCGGCTTCGAGGAAGACCCCGACATGATCGTCGGCCCGAGTGAGCCGGTGGAGCCGCTCAGAAGACGCTGACATGTCTTCGGCCAAGCCGCGCAAGCGGCGCTGAGCCGGAGTTCACGCGCGTTCAAGCATGGGTTTGGCGAAGCTGGTCCGATCGATGGGCCCCGGCTCGCCGCTTCGCGACGTCCGGGGAGCGCTTGGCTTTCGCGCGCGGCTTGGTGGCGCGCTCCAAGAACGCGAGCGTGGCTGCCTCATGCTCCGAAAGGCCCTCGCGCTTGGCGCGACCGAGCTTGAAGACCCCGTCGGTGTAGCTCTCAAACACGCGCGGGTGGATGTAACTCTTGCGGCAGATTGTCGGCGTGTTGCCGAGGCTGAGAGATACGGTCTCGATGCAGGCCTTCACATTGGCCTTGGCCAATGTTTGCGTATCGAACGCGCCGAGCCGCGCGAGTTCCGCCGCCGCCAGCACTGTCGCGCCCCAGGTGCGGAAATCCTTCGCGGTGATGTCGCTGTCGGCGATTTCGCGCAGGTAAGCGTTGACGTCGGTCGAGCTGACGCATTGCGGCTCACCGTCATCGTCGACGTATTGGAAGAGCCGCTGGCCCGGCAGCTCCTGGGTCGCGCGCACGACCTTGGCGACGCGGCGGTTCTTCACCGTGAGCTTCCAGGTTTTGCCGGACTTGCCGGTGAAGACGAAGCGCAGCTTGTCTCCCTCGATCTTGGCGTGCTGATCCTTGAGCGTGGTGAGGCCGTAGCTCTTATTGGCCTTGGCGTATTCGTCATTGCCGACGCGGATCAGCGTGGTGTCGAGCAGGTGCACGATCGTCGCCAGCACCTTCTCGCGCGGCAGGCCTTGCTTGCGCATGTCACGGTCCACCTGCGCGCGGATGTCGGGCAACGCCTTGGCAAACTCCGTGAGGCGATCGAACTTGGCGCCATCGCGAACTTCGCGGAAGCGCGGGTGATAGCGATGCTGCTTGCGCCCGCGCGCGTCGCGGCCGGTGGCTTGCAGGTGACCGTTCTCATCGGCGCAGATCCAGACGTCGGTCCAGGCCGGCGGGACGGCGAGGGTTTTGATGCGTGCCAGCGTTTCAGCATCGCGCACGATTTTGCCGCGAGGGTCGCGGTAACTAAAGCCCGTACCGCTACGCCGGCGCGTGATGCCGGGCGCTTCACTGCTGACGTAGACGAGGCCGGCGTGTTTGGCGTGGTCAGTTCCTGGCGGCATGGCTGTGGAGAAGTACGCGCCCCACGCGCCGGTTCCCGCTCAGTGCAGCGCCAGCGTGATGGCTATCGGCATCGTGATGAAGGAGAGGATAGTGGTCGCGGTGATGATCGCCGCTATCAGCCGCGCATCGCCGCCCATTTCGCGCGCCAGTGTATAGCTCGCAGCCGCGACTGGCGTTGAACCGATGCCGACGGCGACGGCGGTGTGCAACGGGCCGGCGCCGGTGAGCAGGCACGCGCCCCATACCAACGCCGGCGCCGCCACCAGACGCATCAGCGATGACACGGCAACCTTGTGCAGAGACGTGCGCAGGGCGCCGAAATCCAGGCCGGCGCCGACGCAAACCAGAGCGACCGGCATTGCGGCTTGCCCCAGCAGCTGCATTGCGTCGCTGGCGTAGCCGAGATCACCAAGGCCCGCGAGGTTGGCGCTTATGCCGACGGCGCAGCCGATGATGAGCGGGTTGGCGATGATCTGATCCAGCACGGCGCGCATCGATGTCGCCCGCGCAGCGCCCCAGCGCGCCAGCACGATGACGCACAGAATGTTGAGCATCAGCACCAACGGCCCGAACGCGAGGCCGATCAAAGCCGTGCCTTGCGGACCGAAGAGATTGGGCGCGGCGGCCAGGAGCGCAAAGCCGTTCCAGCGGACTGCGCCTTGGAAGACGCTGGAAAAAGCGGGGCCGTCGCCGCGGAAGACCAGACGGAAGGCGAGGGCCAGTAACGCGACCGCGGCGAATCCGCCGAGCACGCCGCCGAGAAACGGCAACGCTTCGCTGCCGGCGAAGCTCGCGCCGGAGATCAGCGTGAACAGGAACGCCGGGTAGAGCACGAAATAGCCGAAGCGATTGACCATGCCGAATTGTTCGGCCGTCGCGATCTTGGTCGCGCGCACGATGTAGCCGAGCGCGATCAGGATGAAGGTCGGCACAAGCGCGCCGAAGACCTCAGCCATCGGTGCGACGCTCCTGCATCGCGTCGAGCGCGCCTTGGAGCATGTAGGCGGCCGCCATTTTGTCGACGACCTCGCCGCGGCGCCGACGGGAGGCGTCGCCTTCGATCAGCGTGCGCGTGACAGCGGCGGTGGAGAGTCGCTCATCCCACAAGAGCAGCGGCACGTCGCGCTTGGCGATGAGGTTGCGCGCGAAAGCGCGTGCGCTTTGCGCAGCGGGGCCGGACGAGCCGTCCATGTTGAGCGGCAAACCGATGACCATGCCCGCGCATTGGCGCCCATCATAGAGCTTCAGAATTGCCTCGGCGTCGGCGGCGAACTTGGTGCGGGCGACAGTTTCCAGCGACGAGGCGATCAGGCGCGTGGTGTCGCTGACCGCAACGCCGATGCGCTTTTCGCCCGGGTCGATGCCCAAAATGGCGGCGCGCGCCGGCAAGGCGGCGGCGAAGGCGGGGAGATCGAGCAGCGGCAAGCGGGCGCCCTTATGGAC
>JAEYPY010000011.1 GCA_023410295.1 Pseudomonadota bacterium | reverse complement strand
TGGGTGATACAGGATTCGAACCTGTGACCCGCTGATTAAGAGAAAGCGATTTTCCCATATTTTTCAACGACGTTTCTGTAAACGAGACGACCATACAAGCCGATAAGTGTCAGTTAGATAGCGACTTAGCTGTAAACGACTTTAGCCGCGCGAGGGTGCGTCGATGCCGACTCAGTGCAAAAGACAACTCCAATCGCAACGCGTCATTCTGAGGCAACTTTGGCTTCGAAACTTCCGTACATGTTATCGCCCGGGTTGATCCCGAAAATCTTCGCGAAAATTCAAGAGGCGCGCCGACCCGATCGCTTCACGCAGGATTTTCTCGGCACGAAGCTGGGACACTCCGGCGGCAGCGCAATGGCGTTCATTCCGCTTGTCAAACGAATGGGCTTCGTCGGCTCGGACGGCACTCCTACACGCCTGTACGACCGCTTCCGAAATAACGAGACTCAAGGCGCGGCCATGGCGGAGGGTATGCGAGCAGCTTACGCCGAACTCTTCGAGCGCAACGAGTATGCTCACGAGTTGCCGAAGGAGAAGCTCACGTCGCTCGTCGTAGAGATAACCGGCGCCGCGAAGGACGATCGCACGGTACAGGCAATCGTCTCCACATTTACAGCCCTCAATGCGCTCGCTGATTTCGACGCCAAGGTGGACGAGGATGGGAGCGTGGAGCCGGGCCGCAATGCGCCACTCACAGCCGTAGAGCAGGAACGGCAGTTGCCCATTCCCCAGCCGAGGCATCCGGTGTCGGACAATGTGGGGCTCAACCTTGCTTATACGGTCAACATCGTTTTGCCGGAGACGACGGATCCGGAAGTGTTCGCCGCGATCTTCAAGTCTCTTCGCGAACACATGCTCAAGCCATCATGAAAATAGATGATGCCATTCGATCCTTCGGCATGAGCGCCATGATGATCGAGTCTGAGATGCGCCAGTTGGAGCGCTCTTTGGATGTGAACTTAGGCCACCGAGATCGGCAAAAAGAAGCGATTGATCAGGCGTACTATCCGCAGTTCTCAGAACGCCTCCGAGAAGAGGCGGCCCGGATGACGACCCACTATGCGATATTCTATTGTCTCGAAAATACCATCCGAAGCTTGATCGCGGAGCGCTTGAAGGATGTCGGCGGAGCGACTTGGTGGGATCAGTGTGTCCCGGAGGTGGTTCGGAAAAACGCTGAGGCGAATCGAAAGAAGGAATTGCAGACGGGCGTCACTCCGCGTTCCGACGATCTCATCGACTACACGAACTTTGGTGAGCTTGGAGAGATCATCAAAGCAAACTGGGCGACGTTCGACATGTTCAGCGAGCAACGAGCCGTCGAACGGGTGCTGAACAACCTCAACACATTGCGAGCGCCAATCGCACACTGCAAAGCGTTAGCAGACGACGAGGTCATGCGCCTTCACCTGAGCCTGCGCGACTGGTTTCGACTAATGGAGTGACGCTGCGGCCTGACCCGCTGACAACGTCTCAGCGGGTCAGGAAGCGGACGCGGCCAATCGTGCGCATGTCTTGATCGAAACGGCGTAAAAACCGGTCGAAACTTTCGCGCACCAAGCCGTTTGAGAAACGATTTGACTCGCTATGTCGTCAGCGGAACGACGCCCCCGGTCGCGATTGTAAACGACCATCGAAGCCGAAACGAAAAAACCCCGTTAAGTCATTGATTTTGGTGGGTGATACAGGATTCGAACCTGTGACCCGCTGATTAAGAGTCAGCTGCTCTACCAACTGAGCTAATCACCCTAAAGACTCGCGAGAGGCCGGACATAAGGGGATTGGCCGCCCTCGTCCAGCCTCCAAAGGCGCTAGGCCAATGCGGCGCTTTAGGCCGGCACGCGCGAGCGCTTACGCGGCTGGGCCGGCTGAGCCGCCGCCAGCGCGCCTTCGAGATCGGCGATCAGGTCCTCCGCGTGCTCCAGCCCGATCGAGAGCCGGAACAGCGTTTCGCCGATGCCGGCCTCGGCGCGGGCTTCGGGGCTCATCGCGGCGTGGGTCATGGTCGCGGGGTGCGCCGCCAGGCTCTCAACCCCGCCTAGCGATTCCGCCAGGGTGAAGAGCTTGAGCGCCTCGACGAACGCGGCGGGATCAGCGCCCTCGACCAGATCGAAGCTCAGCATGGCGCCGAAGCCTCGCTGCTGGCGCCGCGCGATAGCGTGGCCCGGGTGGCTCTCAAGACCCGGATAGTGCACGCGCGCCACCAGCGGATGCGTGCTCAAACGCTCCACGACGCGCCCCGCGCTCTGCTGCTGGCGCTCGATGCGCACGGCCAGTGTGCGCAAGCCCCGCAGCGAGAGCCAGGAATCGAACGGCGCGCCGGTGACGCCGCAGCAATTGGCCCACCAGATCAGCTCCTCGTGCTTGCCGGAATCAGCCGCAACCACCGCGCCGCCGACCACGTCGGAGTGGCCGTTGATGTATTTGGTGGTCGAATGCACCACGAAATCGGCGCCGAACACGAGCGGCTTCTGCAGCACCGGCGAAAGGAAGGTGTTGTCGACCGCAACAAGCGCGCCCGCCGCTTTCGCCCGCCGCGTCAACGAGAGAATGTCCACCACGCGCATCAGCGGATTGCTCGGCGTCTCGATCCAAACCAGCGCCGGCCCGCGCGCCAGCGCAGCATCCACGGCCGCGACATCGTTCTGATCGACGAACTCCACTTGGATTGCGGCCTTGCGCGCACGCGCCTGGAAGAGCCGCCAGGTGCCGCCATAGCAATCGTGCGGCGCCAGCACGCGCGCTCCGCCCGGCAACAGGCTGAGCACGAGATCGACCGCGGACATGCCGGAGCTCGTCACCACAGCGCCTGCGCCGCGCTCCAGCTTCGCTAGCGCCGCGGCAAATTCATCGCGAGTCGGGTTGCCCGAACGCGTGTAATCGTAAGCGCGTTTCTGATCGAAGCCGGCGAAGCTGTAATTGGCCGAAAGATAGAGCGGCGGGATCACTGCGCCGTGCGCTTCATCCTCCGCAATGCCGGCGTTACAGGCGATCGTATCGTCATAAGTCATGGGTCGTGCTCTCAAGGTGGCTGCGGAGAATTGGCTCAAGCTGCGCCGCCTCTTTGAGGAACGCGTCGTGGCCATAGATGGATGAGATGAGATGGAGCGCTTCGAGCCGCGGCAGGCGCTGCGCCAGCTCCTGCATCAGCGCCAGCGGCGCGAGCTGATCGCTCGGGCATGCAATCACGGTCGTTGGCGTGATGATCGCTTCGGGCTCGACGGCGAAACGGTCGATCGATTCACTCAGCGACAGCCAGCGCAGCGGCGCCATCGCGCCGACATAGGCTTCCCCGCGCGAGATGAGATAATCGTCAAGCGCGCTGCGGCCATCATCGCCAAGGCCGACGCCAAAGCGCGCCTCGAACTCCTCGCCACTGCGATAGGTGATCATGGCCAGCTGGCGCGCGAGGGAAAGCCCAGCCTCGGCATCGCCCAGCGCCGCGGCCTGTTCGACGATGCGCCGCTGCACGCCGCGCCAAGCCAACCCCTGCGCTGACGGACGATGGGCGCTGGAAATGACGCAAAGCCGCTCCAGCCGCGCCGGCGCGAGCGCCGCGAAAGCAAGTCCCACCATCGCGCCGTACGAAGCGCCGACAAACGAATGCAGCCGCGCGATCTTCAGCTGCGTCAGCGCATGCAGGAGGAGCCGTGCCTGATCGTGCGGCGTGATGCGCACGCGGTCATCGTGCAGCGGCGCGAAATCAACGCCAATCACGCCAAAACGCGTCAGATCAACGCCGCGCAGCGGGCCGACGACGCCATCCCACCAGCCAAGATCACCGCACACGCGCCGGCCTGCGGAAATGCCGCCCAGCACCACGATCTGCGGCACATCCAGCCGGCCAAAGCGCGCCAACCGCACGCAGCCGTCATGCAGTGCATCGCCGCTCGCCAGCGCGAACGGGCGCGGCAGCGGGACAATGATGTCCCGACATGGCGAATTCAGCACTTCGGGCACGCTTGGTCGCGCCGCTTCATCGCAAAGCGTCATCGCCGCCTCCGGCGTTGGTTCCAGTGCGACGGTTTTTGCTGGGCGCTTGCGGGCGTAAAGGACGCGCCCCGACGGGACGACTGCCCTTCGCTTTAGCTGTATTTTTAACGCGCCCGCAAGCTGAGCATCAAATCGGCGCATGGGAAAGCTAGCGCGGGTTTTCGGCTTTGTCTACCGCACTGCACAATGATTTTTCCGCGCGCCGCTTCGCGCGCCAGCGAAGGTTGAAACCGCTTTTCCCATCCCCCGCCGGCTCCTAATGATGCGGGGCGATGGGCAACGGCCTTGAGATCCGCCTGCTGGGCGAGCTGGAGGTGCGCCGCGATGGCGCGCCGCTGGCATTGCCGCAATCGAAAAAAACGCGCGCGCTCATCGCCTATCTGGCCGTGCAACGCGCGCCGCAGCGCCGCGATGCGCTCTGCGAACTGCTCTGGGAATTGCCGGACGATCCGCGTGCCGCGCTGCGCTGGTCGCTCAGCAAGATGCGCCCGCTGCTGAACGATGACGGCGCCGAACGCCTTCACGCGGACCGCGAGCGCGTGAGCTTTGCCTCGAACGGCGCCTTCGTCGATCTCATCCACGCGCGCGAGCGCTGCGCCGGCGAGGTGGCGGCTCTCGGCGTGGAAGAACTGCGCGCGCTCGACGCCCTCTTTCGCGGCCCGTTCATCGCCGGGCTCGACTTGCCGGCTCAGCCTGCGTTCGAGAGCTGGCGTTTGGGTCAGCAAGAGCAGGCGCGGCGGCTCCATTTGGTCGTGCTCGACGCGCTCGCCGCCAAACTCGAAGACGCACCTGGCGCGCTCGCTGAGATTCTACGCCGCCGCATCGACCTCGACGCCGGCGATGAAACCGCGCACGCTCGTCTCATCGCCGCCCTCGCCGCCAGCGGCGCGCACGCTGAGGCGCAAGCGCAAAAGGACGCCAGCGCGCGCATACTCGCCAGCCTCGGCCCCTTCAACGAAAGCGCGCTCGATGAAGCCTTGCAGCGCAAGCGCGCGCAGATCACGCCGGCGCCCGCGCCGCCGCCGCGCATCGAACTCGACGCCCCGCTCCGCCAAGACGTGCGCTTCTGCACCGCGCGCGACGGCGTGCGCATCGCCTACGCCACGGTCGGCTCGGGCCCGCCGCTGGTGAAGACCGCCAATTGGATGAACCATCTTGAGTTCGATTGGGACAGTCCCGTCTGGCGCTATCCGTTCCGGCGCCTCGCCCAGGACTACACCTTCATCCGCTACGACGCGCGCGGCAACGGGCTCTCCGATTGGGATGTCACCGACTGGTCGCTAGATAAACTCGTCGCCGATCTCGAAGCCGTGGTCGATGCAGCGGGCCTTGAGCGCTTTCCGCTGCTCGGCATCAGTCAGGGCTGCGCCGTCTCTGTCGAGTACGCGGTGCGCCATCCCGAGCGGGTCAGCAAGCTCATCCTCTATGGCGGCTACGCACGCGGCTGGAAGCTGCACGACGACAGGGACCGCGTCGCCGAAACCGAAGCGCTCGTGCAAGTCACGCGCACCGGCTGGGGCAAGGACAATCCCGCCTACCGCCAGCTCTTCACCACCTTCTTTATCCCCGGTGCGACGCAGGAACAGATGAGCTGGTTCAACGAACTGCAGCGCATCACCACCTCGCCCGAGAACGCCGCCAACCTGCTCGATCAACTCGGCAATATCGACGTGCGCGATCGGCTCTCCGAAGTGCGCACGCCCACGCTCGTGATCCATTCCCGCAAGGACGCCCGCGTCACCCTGCCGAACGGGCGCGAACTCGCCATGGGCATCCCGGGCGCCCGTTTCGTAATCCTGGAAAGCGAGAACCATATCCTGCTCGAGCAGGACCCCGCGCTTGACCGGTTCCTCGACGCGATCAACGAGTTTCTGGCCGAATAGGCTCGTTTCAACGCTGCTTCAAACGCTAGCCCGGCGCTTTCCTCCGCCGCGCCAACGCTCGCGCCCACGCCTGCCGGGCACATCCTCGTCTCGCAAGTTCAACGCAAGACCAGGAACATCCCCATGTCCGTCCAAGCCCAGCCGGCGCCTACCATCGTCAACGGCGTCAACGTCACCGCCCTCTTCGAGACCGTCGAAGCCGTTTCGGCCAATCCCGAGATTGCCAAGTTCAACTTCCGCGCCAAGAACACCTGGCTCGGCGGCGACCGCAACCGCTCGACCATCAAGGACTTCACCGGCGCGCTCCAAGAGCACCGCGGCGGCGTCCAGGCCTTCATCGCCGACAATGGCGAACCGGACGTGTTGCTCGGCGACGACAGCGCGCCCAATCCGGTCGAATGGCTGCTGCACGCGCTGATCGGCTGCATGACGACGACGACGGCCTATCACGCCGCCGCGAACGGCATCGTCATCGAAGCTATCGACAGCGAGCTTGAAGGCGATCTCGATTTGCGCGGCTTCCTCGGCCTCTCAGCCGAAGTGCGCAAAGGCTATTCGGCCATCCGCGTGCGTATGCGCGTGAAGACCAAAGCCAGCGCCGACGCGATCAAGCAGCTGACGCAGATGTCGCCCGTGCTCGACGTCGTTTCCCGCTCCGTGCCGGTCAGCGTCTCGGTTGAGACGTACTGAGCACGAACCCCGGTCCGGCGGCCTCCCATGCCTGCCCACGCGGCCGTCGGACCGGCTCCTCTCCTCCCCAACACGAGACTTCTTCCAATGCTCGACTTCAACAACCGCCCGCCCATCGCCTTCCGCGCGCTCGGCTACGTGCTTTCCGCCGTCCTGGTGCTCGGCGCGCACGTCGTCCTGGCCGAACGCGCTGTCGCGATGCTCGCTTAACACCATCACCCGGAGACATGACATGACGTACCAATATTCATTCAAAGACTGCCTCGCGCGCGCCGAACGCATCACCTGGCGCGTCGAAGACATCATCGGCGGCGACAAGAAGCTCGACTTTTCGCGCCCGTTCATGCCGGAAAGCTTCGCCCGTACCAGCGAACTCGATTTTCTTGGCGCTGAGGAGAAGCGCACGCTCAACCAGATCCGCGGCCACACCTATCTGGCCATGTTCGGCGTGATCGAGGAATTCATCCTGCCGTTCGTGCTGGACCACGCCCGCCCGCTCATCATCAAGCCGATGATGGACGGCGATGATTACCAGGCGCGCGCCTTCCTTGAATTCGCGAGCGAAGAAGCCAAGCACATCCATCTCTTCCGCCGCTTCCGCGAAGAGTTTCGCGAAGGCTTCGGTACAGAATGCGACGTGATCGGCCCGCCCGAGGCGATCGGCAAACACGTGCTGGCGAAGCCGGCGCTCTCGGTCTCGTTGCTCACGCTGATGATCGAGTGGATGACGCAGCGCCACTTCATGGACAGCATGAAGGACGATCAGGCCCTCGATCCGCAGTTCAAAAGCCTCTTGCTGCACCACTGGATGGAAGAGCACCAGCACGCCCAGCTCGATGCGATGATGACGCTTCACATCGCCGAACGCTGCACGCCGGACGAAATCGAAGCCGGCTTCGCGGGCTTTATGGATCTCGGCGCGTTCTTCGATGGAGGACTGAAGCAGCAAACCGCGTACGAACTCGAAGCCTTCGAACGCGCCACGGGACGCTCGCTCACAGCCAGTGAGCGCGAACGCTTTCTCGCTCAGCAGCACCAGGCCAATCGCTGGACCTATCTCGGCTCCGGCCTCACCCACCCGCGCTTTCTTGAGGTCGCCGAGCAAATCAGCCCCGGCAAACGCGCCGCCATCGAAGCCATGGCGCCGGTCTTCTGCTAGCGCGGAGCTGAGGCGGAACGCGGGGCGCGAGCCCCGCGTTCACCGCTCATGGAACAATCACCCTATCTGCTCGACGCCCGCCAGCTCATCGACGCGTTTGCGGAAAGCGACGCCGTCGTTCCCCCGATCGTTTTCGCCATGCTCAGCATCTACTTGGACGAAGGCGCCTTTGAGTTCGACGCCACGCGCCTCGCTGAGCGGCTGATGCTGGTGAACCCTGCCGTCCGCGTGAATGCCGAGCAGCTCGCCTCTCTGCAGCCCGAGCTGGAGCGCTTCTTCGTCGCCGAGAACGGGGCCTGGCGCCCCCGCCCCGGCATTCTCTCTTATGAGCGCGGCCGCGGGGCCGGCGCGCACGCCGGCGAAATCCCCGGCCAGTCGGCGCACTGAGTTGCAAGGGCTACGAGAAAGGGCGCTTGATCGCTCCAGCGCCCTTCATCATGTCGATCGCCGCTTCGCTCAGAAGCGGAAGCGAACGCCCACATTGAGGCTGTGCCGCTCGATCTGGTCGCCGAACTCGCCTTCATAGCCGAGCGAAACCGTCGAGAAGCCGTTGGTGCCATCGACACCGATGCCGACGATCGGCGCACCGTCGCCGAAGCCTTCGTCCGTCAGCGTGAACTCATCGCCGCCAGAAACGAACTTGAAAGTCCGCTCCGCTTCCTCATCGATAAGGTTCGCTCGATACCCGGCGAAGATGCGCGGCGCGATGATGCCGCCGCGGCCCATCTGGAAGCGGCCGCTGAACTCGACGCCAACATCGCCCCACAGGCGCTGCGAGCTTGCATCGCCGACTTCATAATCGATCGCTTCGCCGCCGCCTTCTTCGCTGTAGCCCTCTTCGCTCATGTAGACATAGGTGAGCGCCGCTTGCGGCGTGATCACGAGCCAGCCGGCGCTCATCGGCGCCGACACCCGAGCCGCGCCATGGCCTTCGTAGGCCCACCATTCGGCTTCAGTCTGGGCGCTGAACGCATCGCCAATCTGCACGAAACGACGCGACTGCAACTGCCCCGCGCCGATACCGCCGATGAGGTCGATATCGAGCGGTCCCATGGCCGTGCCGAAATAGGCGTTGAGCTGGCCGAGCGATGCGGAAATCTCGCCGTCGGGACGGCCTTCTTCTTCCGCTTCAGAGGCGATGAACGACGCCGAGAGGCCGAACATCGCGCCATTGTCGAGCGGGCCATCGATGCCCATCGCCAAGCCGAAGCCATGACCTTCGAACGCTTGTCCGTTCGCGGTCGGCGGCTCGCGCGTCAGGCCATAGCCGATCTCCTGGACCCAGGCCGAAACCTCGTCGAGACCTTGAAGGCGCGTCGCCGCAAGACGGTTGCTGGTGGCGCTCTGCGATTGCTGAATTGCCGTCGCCGCCAACTCCGCGGACGCTGCAGCGTAGCTGGGCATCAGGTCTTCGTAAGCGTCGAAGAAATCGCCCTCATTGTCGATGCCGATGATCGCGGCGCTGGCGTTATCGTCGAGCTGCAGCGCGGCGATGATTGGGTTGAACGCCGCACCTTGATTCTGCGTCATGCCAAGTTCTGCGGCCGTCTTGATATCGTAGATCGCCTCAAGCCCATTGGCGGCGCCGTCTACCGCCAGCGGATCGGTCAGCGCGATCTCGAAATTGTAGATGAAGGGAATGCCCTCGCCATCGACAACGCCGGTGACATTGGCGCCGCCTGTCAAGCTGCCGGCGGTAAGGAAGACATAGCTGCCATCCACCAAACCAGTCGGCACAAGCGGCGTGACCGTCGCGCCGGCCGCGAACGTGACGCTGCCGGTGGCCTCAATCAGCGGGTCAGCGCTGGAATCGGCGAGTTGTACCGTAAACGCCGACTCGGCGCCGAAATTGGCGCTGGTGATCTGCGCGTTGCCGCCGGTGAGATGCAGCGTGCCATCTTGGACGTCGATGTCGAGATCGCCGCCGCTGTCGTCGAGCGCGCCGCGATAGAGCGCCCCGCCGCCGATCGCGAACTGATCGACGCCCGCCCCGAACGAGATATTGCCGGTGATCTCGCCGGCCTGCAGATCGATCGTGTCCGCAAATGCGCCGAGCAGAATGTCGCCTTGAATGCGCTCATTGATGTCTTCGTCGGCATTCTCCGTCTGGCTGATCGACACGCCCGCGGAGGCGTTCGTCACATCGATAGCGATCGCCGAGCCGGTGATAACCGGCGGGATGCCGTCACTCGGATCGTCATCGGTCGGCACAATCGCCGCGCCGATGACGCCAGTGTTGTCGATCGCCGTCAGCGTGCCGGAAAGATCGCGCACCGCGATCGCGTCGCCGTCTTCGCCAGTCAGCGTTGCGATGACGCTGCCGGAATTGGTCAGCGCACCTACCTGCGTTGCGAACTCGTCGATCAGAATCGCCGCCGTTGTATCTGCGCCTTCTGAAACCCCTTCAGCCTGAATGATGCCGAGGTTCTGGATTGTCGGCACTGAGGCATCGGCGCCGATGTGCAGCGCAGTAGCGTTGGCTTCAAATGCCTGCGCGCGGACCGCGCCTTCATTGTGGAAGCCGTCGGCGGTGGTCACAGCCGAACCGCTGAGGCTTTCGATCCGGACGCCGACGGCGTCGATATTGTCCTGAACGCCGCGGCCGTAAATGAGGCCGTAATTGTTGACGCCGAAGCCGTTCGAGGCTGGGCCAATGTCGAGGCTCGATCCGCCCTGATTGGCGATCCAAAGCGCCGGGGCCGAGCCGAACGTATTCAGCGCACCGTTGCGGTTGTCGTCTGCCTCATCATTCTCACCATCCTCATCGTCGTCGTCATCGTCAGTCTGACCGACGCCCTGCACGATGACGCCGTTGGCAACGCTTTGATGGATCGATGCGGCCGCGCCGCCAATGAGGTCGTCGTCACCTAAATCTAGCGTATTCGTAAGCGGACGAAACTGACTATGGAAGCCGGTGACGTTCCAGGTGCCGGCCAAGCGCACTTCGCCGCCAACGGCAGCATCGACCACTAGGCCCCGCGTGCCTTCACCGGACGCCGTGATGTTGCTGCTGATATGCACATCCCCTGCAACGCCGCCGGCCGCGCCGCCAAGGATGGCGACAGCGACTGAGTCGTCGCCGATCACATTGATGGCGCCGGTAGTCGTGAGGTTGCCGGTGGTTGTGCCGTTGCCGTCAAGCAACCCATTCAGCACGATGCCGTAGGAATCGTTGCCCTCGATGGTGATCGAGCCGGTGCTGCTGATATTGCCGGTGAACGTCCCTGGCTCCAGCAGAATGCCGAACCGGCCCGTGCCGGTCGCCCACTCGCCGTCCAGATCACCGTCGCTATCGGTGTCGGTTAGCGTGTAGCCGTCCGTAAAGTTGATCTGTCCACTGTTGAGGATGGTGCCGGCGAAGCCATCCTGGATGCGGATGCCGCCAGTATTGTTGACGTTCGTCGCCGTCAGCGTGCCATTGTTCGTCACATCGTTGCTGGAATTGACGGTGATCGCCGTCTCGCCAACGCCATCCAGCGTGATCGAGCCGCCGCTCTGAACCAGCACGTCGCCCGGGCTCGGCGGCGCGCCCGCCGCTGTCGCCGTGAATACCGGATTTGTCGTCGCATTGGAGATCGTCAGATCGTCCGCCGCCGCTTCCGTCGCCGCGCCCGCCCCTGCGAGCACGACCAGACCTGCGAGTTGAATTCGTCGGGAGATACGCATGCCGGCTTTCCGTCGCCTTCGCGTTGTCCGCGGGAGCCGGCGCGCCCCTCAGAAGCCGCCACGCGGCCCGCCCGTTACCGCCGGACGGTCCGTTCTCCCCGCTTTATGCACAGACCCTCGGCAGGTCTGAGCGTCGGGATGGCATGCCGGGTTAGCTTAATTTTGTCCATAGCGAGACGCACGCTCGGCCCGCCCCGGACAGGTGCAAAAAAGCGACAGGCGTTCACGACTTCGTGGGGCAGGCGAAACGGCGTTTAGGCCAGCGCCTAAACCGCGGCGCGCAGCGGTTCGCCGTAGCTGGGCAGTTCGATCGCGGCCCCGAACAAATAGCCTTGCGCGAATTGGCAACCCATGGCGCGCAGCGCGTCCGCGGTCGCTTCGTCCTCGACACCTTCGGCCGTGACTTGCAGGCCGAGCGCCTTGCCGAGGCCGACGAGCGCACCGACGATAGTGGCATTCTCGCGGTCGGCCGTCAGCGTCGCCACGAACGAGCGGTCGATCTTCAGCTTATCGATCGGCAGCGCGCGCAGGAGGAAGAGCGATGAATAGCCGGTGCCGAAATCGTCGAGCGCGACTTTGACGCCCTGGTTCTTCAGCGACATCAGCGAGGACTTGGCGCGCTGAATATCGCCGATCATCGCGCTTTCGGTGACTTCAATCTCGAGCCGTTGCGCCGGGAAGCCGGTTTCGCGCAGCGTGCGCAGCACCTTCTCCGGGAACCATTGGTCGCGTACCTGGCTCGGCGAGATGTTGACCGCCAGCATGAAGTCGCCCGGCGCATCGAGCGCCTTGCGGCAGGCTTGCGCCAGCAGCGTCCAGAACATCGCGTCGACGAGGCCCGCCTCCTCCGCCACCGGGATGAAGTGCGTCGGCGAGATCATGCCACGTTCGCGGTGCGGCCAGCGCGCCAGCACTTCGTAGCCGGCCAACGCGCCTGTCTCCAGGCACAGCACCGGCTGGAAGTACGGCACGATATCGCCGCTCGGAATGGCGAGGCGCAGCTCGGTTTCGAGCGCGGCCTTGGATTTGAGCTCCTCATCGATCGAGGAGTCGAAGAACTTGTAAGCGCCGCGGTCTTCCTTGGCGCGCAGCATGGCCGCGTCGCCGCGTTGCAGCAGTTCGGCCGCCGTGCTCCCGTCTTCGGGACACAAGGCGATGCCGATCGAGGCGCCGACCGTAAGCTTCAGGCCATTGACCAGGATCGGCGCCGAAAGCTCGTGCAGCACGCGCCGCGCCGCCGCCGAGACGCCTTCGCGCCCGTTCGGATCCTCAAGCAGCACCGCGAACTCATCGCCGCCGAGACGCGCGGCGAAGCTATCGTCGCGCAGGCAATTGGAGAGCCGCGTGGCGATGACCTGCAAGAGCTGATCGCCGATGGCGTGGCCATGCACGTCGTTGATCGGCTTGAAACGGTCGAGATCGACGAACAGCAGCGCGAACGCGCTTTCGTCCTCCCCCACCAGCGTAAGGCGCCGGTCGAGCTCTTCAAGGAAGTGGCGGCGATTGGCGAGACCCGTCAGCGGATCGTGGCGCGCCAGCGTCTGGGCGCGCGCTTCGGCCGCCTCGCGCTCGCTGATCTCGGCCACGAGATCCTGCGTGCGCTCCTGCACGGTGCGCTCAAGACTGTCGCGGATCGCATCCAGCTCCAGCACCGCCTGGCGACGGTCGAGCTGGGCTTTGACGCGCGCGGTTAGAACCCGCAGGTCAATCGGTTTGGAGATATAATCGTTGGCGCCCGCTTCGAGTGCGGTGGAGACGATGTCGCCGTCATCCAGCGCCGTCACCACGATCACCGGCACGTGCTCGGCGTCGTGTAGCGCGCGGATGCCTTGCAGCGCATCGAGGCCCGAACGGTCGGGCATCATCCAATCGAGAAGGACGAGTTCAATCTTCTCGGAGGCGATGACGCTCTCAACATCGACCGCACTCTCGCGCAGGATTACTTCATAGCCGCGACGCTCAAGCCGACGGCCGAGCATGTCGCGGTTCTGCGCCTGGTCATCGACCAGCAGAATACGTCCAAGGCGCGTCGATGCGGACGCGCCATCATCGCCTTGCGCCGAGGACATTCGCCCCCCTTGACCCGCTTACCGGGACCACACCAAGGGCGAAGACTACGCGGTCTAGGTTAGGGCCGCGCTAATGCCGCGCATAGAAGCTCGAAAAATTTGGATAGATAAGTCGCTAACCTTGACGCGCGCTAACCACGCTCAGGCGGCAGGACCTTGAATGCCGGCGGCGTGCTTCTCGATCAGCGCGATCAGCCCGGCGAAATCGACCGGCTTGGTCGCAAAATCATCGCAGCCCGCTTCCATGCATTCGCGCCGCGCGCTTTCCATCGCATGCGCGGTGAGCGCGACGATTTTCACTTGCGCCATGTCCGGCGTTTGCCGCAGCGCCTTGGTCGCTTCAATGCCGCTCATCACCGGCATGGAAATATCCATCAGGATGAGATCCGGCGCACACTGCTTGGCCTTCTCCACCGCCTCGGCGCCGTTCTCGGCGACATGCACTTCATAGCCGCGACGCTCGAGCCGGCGTGTCAGCATCTCGCGGTTGTCTGGATGATCTTCTGCGATGAGGATGCGCATGGGAGGGCCTTTCACGCCAGTTTTGCTTGCAGAGTGATTGCCGGCTTCGCCGCCGGCTGGGAAATTTCGGGTGCGCGCGCAAAGCGCAGCGCAGCAGCAGCCAACACATCGCGGTCGGCAGGCTTGACGAGATGTTCGCACGCGCCAGCGGTGAGAGCGCGCTGGCGGTTGTCATCAACGGAATGGACGATGATCGGCATATCGCCGGCATCGACGGTCAGCAGAATGTCGAGCACGTCCCAGCCGGTCATATCAGGCAGGTTGATGTCGAGCAGCACCAGGCTTGGCTCAAGCGCGCGCGCCATCTCGACGCCCTCGCGGCCCGTCACCGCCGTGCGCACCTCAAAGCCAAGGCGCGTCAGCGCCCGCGTGGTGAGATCGCGCGCGCTCTCTTCATCGTCGATCAGCAGCACCAGGCGCTGATGTCCCTGCCCCTGCGCGGCGCCCGCCTGTGTGCGCGCCGGCGTCGGCTCGATCGCGAGCGCGGCCGGGAAGCGCAACGTGAAGGTCGAGCCCACTCCAGGCGCGCTCTTCACGGAAACATCGCCGCCCAAAAGCTGCATCATGCGCCGCGTGATCGCGAGCCCGAGTCCCGTGCCGCCATAGCGGTTCGCGGTCGTCGCTTCGGCTTGCGTGAACGCGTTGAAGAGCCGCGAGAGCTGTTCTTCGGTCATGCCGATGCCGGTGTCGCTGACAGCAATCTCAATCCAATCGCCGGCGGCGACCTTCTCGCGCCTGGCCGTGACCGTGATATCCCCGGCATTGGTGAACTTCGCCGCGTTGGCCAACAGATTGAGCAGGCACTGATTGATCTTGAAAGCGTCGTTGATCGCCTCGCCCAGGTGATTGTCGATTTCGAGGCGCAGCTTGTTGGCGTTCTTCTCAACGCTCGGCAGCACCGTCGCCGCCGCTTCGCGGATCATGTCGGCGATCTCGAAAGCGCTGGCCGAAACGTCCATGCGGCCCGCTTCGATCTTGGAGAGGTCGAGGATGTCGTTGATGAGATGTAAGAGATGCCGCGCCGCCGCCAGCACCCGGTCGATGTCGGCGATGTCGGTCTCGCGTGCGTCCGCTTCGGCCTCTTCGCGCAAAATCTCCGAATAGCCGATAATGGCGTTCAGCGGCGTCCTGAGCTCGTGGCTCATTGAGGTGAGGAATTGCGACTTCGACACGTTCGCCGTGTCCGCCGCCTCACGCGCGGCGCGCAAGTTCGCCAAGGCCTCGGCCAGCACTTCGTCGCGCGCATTCATCTCTTCCATAAGCGCGGCCAGGTGCTCGAACATGTCGTTCACCGAGACGTCGGCGTGCGCGATGGTCGCCTCCTTCTCGGGCGCGATCTCACCCACGTCCTGGAATAACGCGCGCTTGGCCCGCAGCGTCGCCTCTGCGCGCTGCATCGCGGCGATGAACGCCGCTTCCTGCAGCTTGCGGTCGGTGATGTCCTTGGACATGACAACGAACTTGCGCACGCCGCCCGAGCGGCCGAGCACGCGCCGCGCCCAGCTCTGCAGCCAGGCGATCGTGCCATCCGCTTTCAGAATGCGGTGCTCGACGCTGTGCGTCGCACCCATGGCGATATCCACGAAATATTTGCGGATCATCTCCCGGTCGTCGGGATGGATGACCTTCGTCGTCGTGGTGTGAAACTGCTCGAAGGTGAAGTCCTCGACGCCGAACACCGCTACACGGTCGCCGTACCAGCGCACCGCCTTATCCTTGTAATCGACTTCCCAGACGACGCTGAGGCCTGCCTCAAGAGCAACGCGCAAGCGGTCCTGATCCTCGGCCGCTTCTTTGCGCGCCTCCACCAGCGAAGTGATGTCGCGCCCCGACGCGTAGACGCCGCAAATGGCGCCATCGTCATCGCGCCACGGCCGCGCCTCCCAATCGTAGTAGCGCCGCCGGCCTGCGATCATGATCTCGTGCTCTTTGTGGCGTACATCCTCGCCGCTGAGCGCACGCGTGAACGCATCCTGCCAAACCTCGCGCGCAAGCGGCACAAGGTCGGAGAACTTCATCCCGCGCACGTCGGCCATGCCGCCCGAGCGCAGCTGCACGGCGCGGCTCGACGCAACGATGCGGTCTTCGCGGTCGAGCAGCACGACCGCATTATCCTCATTGTCGAGCATCATGCGCGCCAAAGCGTTCTGCGTATCCGTGGCGCCGGCCGTGTCGGTCAGCGTGCGCTGCTGCGCATCAGCCGCCGCGCGCGCGTGGATCACGTACGCCATCAGCGCCCCGCCGCCGAGCATGGCGATCGCCGCCACATCCCAATCCGCGCTGAGCAGCGGCGCGGCCAGCAGCATCAGGGCCGGCGGCGCCGCCCCCGCGACCGCGACCATCGCTGAGCCGGAAAAGCCCGGGCTGAACTGGCGCACTATGGCCACAACCCAGAGCACCATCGCCGCCGCCGCCCCGGCGGGCGTCCCGCCCAACCAAAGCCCCAGCGGCAACAGCGCGAAGATCGAGGAGCCGGCCAGCGCCCAGGCGGCCAGCCCCGCCTCGATCCGCCCTTCCAGCTTGGCCTCGCCCGCATCGAGCCGGCGATAAATTTCCGAGTCCGCGATCAACGCCAGGGCCACCACCGCGGCCCAGGCCACCGGCGCGGAGCCCCCGGCGATCGCGGCGGCCACCCCGCCAATCAGAACGACGAGCGCGATCGATGCCGGCAATTCGCGGCGGCGCGTTTCGGCGGCGCTGGACAGCGCCACTGGCAAGCGGCTGAGCATGGGTAGTTGGCGTCCCGGCTGCTGAACAAATTCAGGGCCGCACGCTGCCAGCCTACGGTTTATTTAACCCTAAGCTCTCAGCCCCGATGGGCGAGCATCAGCGCTGCGTTGGCCACCAGACACGCCGCCGAGAATAGAAAAAGCCAAGGAATTCCATGCGTATGGCCCGCCCGCCGAGCGTGTAGCTCAAACCAGCCGCCGATGCCGACCAGCGCCCCGGACAGGCCTAAAATCCAGAGCTCGTGCGCGTGCAAAAAATGATGGGCATCCGCAACGAAACCCGAGAACAGGGCAACGCCCGAGGTCGCCCCCGACAGCGCCGCCGCCGCCATCGCCAGCGCCGGGAAGCCGCAGCAGACGGTATGAAGCGCCACCACCGCCGCGTGGGTGACGTGGGCGCGCTGGGCTGGGGCAGTGTTACGTTGTAACATCACAGCCCTAACTAGACGCCTCCAACCTCCGGTCAAGAGCCCGGATCGAGCCCGTGGCGCGTAATCCACGCTTCGAAAGTTTGCCCAAAGTCATGCCCCCGCGCCTTGCGGGCGCCACACAACCGGCTCACATACCGAGCGCTGCATTGAAGGATGAGGGCGATGCTGGCGATCTTAGTGCTAATCCGCGATGCGCTCCTGGCCCTGGCCCTAGCCTGGGTCGGCGTCACCATCGAGCAGCGCGACGCGCCGCACCGCGAACCTGCGCAAGAGCAGCGCCAATAACACACGCGCCCGGGTGCGCGCCCTTGAACCGCCCAACTTATTCCGTTTCCGTTGACGCTTAACGAGCGCGCGTCAACGTGCGCCTGCTGCTGCCGCTTGGGACGAGCTTTATGACAACGCCTTCGCCAGAACGCGCGCGCGAGCCTGGTGCGCTTATCGGACTTATCGCGCTCGTGGTCGGGCTTCTGTGGATTGCCGGCGGGCTCGCCGCTGCGATCGTCATTGTCGGCCCTGACCGCCTTCTGGCCTTGACCGCGCTCGAGATCGGCGCGCTGGTCGGCGCCCTCCTCCTGCCGGCGCTGATGGCCTGGTTCTCCGGGCTCGCCGCCCGCGACTCCGCCCGCGCCCGGCACGAAGCCCGCCGCCTTGCCGACGCCGCCGACCGGCTCATGAATCCCGAACGCAGCGCCGAAGACGCCGCCCGTCAACTCGCCGAAAGCGTGCGCGGTGAAATCAACACGCTTGACCGCGCGCTCGAAACCACGCTCGCGCGCCTGAAAGACGTCGAGGGCCAGATCGCGCGCCAAGCGCAAGCGGTCGACGCCATGAGCGAGCAAGCCAAGTCCGGCGCCAATCAGATGATCACCGGCATGGAGCGCGAGCGCGAAGAACTGATGCGCATCTCGCGTGATCTCACGCAACAGGCGCAAACCATCGGCGCCTCGATCTCAAAGCACACGCAATCCATTTCCGAAGCCGCGCAGATCGCCGAAGCCGAAGTGCGCGCCGCCGATCAGGCGCTCGATCACCGCCTCACCTCGTTCGGCGCCGCCGCCGCGCTCATCACCGACCGCACGCAGTCGCTGACGCACGCCGCGCAATCGAGCGCGGACTCCGCGCTCCGGCTCGAAACCGCGCTCTCCAACGCGCTCGACATTCTCGCCAAAGCCACCAGCCTCACCGACGCCGCGCGCCAATCCGCTGACGCGGCAACGCTCGCCGCCAACTCAACCGCCGGCGCGGTGCGCGACACCACCGTCCGCGCCGTCGAAGACGCCAAGCGCGCCGCCGATCTCATCCGCTCTGAAGCGGCCGGCGTTGAGCGCGAAGCGGCGTTGGCGCTGGAGCGTCTGCGCGAAGCGGCGGAAGCGGCGCGCACCGCCGCCGTCGGCGCCCGGCACGCCATCGAGGACGATGTACCGCCCGCCGTGCGCGTACGTCAGCGCGCGCCCGTGCGCGAAGAGCCGACGCCGAGCTACGATACTTCCTGGCGCGATGAGCCCGATCCGCTCGAAGCGGCCCCGCCCCCGGCGCGCCAGCGCCGCGAAGTCCCTCGCGACGACCGCTACGCACGCGACGAACGCATGTTCGGCGAACGCGAAGCCACGCCGGCGCAGCAGCAGAACGATTGGACCTGGCGCCAGCTTCTCTCCAACGTCGACAACGAACAGCCCGCCCGCAGCGCCGCGCGCGGCCGTGAGCGCGAGCCGGCGGAAGATCCGGTCGCGCATCTGCGCCGCCCAGCCGCGCAACCGCGTCAGCAAGCTGCGCCGCCTTCTTTGCCGATCGTCACCGTGATTGAAGACGCCGGCCTGAACATCGATCAGGCGTTCTCGCCCTCGGGCCTTGAGCGCATCGCCCAGCGCGCGCGTTCCGGCACGCAAGCGCGCCGCCGCGCCGTTTACGACGCCGCGCCCGACGCCACACGCCGGCTCGCCGATTATCTCGCGCGCAACCAGCTCGCCAACAAAGAAGCGATGCAATTCCTGGGCAATGAAGGCGGGCGCATCGCCGAACTCATCGGCCGCGGCCGCGCCAGCATGAACGCCGAAGCCACCCGCGCCTTCCTGCTGATCGACGCCGCCGCGGGTTAAGCACGCCGCTA
>JAEYPY010000123.1 GCA_023410295.1 Pseudomonadota bacterium | reverse complement strand
ATGGCTGGCGAAGCCGCCGGACGGCGTCCACGCGTGCAGCATCCATCCGGGTTGCTCGCCCGTGCGCGGGGCGATCTGCTGACCGGGCAACATTGCCAATCCGTAAGTCCAAGACGTGGACGGCGCGACGATGACCGGAGCGTGCGCGACCTGACCGAAGGCGGTGCGGTGGTGGTGGCCGCAGATGATGCGCGCGACTTGGCGGTGACGCGTGATGACGCCGGCGAAGAGGTCCGCGTCGCGGAGGCCGATATTGTCGAACAGAAGATCGTGGGTGAGGAACGGCGGGTGGTGGAGCGCGACGATGGTCGGCTTCTCCGGCGCCGCGGCGAGCGTGCGATCGAGCCATTCGGCGCCGGCGGCAGTGATGAGGCCGTGCGTTTCGCCCGGCACGATCTGGTCGATCACGACGATGCGCACGGCAAACTGATCGATTGCGTAGGAGAGAAATCCTTCGCGCGACAGATAGCCATGCGCCGGCAGCATTTCGCGGATCAGCGCGCGGTCGTCGTGATTGCCGGGCAGCACATAAAGCGGCGCCGGCGGATCGGCGATGGTCTTGGCGAGCACCGCGTATTCCTCGGCGCGCTCGTCGTTGACGAGATCGCCGGTGAGCAGGATCAAGTCGGCCTTGTATTCTTGCGCTAGCGCCATCGCGCGGCTGAGCTGACGCGCGGCGGCGCCGCCATCATCGGCGCGCACATGCGTGTCGGAAATCTGAGCGAGGACGAAGCGGCTGCTCATGCCGCGCTTTCAGCTGGCTTCATGTGAACGCAAATGCCCTCCCGCGTGCAGTGTGTCGCCGCCGGCGTGCTTTGTCTGTGCCCGCGGTCACAGTGCATAGGACTTTGCGATGAGCGGGCCGTCAATCGGGCGTCAATCCAGGGTGCGGGCGACGCGGAAGCCGACGCTGGGCTGACGTGCGGTGGTGGCCGCGGCGCGGCGCGCGGCTGCGCGCAGCACCGGGGCCGGGTCGGCATAGCCGCCGCCGCGGAAAACGCGGCGCCGGCAATTATCGACCTGCACTGCGCCGCCGTCGATCGGCGCGAGTTCGTAGCTGGTCGCGTAGCAATCCTCCACCCACTCGCCGACATTACCGTGCACATCGAAGAGGCCGAACGCATTTGCCTCATGTTCGCCGACAGGCGTTGTTTGCCGTGCGCGGAAGGTCGCTTGCGTGGCGGTAACGCGCGGTCCGGTGCTGTAGGGACCGGCCTCGCCAGCGCGCGCCGCGTATTCCCACTCCGCTTCGGTGGCGAGGCGATAGCGCAGGCCGCCGGCCTGATCATTCAGCCAATCGAGATAGGCTTGCGCATCTTCCCACGAGACGCCGGTGACGGGGCGATTGCCCCGGCCCCAGCCATTGTCCGGCGGCGAGAAACCGTTGCAGCCGCCGCCGGCGAGGCACGCATCCCATTGCTGGAAGGTGACTTCGTATTTGCCGATTGCGAACGGCATGATGTTGACCTCGCGCTGCGGGCCCTCATCGCGCGCGCGGCCAGCTTCATTGGCCGGCGAGCCCATGGTGAAGATGCCGCCGGGCAGCACCACCATCTCCGGACAGAAATCGCAATCGCGGAAGGCTTCGCCCGGCGTATGCCGCAGCGTTGGCGTTGCCGTGGCTTCGCGCAGGAAGTCATCGCCCGATGCAGGCGGCGGCGGCGGCGCTTCGGCTTCAGCCGGATTGGAAATGTAAGGCTGCGCGAAGCGCCAGATCGTCGGGCTGAAATAGACAAGACCGCCGATGAGTGCGGCGGCGGTCGCCATTGAACCGAAGCGGCGCATCGAGCGTGCGAGTTTTTGCCGGCGCGAGAGGATCTCGAACGTCTGCACGCGCTGATCGATGTTTTCGAGCGGCTTTTGCCCTCGCGATTGGAACGCAGCGGTCGGGCTGGTGCGCGCCATGGAGCGAAATTCGGCGGAGACGAGCGCGGTGCCTGGCTCAGCGTGTTCTTGCAGACGCGCGGCGACATTGACGCCGTGGCCGAGCAAATCTTCGGTCGCGGTGACGACGACATCGCCGACATGGGCGCCGACACGCAGCGGCGGCTCGCCCTTGCCGCGCTTGTCGAGAATTTCCTGGATCGCCGCGAGCGCCGAACCCGCGGACGGGAATTCCAGCATGAAGCCGTCGCCCGCGGTGTTGAAGAGGCGCCCGCCATTGGCGCCGGCGACGCGCTCGATACGCGCGCGCAGATTCTCCACTTTGCGCGCCGCGTTGCGCTGGTCGCGCTCCGACATGCTTGAGAAGCCAACGATATCGATCGAGACGATCGAGGCCAGCCGGATCGCGCGATCCTCGCCCTGTTCAGCCACGGCTCAAGTTCCCCACGCCGGGGCTCCCTCCCCGGCGCTTCTCCATGCTCCACCTATGCGCCTGAATCAACGCTGAGCAGAAGCGCGCTCATGTTCTGGATGAAACTGCCCGTCGAAATGCCCGTCACGGGGCGATCCGTGGTGTAGGGCGAGGTATCGTAGGCATCGCCGACCAGCGTCTGCGCGTAATCGCCGGGCGAGGGCGTGGGCGGAGGATCGCCGATATAGGGATTGCTGGTGGCGGTGAGCGGGGTTGGCCAGTAGCCCTCGGCGTTGAGAGTTGAGACAAGTTCCGCGACGCGCGCATTTTCCGGCCGCGCCACGTCGCCCGCGCCCACATTCGAGTTCATGTCGGAGACTTCGATGTTCTGCGTGCTGAAGAAGCGCGGCAGACGGAAATCCGGGCTGCGCGCGCGCAGCGGTGAATTGGCGGCGAGCGCGGCGGGATCGGCGGCGCGCAATTGCTCATATCGCGCGCGCAACGCATCGACGTTAAGCGCGCGCCATTGCGAATAGTGCGTGATCGGCTTTTCGGGATTGTAGTCCCAATAGTATTCGCCGCTCGCGCTGTTGGCGCCGCGCCGGTGGACGATGCGCGCGCGGTTTGAGCCGCTCTCGATGAAGGTTGGATAGTTGCGGCCGGCGACGAGCACTTGCTGGTCAGGCAAGCGCACGGAATCAAGCCAGGCGATAGCCTCCGGCACGCGGGTGATGAAACGCTCTTCGCCGGTCCATTCGTAGAAGTTCAAGAGCTGGGCAATGTTGTTGGCCGTGGTGTGCGTGGTGAGGGCTTCGGGTTCGTAACTGCGCGCACCAATGGGGCGCAGCATTTCGGCGTGGTGCTGAAGCCCCCAGCCCGCTTGCGGCGCCGGCTGTTGCGTGGCGACGAAGACGTTCATGGCGCGGCGTATGGCGCCGAGCGCGCGTTCGTCACCGAGCGTTTGGTAGACCATCAGCAAAAATTTGATGTTCTCGCCGGCGACATCATCATTGAAAGTGATGTGGCGGATGTAGTCCGCTTCGCCTTCGGCGCGCGGGAAACGCTGTGGCCAGCCGCCGTTTTCGAACTGGCTGTCGAGCACGAAACGGAGCGCGCGTTCCAGTGGTTCGCGCAAGCGCTGCGCGCGGCGTTCGAGATAAAGCCGCAGCAGGAATTGCGAGGCCTCCGACGTGCCGGCGTCGTCGAAGGTCGCGTTGCCGTAATAGTGGTGGAATTCTTCGAGACGCCAGCCGTTTTTGCCGATCGTATCGTACCAACGGCGCGCGGAGTCTTCGCCGGCGAAATCGTGCAGATAATTCCAGCCGCCGGCGGGATGTTGCGCGGCGATGAGGCCGTCTGCGACCTCCATCGCGGCTTGGTAGTAGAACTCGTCGCGCGTGGCGTGGAAGCAATCGAGATAGAGATGACCGACCGTCGCCGTGCCCGGCGGCTGAATCCAGATCATGGTCGGATAGGCTTCCATCTCGCCCCAGCGGCGTGAGAAGTCCGGCAGATAGCTCCACACATAGCCGCCGCGATAGGCGACCCGCTCGCGCATGAAGCGCGCGGCGCGCTTCATCGCTGCGCGTGCATCGCGTTTCAGTGCGCTGTTACCGGTGTCATCGGCCGGTACAAAAAAAGACGTGCAAGCGCTCGTCATCACAGCACCGGAAGCGCCCGCGAGCAGTGCGCGGCGCGTTGTGTTTCGCACTTCGATCATGGTCGGTTCGCGTCCCCTCTCCGCGCTCAACGCGACGGTGCAGTCGCCGCCGGCGTCAGCATGTGCTTTCGTATCTTGCCCGCGGCGGTGCGCGGGAATTCGTCCACGAACGTCACGTGGCGCGGGGTTTTATAGCCCGCGAGTTCGGCGCGGCAAAACTGAATCAGTTCGTGCGCGCTGGGCGCGGGCGCCTCGGGCCGGAGCAGCACGAAGGCGTGGCCGACTTCGCCCCACTTTTCGTCCGCGACGCCGATGATGGCGGCTTCGAGCACGCCGGGGTGGCGCGCGAGCACGTTCTCGACTTCGGCCGGATAGACGTTTTCGCCGCCCGAAATGTACATCTCCTTGATACGCCCGGCGACGTAATAGCAGCCATCCGCATCGCGCCGGCCGATGTCGCCGCTTTTGAGCCAGCCATCGGGCGTGAATGCCTGCTTGGTTTCCGCGGGCTTATTCCAATACCCGGGCGTGAGGCCCGGGCCGCGCATCCAGATCTCGCCGTTCTCGCCGACGGCGACGTCGTTTCCATCAGCATCGACAATGCGCACGTCGAGCAGCATTTGCGGCTTGCCGACCGAGCCGATCTTGCGGAGCGCGTCTTCGGGCGCGGCGACGAAGGCGGTGGGGCCGGTTTCGGTCATGCCGTAGCCGTTGCAGACGCGCACGCCCTTTTGCGCGTAGCGCTCGACCAGCACGTCCGGCAAAGGCGCGCCGCCGCAGCCCCACGAGCGCACGTGTGACAGATCGGCGCTGTCGAATGCGAGATGAAGCGCGAGCTGCTGATAGATGGCGGGCACGGCGAAGAAGATGTCGAGCCGCGGCATGAGTTCGAGCGCACGCGCTTCATCGAAGCTCGGCATGACGATCACCGTGCCGCCGGCGATCAGCGTCGGCAGCGTGACGAGCTGGATGCCGGCGGTGTGGAAGAGCGGCAGGTAGTTGAGCGTGGTATCGCCGCCGCGAAGGCCGAACGCTTGGGTGACGTGAAACGCGTTCACCGCGCTCATCTGGTAGGTCTGCATCACGCCTTTGGGCGCGCCAGTGGTGCCGGAGGTGTAAGACAAAAACCAGATCGCGTCGCCGCGCCAGGCGCGGTGGTTTAGTTGCGGGCCCGCGGCTTCGAGCAGGTGTTCGTAGAACGGAGCCTCGCTGGCATGAGCGTCGAGCGCCAATTGGCGCATCGCTTGGCTCTTCAGCGCGGCTGCTGTGACGGCATCCTCCGCGCCATAGATCAGCAGCGACGGTTCGCAGTCGGCCATAATCCCAGCCAGCTCCGCCGCCGGTGCGCGCCAGTTGAGCGGGACGAGGATGGCGCCGAGTTTGGCGCAAGCGAACATGATCTCGAAGAATTCGATGCGGTTGCGGCAGAGGATGGCGACTCTATCGCCGCGCACGATTCCGAGCTGCGCCAGCGCTTCAGCGGCGCGCGCGCAGCGATCTTCTAGCGCAGCGTAAGTGAGCGTGCGTCCGGTGATCGCGTCTTCGAAGGCGACGACGTTCGGCGTCAGTGCCGCGCGCTTGGCGGTGACGTCGATCAGGTCGAAACCCATGACACTCCCTCCCCGGCGCGCGTCTCTAATCGGACGCGTCGCCGTTCTTTTCCGATCTTGGCTTCAGGCCATTGATCATGAGATCTGACGCCGCCTCGGCGATCGCGGCAACATCGACGTCGTCTTCCCAGACGCCGTAGCGAAGGCCGAGAAACGTCGAGGCGCCCATTAGCGCCCAAACCCGAACGTCGTCATTGCCCTTGCTCACCTCGCCGCGCTTGGCGGCTTGCGCAAGTTCCTGACGATAGGCTTCGGCGAAGACGCGGTAGTAGTCGGCGTAAGCTTCGGGGGCGACGAACTGCGCCTCCATGACGACGCGGTAGAGCGACTTATGCGTGCGCACGAATTCCAAGTAGGCCTGGATGCCGAGCCGCTCCGCTTCGAGGCGGTTCGAGGCGCCGCGGATGCTTTCGCTCAAGGCATGGCGGGTGCGCGCGCCCATGTCGGCGACGAGGGCCCGGAACACCTCCTCCTTCGACTTGAAGTAGACGTAGAAGGTGCCGAGCCCGACGCCGGCGCTCTGGGTGATGTGGCTGATGGCGGTCTCGTGGTAACCGCGCGCGCCGAATTCTTCCCCAGCCGCATCCAGCAGTTTCCGTAGGGTCCGCCGGCCTCTTTCGGTCTTGGGGCCGTTGGCGGGAGCGTCTACCGCAGAACCTGAATGTTGACTCATGTTTCAAGTCTCCGATAGGATCGCCGCCAAGACAAGAAGAATTCCGGGCCAGAAACGGCTCGTGGGGGGATCAGCCGGTCATGCCGGTGTGCGCTTTGCCAGATGGAGCTGCGATGACCTACGCCGACCAGGGCGTGGGTGAGCCCATCATTTTGGTGCACGGCTGGGCCGCCCATGGCGGGTTCTTCGACGATCTCGCCAAGCGCCTTTCCGCCAACCATCGCGTGCTCACGCTGACGCTGCGCGGCCATCCCGGTTCGACGCACGGCGCTCTCCCCCTCACCATCGATACGCTCGCCGACGATATCGCGCATTTCTGCGCGGCGCTCGATCTAAAGGGCGCGGTCGCGCTCGGCTGGTCGATGGGCGCGATGGCGCTCTGGCGCGCGGCGCCGAAACTGGTTGCGCGGCTTGCGGGCATCATCGTCGAAGACATGGCGCCGCGTCTCATCAATGACGACGCGTGGCGTTGGGGGCTGTCCGGCGGATACAGCGCGGACGATGTCGCCGGCACGCTGGCGGAGATCAAAGCCGATTGGCCGGCTTATGTGGGGCGGTTTGCGCCGCGCATGTTTGCGCCGGCCGTGCGTGAGACGCGGCCGGATCTCATCAATTGGGCGGTCGCAGAAATGTCGAAGGCCGAGCCCGCGCACATGGGCGCGCTCTGGGCTTCGATGGCCGCGCAGGATTTTCGCGCGGCGCTTACAGAGATCGCGCAGCCGATGCTGGTGATCCATGGCGGCGAAAGTCCGGTCTATCCCGGCGAGGCGACGCAATTCATTGCGCGCGCGGCGCCCGCCGCCGCGCACGTCACGATTCCGAGCGCCGGCCACGTACCGCATCTGGAAGCGCCGGAAGCATTCTTTGAAGAAGTCGAGGCCCTCGTCCGCACAACGCGGCGGGCCGAACTGAGGAGCGGAGGAGAAGTCCATGAAGCGGTTTGATCCAGCGCGTGTCGCGCTCTTATTGGCGGGCGTTTGCGCTGCGCCGTTTGCGTTCAGCGCGCCAGCGATGGCGCAGGAGACTGCGGCGGCGAACGATGAAGAGATCGTCGTCACGGCCCGCCGCACCGAGGAATCGCTGCAGGAAGTGCCAGCTTCAGTTTCGGCCTTCTCCGAAGCGCAGATGGAACGACTCGGCGCCACCGACGCGACCGGCCTGCAAGGCGCAGTGCCGAACCTCAACGTCGTACAAGGCCGCGGCTCTTCGAACGCAACCAACATCTATATCCGCGGCGTCGGCCAGCCAGACGCGCTGCAGACGTTCGATCCCGCGATCGGCTTCTATGTCGACGGCGTCTATTACTCGCGCATCCGCGGCACTCAGATGGAGCTCTTTGACATCGAACGCGTCGAAGTGCTGCGCGGCCCGCAAGGCACGCTCTACGGCAAGAACACGATCGGCGGCGCCTATTCAGTCATCACGCGCCGTCCGGGCCAAGAGCCGCGCGGCATGGCGCAGCTGACGTTTGGCAGCTACGGCCAGCTTGAAACGCGTCTCTCCGGTTCGACGCCGGTGAGCGATACATTTGCTGTCGGCGCGGCGCTGTTTGGCGCAACGCGCGACGGCTACGTCACCAACCCAACCACCGGCGAAGACTACAACGACCGCAACGCCTGGGGCGGGCGCCTCACGGCAGCCTGGGACGTGACGCCGAACTTCAGCTTGGACTTCAGCGCCGATTATTCGGAAGAAGACAACGCGCTGACGATGGGTCAACCGCTGACGACGCTCGTGAACTTCGCCGGCACGACCTATTACAACATTCCGGGCTCGCCCTACCCTACGGCCGCGCCGCCGGCTGAGTTCGACTTCACCGCCGAAGCGACGCCCGGTCTGCCGAATTCCTCGATCATGGATCACGGCGGCCTTTCGCTGCGCGCGAGCTGGGAGCTCAACCAAAACTGGACCATCAACTCGATCACGGCTGCGCGCGATTTAAACTACACCGATTACATCGACATCGATGCGACGCCGGTTGAATTCGGCGACGTGCTGGTCGATGTGGACCAGGATCAGATCAGCCAAGAACTGCAGGCGATCTATGAATCCGACCGCATTACCATGGTCAGCGGCCTTTATTACCTGAAGGAAGAGGTCGGCTCGCACCAGGAAGCATATGCCGACGACCTCGTGGCCGGCTTCCTCGGCCTCACAGGCTTCACGCGCACGATCGACGACGATCTGGAAACCACGAGCATGGCCGCTTACGCCAATGTCTCGTACGCGCTCACCGACCGCCTGAATATCGGCCTTGGCGCGCGCTACACGGAAGAAGAGAAGGATTATTCGCGCTCGACGTCAACGTTCTACAGCAACCCGCTGTTCAACACGACCTTCCCGTTCACGATCAACGAAACCTGGGAAGACGTTTCCGGCATGGCGTCGATCGACTACGACATCGCCGACAACATGGTGCTCTACGGGCGCTACGCGCAGGGCTTCAAGTCGGGTGGCTTCAACGGCCGCGCCAACAATCCCGGCGAGGAAGCGCCATACGATCCGGAAACCGTTGATTCCTACGAGATCGGCCTCAAAACCGATTGGATGGACGGACGCGTGATCGCCAACTTCGCGGCCTTCTACAACGACTACCGCGACTTCCAGGCGCGCGTGTCGGGCACTGTCATCGATCCGGTGACAGACGCGCCCACGCCGGAGCTCACCGTCATCAACGCTGGGCAGCTTGAGATCTCGGGCGCTGAGCTTGAACTGGTGTACATGGCGACCGACGCGCTGCGGCTCGATGCGCAGATCGGTTATCTCGACGCCGCCTATGGCGATTTCGACGATGATCGCTTTGCGGTGACCGGCGGCACGCGCACGTTCCAGGAGCCGGCGTTCTCGCCGGATTGGACCGCGCGCTTCGGCGGCGTCTACACGGTCGATCTCGATGGCGGCGGTGAACTCGAAGTTGCCGGTTCGGCGCGCTTCCGCTCGCGCATGGCGCTTGCGGTCGACAACACGTTCATCATCGGCGGCGTTGTCGGCACCACCACGGAAGTGCCAGGTCTCTTCCAGGACGATTACTGGCTCTACGACGCCAGCGTCACCTGGCGCCCGACCGACATCTTCAGCGTGGCTCTGGTTGGCCGAAACCTGGCAGACGAGGTCTACAAGACCGACGGCCAGGAGTTCGCGTCAGTCGGCGAGACGCGGACCGCCTATTACGGCGCGCCGCGGACGGTCAGCCTGGTGCTGACGGCCCGCTACTAAGCGTTCTCTCCTCCTCTCATCCTGACTGGGGCGGCTCTCACGGCCGCCC
>JAEYPY010000102.1 GCA_023410295.1 Pseudomonadota bacterium | reverse complement strand
GCGGGGCTGTCGCCGGCAATGACGACGTGATGCGCGGCGGCGAGATTGAAGATGCGCGCCAGCGAACGGCCGAGCTGGCCGGAGAACGCAAATAACAAACCGACGACCGGCACAGCCAGCGCGGCATAGCGGATGACTTGCAACGTCAGATCCTGGGCGCCGAAATAGCCGTCCCACATCGCCACGGCGCTGACCGTGAGATAGAGCGCCTCCAAGACGCCGCGATCAGCCCAGTAGAAAAGCCCGCCGCCAATCCAGATGACCGTGAGCACGATGACGACGCCCCAGCGAAACGTGCTGGCTTGCGTGTGCGCGAGCGCGGTGAGGCCAGCGGCCGCCTGCGACCAGATGTTGGCGTTGCGATGCGCCATCTCAGCTCCTCCCCCCGCGAGCGGCGGCATGATGATCCGCCAGCGGGTACGCGTCCAGCGTCAAACGGGTTGCGAGGCGCTCGCTCTTTGCCTAGCTCTCGACAGGACGGCCCCGTAGCTCAGCTGGATAGAGCTGCTGCGTCCTAAGCAGATGGTCGGGAGTTCGAATCTCTCCGGGGTCGCCACTGCCCAGGCAAATCATGAGCTTAGTTCGCGGTTCTGATCTCAGCCGCTTGACCGCCCGCGGCCGGTCCGCCGACGAACTAGACGTAGATCAACTTCAGTCGCTCGATCGCGGCGTCTCGCGCGGCGGCGTCTATGGTTTCGTTGTCGTCGCCGAAGCCGAAATTGTCGTCGGGGCCGCTTTCCTGCACGACGATCCCGTCCCGGCGCGCGACAACCGATAGCGATCCGTAACCAATGCTGTAGTGCACGTCCGGCTGCGGCGCGAGCCAGACGATTTGGCCGCGCACCGGCACGACGCTCTCATCGCCGAACAAAGCGCGCGCGCCGTAGCCCGTGCAATTGATCAGCACCGGCTCGCGCAAGCGGCGCAGGTCTCTTGGCGTTTCGAAGTCCGCCATCTCGAACCGCCCGCCCGCGATTTGAAAATCGGTTTCCAGGCGATGGCTGTAGCCGGCGACATTGAAAGTCAGCCGCGGCGCGCGGCGCACGATGCCTGCGTTGAAAGGGTGCGAGCCCGGCGGCAACTCCACCGAGCGCGGCACAGCGTCTCGAATTCGCCCGCCCAAGGTGATGAAGTCGGTCGGCAGCGCCGGCGCCGGCGCGGGCGCATCGGGCGGCGCGGGCAGGTCGCGGCAGCTATAATTGTCGAGCCATTCGACGGGATCGCCGGCAAGTCCGACAAACGCCTCGTGCATCTGCAAAGAAAGGCGCGCCATCCGCTCCCAGCGCGCGGGAAAATCCGCATCGACCTCCGCCGTCTTGGCGATGCGCGAATCCGGCGACCACACGCCCGTCGCCCGCGCCGATCGCACGAAAGGAAAGCGTTCCCGCGCGTAGATCGTGACATCCGCGCCTGCGCGCTGCGCGGTGATGGCGGTCGTCAAACCAATCGCGCCGGCGCCGATGACGCCAATGCGCCGGGGCTCGTGCGCCATGGCCAGCGCCACCGCTTCGGCGGCCGATCCCCACGATAAGGACCAGCCGCTGCCGCCGTGGCCGTAATTGTGCACGATGATCTTTCGGCCGAGACGCTGCGCTTCGATGCGTGGACCTGCGCCGCGGAAGGGCCGCAAACAGACCGTCGTCCGATAAACCGCGGCGGGGTCGATCCTGACGCGAACGAGGTCCGAGGTCTGCGCCTGCGCTGCTACGGGCGGGCCAAGCAGGCCGGCGCCAAGCGCGCCTCTCAACACCGTCCTTCTGTCCATGTCCGCTACGTCCCGCATGTCGCATGGGGACGCTAGCATCTATTGGTAACGCCGGCCTCAATTTGTCGGGGCCGCCGCCCGCAATTGACATTGCACGGCTCGCACGCCTCAACTTGCGGCGGGCGGGTTTGCATGGTTTGGCGTGGCTTACTCATCATGGCGCTCTTTGCGCTGGCGGCGTGCGGGCCGCAGATTGGGGCGTTGGAGCGGGGTGAAGAAGGGCGCGTGGTGCGCGCCTATAATGGCGACACACTTGAGCTGGAAAACGGCCTGCGCATCTTCCTCGCTGAGATCGATGCACCGCGCGGCGAGGATGCTTACGCCGTGCAAGCCCAAGGCGAACTGGAAGCCATGGCGCTGCACCGCAACGTGCTCTTGGCTTATGGCGGGACGAAGCGTTGGCGCGGACAGCCGCGCGAGGGGCAAACCGAGCCGCCGGCCGAAGCAGCGATCGCGCACGTGTTCGTGCAGAGCGAGGGCGGACGCTGGTTCTGGCTGCAGCATGAATTGGTCGCGCGCGGGGCGGCCTTCGTGCGGCCGCGGCGCGATAATCATGCGCGCACGGTTGAGCTGTTGCGGATCGAGGCGCAGGCGCGCGCCGGCGAACGCGGGCTTTGGCGCCAGCGTGCATTCAAGCCGATGAATGCGCGGGGCGCGGCGGCGGCGGCGCTTCAATACAACGACAATTGCCTGCGTGGCGCAGCGCCCTATCGCATCGTTGAAGCGGAGATCGCGGAGGCGCAGGTGTTCGAGCGGCGCGCATCACTGCGGCTTGGAGGCGTCTCCGCCGAGCAGCCGTTTTCGCTCGTGCTGTTCGGCGAAAGCTTCAGCGGCTGGGACGGGCCAGCGCTGCAATCGCTGCAAGGCGCGCGCGTGCGGGTGCGTGGGCCCCTCGGCGTTTATCGCGGCGAGCCGCAGCTTTGCCTCGACCACGCGGCGCAGCTTGAAGTGCTGCCGGCTAGCTGACGTAACCCGCCGCCACGGGATCGCCGACGCGGGCGATCAAGGCGCGTCGCAGCTTTTCCAGCGCATTGCCCTCGATCTGACGCACGCGCTCCTTGGAGATGCCGAGCCGCTCGCCCAGCGCTTCGAGCGTCACGCTCTCTTCTTCGAGCTTGCGCTGGCGAATGATCAGCCGCTCGCGGTCGGAGAGATCGCGAAGGGCTTCTTCGACCAACGCGGCGCGCGCAGCGGAATCGTGCGCGTTCATGGTCTCGTGCTCGGGATCGGCGCTTTCGTCGGCGAGCAGATCCTGCCACTCGCCTTCGCCTTCATCCGTCAGCGGCGCATTGAGCGAGCGGTCGGGCGCCGACATCCGGGCAGCCATCGCTTCGACGTCGGTTTCGGATACATTCAGCGCGTGCGCGACGCGGGCGCGCGCGTCGACGGTGATGCCGATCTCGCTGATATCGCCGATCTTGGCGCGCAGGCGACGCAGATTGAAGAAGAGCGATTTCTGCGCCGAGGTCGTACCGGTGCGCACGATCGACCAATTGCGCAGCACGAAATCCTGCATCGCCGAACGGATCCACCAGGCGGCGTAGGTGGAAAAGCGCACTTCGCGCTCCGGCTCGAAGCGCGCCGCGGCTTGCATCAGCCCGACGCTGCCTTCCTGCACCAGATCGCTCATCGGCAGGCCGTAATGGCGAAAGCGCGCGGCCATGGCGATGACGAGCCGGAGATAGGCCGTGATCAGTTCATGCAGTGCGCGCTGATCGTTGTGTTCACGCCAGCGGCGGGCGAGTTCGCGCTCGCGGTCAGCGGCGAGCAAGGGAGCGCGCATGGCTTCGCGCATGAAGCGCTGGGAGCCACGACGAAGATCGAGAGTTTCTGAGAGCGCCATGTCCTACCTTGTGTGCGAGCGACAGGTTCGGCACGGCTGCGGCTGGGTCCGCACCGTAGGACTGGAACGCTTGAACTAGGCCTCGGGCGCCAAAGAAAAAGGCCGGGCTCCACAAGAAGCCCGGCCTTTTTGCATGTGTTGGCTTTTTGCCGCCGATCAGGCCGCCGCGGCAGTCTGCTTCTTGGAGGCCAGCGAGGCTGTCACCTTGGCCACGGCGTCGTCGCGGGTGACTTTTTCAACGGCCGCCAGCTCGCGGGCCATCCGGTCGAGCGCGCTCTCATAGAGCTGGCGTTCGGAATAGGATTGTTCCGGCTGGTCGCTGGCGCGGTGAAGATCGCGGACCACTTCGGCGATCGAGACCAGATCGCCCGAATTGATCTTCGCTTCGTATTCCTGGGCGCGGCGCGACCACATGGTGCGCTTGATGCGCGGGCGGCCCTGCAGCGTCTTCATGGCCTGGTCCACCACCTCGCCGGAGGCCAGCGGGCGCATGCCGCAGGACTTGGCCTTGGTGGTCGGCACCCGCAGGGTCATCTTGTCCTGCTCGAACGAGATGACGAAGACGTCGAGGCTGAGGCCAGCGACGGATTGCTGCTCCACGCCCATGACGCGGCCAACGCCGTGCGCCGGGTAGACGATATGGTCACCCGGGCGGAAAGAGGTCGGCGCTGTCGCATTGGCGGTCTGCATTCTTGAACTCCGTGTCCCAACTGATCTTTTCAGTCAGACCTTCCGTTACGTCACTTCAGACCGCAAAGAAGCAACGGACGGATCAGGCCCGTCCGACCCGCTTTCCCCGCTCTTCGGTGCTGATTTGGCGCGATGGATTGGTCCAACTGCCGGACGCGGCAGGCGCGTCCCGATTTCGTGGGATTATATACCACAGTTTTCGGCGTTTCGGAAGCTACCGAAGCCGCGCGTTTCAGTCGCCCTTGCCGGGTTCGGGGCTGAAATATTTCTCGAATTTGCCTTTTTCGTCTTTGAACGAGTCGGCATCTGCGGGCGGTGTTCCCTTGACCGTGATGTTCGGCCAGGTCTTGGAAAACTCTGTGTTGACCTTGAGCCACTTGCCGTCGGGCTCGTCCTGGCTGTCCGGCTTGATGGCGTCGACCGGGCATTCCGGCTCGCAGACGCCGCAATCGATGCACTCGTCCGGATGGATGACGAGGAAGTTCTCGCCCTCGTAAAAGCAATCGACCGGACAGACCTCGACGCAGTCCATGTACTTACACTTCACGCACGCGTCGGTGACGATGTAGGTCATTGCTCCGGTTCCGTTTTCCGCCTCCCGGAAATGACTGGCGCGGCCGCGAGCGTCAAGCGACGGCGTCTGCGTCAAGTTCGCTGTAGAGCAGCCGCGCTTCGGGCGCGGGGCCGCGCCGCTCGCCCAGCGCCTCGATGCGCACGGCGCGCAGGCCGCCGCGCAGCGGGAAC
>JAEYPY010000099.1 GCA_023410295.1 Pseudomonadota bacterium | reverse complement strand
CTGCAGCAGCGATCGCCAATGGTGAGCGCAAGGCCTTCATTTCAGCGCGTCTGTCCGCTCATCCTCGTCTCAAGCGCGTTAAGCGCGTGTTTAACGTCCGGTATCCGGCGCGCCGCGCGCACGCGAGAGCAGCTCCTCCCCGCCCCGCGGCGGGCGCGCGCGATCGGCCAGCATCTGCGTTAGCGCGCGGGCGCGATCTGGACTCATGCGCCCCATCACTTCGGCGAGGTTGGCTTGGCGCATGCGGCTGGCGACCTGCACCAGCGTTGCGTCGTCGAGCCCATCGAACACCTCGGCGGCGTCCTTGGCGCGCATTCGCTGATACACATCGACCAGCGCGGCCAGCCGCGTCTCCTGCTCCTGATCGAGCCGGCCCAGGAGATCGTTCACCGTGGTTTCCAGCTGACGCAGCTCCGCCAACCGCTCGTTCAAGCGCTGCTCGGCCGCCAGCATCAGCGCGTCTTGCGTCTCTAATTGCTCACCGCGCGCGTCGAGCGTCTCGCGGCGCGCGCTCAACGCCTGCAGCACCTGCACTTCCGATGCAGAAAGCCCCGCCATCTCAGCCAAGCTCGGCGCCTCGCATTGCATCGCGCTCGTCGCCGCCGCTGCGGCTTCCATCGGCGCCGTCTCTGCGTGCTCCGCTTCGGCCGACGTGGCGCTGGCCGTTTCGGCGACGCCTTCGGCCATGGCCACAGCCTTGAGGCCGAGCACCGCGGCGACCGTCACCATCGCCGCCGGCAGCAGACGGACGCTCCCCTGCGCCTTCGCGGGTTTGGGCTTCGTCGCAAGCATGCTTTGCAATCGTTCGAACATCAGAGGCGGCCGCGCGCGACATCCGCGGTCGAGCGGATGCGTCCAGCGCCGAGACCAAGGCGATCGGCTGTCGAGCGCGCGTCATTGATGCGCGCCTGCAGATCACGCCCCGCTTCCTGCGCCGTCATGCGCAGATTGCGCACCGCAGTTTCCGCCGCCTGCGTCGCCTGCATCAGTTCGGCCGCTGCGGCGCGAATGCCGTCCTGTCCGGTGCGCAGCGCCGCCAGTTTGCGGTCGAGCCGCCAGAAATAGAACAGGCACGCGGCCAGCATCAGCGCGAGCACGATCTCGATGCCAAGCGTAATCGGGCTCATGGCTTGCCTCCTAATTTCATGACAGCCTGCTGCGATGCAGGCGTGATCGCGCGCTCCACACGCACGGCCAGAGAATGGCTCATGCGGCCGACGCGGCCTTCGCTTAATTCTACTGCGCCGCACTTCAGCTTGACGGTCTGGTCGGGCGCGGCGTCCAGCATCAGCGTGTCGCCGACTTTGAGATCCAGCACCTTCTTCAGCGGCTGCTTCAACTCATCGAGCACGGCGCGCACTTCGAGCTTGGTGTTCCAGAGTTCGCTGGCGAGGTGGCCTTCCCAGATATTGTCGCGGCCGAACTTCTCGCCCATGAATTGTTGAAGCAGCATTTTACGGATGGGCTCGAGCGTCGCGTACGGCAACAGTAGCTCAAGTCGCCCGCCGCGATCTTCCATGTCGATCCTGAGCTTCACGACGATGGCCGCGTTCGGCGGACGCGCGATGGCGGCGAAGCGCGGATTGGTCTCGATCCGATCGAGCGAGAAATTGACTTCCGTCAGCGGCGCGAACGCCTGGCGCGCATCGTTCAGCACAACTTCGATCATCCGCGTGACCAGCGTGCGCTCGATCGTGGTGTAGGGCCGCCCTTCCACGCGCGTTGTCGCCGCGCCTCGCCGCCCGCCCAGCAGCACATCGACGATCGAGTAGATCAGGCTGGAGTCGACGGTGACGAGGCCGAAATTATCCAGCTGCTCGGCGCGGAATACGGCGATGATCGCAGGCAATGGGATCGAGTTCAGATAGTCGCCGAACCTGATCGAGGTGATCTGGTCCAAGCTGACTTCGACGTTGTCGGATGTGAAATTGCGCAAGCTCGTCGTCATCAACCGCACCAGGCGGTCGAAGACGATTTCGAGCATCGGCAAACGCTCGTACGAGACCAGCGCCGAATTGATGATGGCGCGCACGCCGGTCCGGGCGCCGCTGTCGTCTTCGGAGAGGCCGAATCCGAGCAGGCTGTCGATTTCATCCTGATTGAGGATGCGCTCGGCGCTTTGGGGCTCGCCCTCCGCGCCCGCTGTTTCCCAATCCGTCGCTTCTGCCGGCTCGCTCATTACTGCACCAGCATCTCTTCGATCAGCACGGCGTTGATCTGCGCCGGCGCAACCACGAGATTGACCCGCCGCAGCAGCTCCAGCCGCAAGCGGTAGGCGCCTGCCGAGCCGGCCAAATCCTCGGTGCGCAGCTCGCGCAGGAAGCCGTTGAACTGGTCCGTGACGCGCGGAATGTGCTCGCCCAGCGTCGTGACAGTCGCGTCGTCCGGCGCTTCAAGCGTGAGCTTGAGCTTGAGATAAGCGGGGCGGCCATCGGGGCCGGTGATATTCACCAGCATTTCCGGCAGCTGCACGAAGACAACGTTCTCGCCGTGACTGATCATGGTGCCGTTGGGCCCAGGCACGGCTTCGCCCGGAACGCCTTCACCGCCGTGACCGCCCTTGGCCTTGCCATGACCGCCGCCATCGGCCGCCGCGTGCTGTTCAGCGCCGCCGCCCGAAAGCAGCAGGAACGCGGCCGCGCCGCCGCCGCCCAGGACCAGCACCGCCGGCAGGATGATGAAGAGCACGAGCTTCTTGCCCGACATCTTCTTCTTCGCCGGTGCGCTTTCTTCGCCCTCTGCGCCTTCAGCCGGAGGCGCTGCGCCCTCAGCCTCCTCGGCCGGGGCATCGTCCTTTTTCTTCTTCTTGCCTTTGCCGAACATGGAATCGCCCGCGCGTTAACCCGCATCCTTGGTCGCAAGCGCTGGTTAAGAAGTGGTGAGGACTCGGCAGAACTTGCCGCCTGACGGGCCGGATTTTGCCGCCCCGTTCACCAAGCCCGCGCGCCGCAGTCGCGCAAAATCAAGCGATTAACCACTGGCACGGAGCTTGCGTGGTTAACCCGGATGGATAACGCGCTTCTCCTCGGCCTGCAGTCGCAACGCGTGCTGCAACGGCGCATGGATGTCGCCGCCAACAACCTCGCCAACGTCGCTACTACCGGCTTCAAGGCCGACACGCTGATTCTGGAAGAAGCCGATCAAACCCGCGCTCACGCCGTGGAAGACCCGCGCCAGATTCGCTTTGTGCGCGACATCGGCATCCTGCACGGCATGGAGCAAGGCCCGATCGCGATGACGGGCAATCCGCTGGACGTCGCCATCGAGGGCGACGGGTTTTTCATGGTTGAGGGCGTCGGGGGACAGCCCTTCTACACGCGCGATGGCGCGTTTTCGTTAGCCGGAGATGGGCGTCTCGTGACCAGCGATGGCCGCGCGGTGCTCAGCTCCGGGGGGGCGCCGATCGTGCTCGATCCGCAGGGCGAAAGCCCTTCGATCGGTCGTGACGGCGTATTACGCGTGGCCGGCGTCGAAGTCGGCCGCATCGGCACGGCCAGCTTCGCCGCGCCGGGCGCGCTCGCAAAGGTCGGGGACAACCTTTGGGACGCGCAGGGGCAAGCACCGGGCGCCTTCGAGGGCGTCGTCGTTCAAGGCGCCCTCGAAGGGTCCAACGTACGCCCGGTGGTCGAACTCACTCGTCTGATTGAAATCTCGCGCGCCTACCAATCTGCAGCGAAAATCGTTTCGGGTGCGGATGAACTGCGTCGGAGCGCGATCGAGCGGCTTGGCCGCTGAGGAGTCCCAACTGATGCGCGCACTATCGATCGCCGCCAGCGGCATGCAGGCCCAGCAGCTCAACGTCGACGTCATTTCGCACAACATCGCGAACATGAACACGACGAGCTACAAGCGCCAGCGCGCCGAATTCCAGGACATGCTCTACCAGAATTTGGAGCGTCCGGGCGCGACCTCGTCGGCCTCAGGCGCCATCTTGCCGCTCGGCATTCAGATCGGCGTCGGCGTGCGTGCCGATGCGGTTGGCCGCATGACCGAACAAGGCGGCCTCAGCCAAACCAACAACGGCTACGATCTCGCCATCAATGGCCGCGGCTTCTTCCAGATCGCGCTGCCCTCGGGCCAGACCGCCTACACCCGCGCCGGCAATCTCGCTGTCAACGCCGACGGCGAACTCGTGACCGCCGATGGCTTCGCTGTCGAACCCTCGATCACCGTGCCGCCGGACGCGACTGCGATTCAGATCACGCCGGACGGCATCGTCGAAGTCACGATGGCCGGCCAAACCGATCCCCAACAGATCGGCCAGATCGAAATCGCCACCTTCATCAATCCGGCCGGTCTCGAAGCGATCGGCGACAACCTTTACTTGGAAACCCCTGCGTCGGGCTCGCCCAACGTTGCAACGCCCGGCTCTCCCGGCTTCGGCACCCTGATGCAGGGGTATCTCGAACTCTCCAACGTCAACGCAGTGGAGGAAATCTCGGCGCTGATCGTGGCGCAGCGCGCTTACGAGATGAACGCGCGCGTCATCACCGCCGCGGACGAGATGCTGCAATCAACCACCAACATGCGCTGAGGAGGCTTCCGATGCTGCGTTGGCTTTGTCTCTTTGCCTGCATGTACATGCTGCTCGGCGCGACGGTGGCGCTGGCCGATCCCGTTACGCTGCGCGCGCGCGTCGAAGCGAGCGGGCCCGCCATCACCATGGGCGACGTGTTCGACGGCGCCCCAGCGGATGTCGCGCGCCGCGCCATCTCGCCCGCGCCGCCGCCGGGCCAAGTCTCATCCATCTCGATGCCCGTGCTTTCCGCTGCGGCCTCTGCAGCCGGGCTCGACTTCACGCCGCCGCCTGGCGTCACCGAAGTGCGCGTCGTCCGCCCCGGCGGCATGCGCGCAACGCTGCCTGCTTCAGGCGGCAGCCGCTCCGTCGCCGACGCCGCGGTGCGCCGCGGGGAAACTGTGACGCTGCGCTACGCAGCGCCCGGCATGTCGCTTTCGATGCGCGCCCGCGCGCTTGAAGACGGCGCAGTCGGCGACACGGTGCGCTTCATCAACACCTCATCCAATCGCAACATCGACGCTGTGGTCACTGGCCCCGGCGAAGCACGCGCCACCCCATGACGAAAGACACTTCCATGCGCACACTCGCCCTCCTCGCGCTCGCCGCCAGCGCAGCCGGCTGCGCCAGCACGGCGAGCAACGATTTCGCGCAAGACGCCATCGCCGCGCCGGGCGTCGCTTACGACGCCGCACGCCGTGCGCTTGGCCCGCCGCAACTACATGCGGTCGGTTCGCCCGCGAGCCTCACCGGCGGCGATCAGCACTCCATGCCCCAGCCCGCGCCCGTCGCCTACGAAGCGGCGCGCCCGAACTCGCTCTGGCGCGCGGGCTCGCGCAGCTTCTTCAACGATCAACGCGCCACGCGCATCGGCGATATCCTCACCGTCGCAATCGAAATCGATGACAGGGCTGAACTCTCCAACTCCTCCGATCGCCAACGCGAAAGCTCAACCTCCGCCGGCGTCACCAACTTCTTCGGGCTGGAGCGCACTGTGGGCCAGCTCTTCAACAGCGCCTTCGATGCGGAGAACATGATCGGCGCGGAAGCAGAGTCCGAGCACCGCGGCTCGGGCGCCATCAATCGCGAAGAGAAGATCGAACTCACCATCGCCGCTGTCATCGTCGACCGCCTGCCCAACGGCAATCTCGTCATTGCCGGGCGCCAGGAAGTGCGCATCAACGGCGAGCTGCGCGAACTCACCGTCTCCGGCATCATCCGCCCGGAAGACGTGACCTCGCAGAATACGATCAATCACAGCCAGATCGCCGAGGCGCGCATCTCCTACGGCGGCCGCGGCCAGATCAGCGCCGTGCAGCGGCCCAACTGGGGCCAACGCCTGGGCGATGCGATTACGCCGTGGTGACGGCGTGGAGCGTCGGCGATGCCAGCGCTCCACATATCCAGCTACAACAACCGGCTCTCCGCGCTCTCAACCGTTGTCGGCATCTGCTGCGGCGCACGCGCGCGCGCAGCTGCGCCACGGGCGGCTTCGATGCCCATCGGGAAGCCGCTGCGGTCGCCATAATCGCGGACTTCCTCCGGCCGCGCTTGCTGACCCGTCAGCGCCGACGCCACGATGAGATCGAGCACCGTGATGGCCGCAACCGCTGCAATGGCCGCCTTGGCGGCGCCGCGTTGTTCGTTGTCGCTGCGCACGGCCATCGCGAGCGTCGTCAGATCGACCAGATCGCCGCCGACGCGGCTCCAGATCGCCGGCGCCGGATTCGGCTGCATCGCGCCAATCCCCGCCGCGATCTCGCGCACGCCATAAGCGCGCAGCAGCCCTTCCCTATTCTGCAACCCGAGCGCCTTACCGATCGCGCCCGGCGCCACCAATTCGGCGACGCCGAGCCCGATCGAGAACCACGCCAATCCTTGCGCCGTGCGATCCAGCAAATTGGTTGAGCTCGTGCGATATCGTGTTTCGCTATCTCTGAACATGTGCGTCTCCGAACTCAGTGCCGCGTTTGCGACATGGTTTCCGTCTTCAGCACCACCTTGATGCAGCTGTCCTGCTTGCGCTCGAACGTGCGGTACATCTCGGGGCCTGCTTCGAGCGGAGCGGTGTGGGTGATGACGAAGGATGGATCGATGAGGCCTTCTTCGATGTAGCGGGTGAGTTCATCGGTCCATCGCTTGACGTGTGTCTGGCCGGTTTTGACGGTGAGACCCTTATTCATCAGTATGCCGAACGGGATCTTGTCGACCAGCCCGCCATAGACGCCGGGGATCGAAAGAATCCCGGCCGGCCGGCAGGCATAGATCATCTCGCGCAGCACGTGCGGGCGATCCGTTTCCATCATCACCGCCTGCTTGGCGCGGTCATACATATGCGCCGGGAAGAAGCTGGTGTGCGCTTCCATGCCGACTGCATCGATGCACTTCTCCGGGCCTTTGCCGGCGGTCAGATCATTGAGCCGCTCGACCACGTTCTCGTCTTCGTAATTGATCGTGATCGCGCCGCCCGCTTCAGCCATGCTCAGGCGCTCCGGGAAGCGGTCGATAGCGATGACTTGCTTCGCGCCCAAGAGGATCGCGCTGCGGATCGCCATCTGCCCAACCGGTCCGCAGCCCCAGATCGCCACGGTATCAGTCGGCTCGATCTCGCATGCGACCGCCGCTTGCCAGCCCGTCGGCAGGATGTCGCCCAGGAACAGCGCTTGTTCGTCGCTCATGCCGTCCGGAACACGGATATGCGTGCGGTCGGCATAGGGCACGCGCAGATATTCAGCTTGCCCACCTGGATAAGCGCCCGTCAGCGCCGTGTAGCCGAAGAGCCCTCCCGTGGTATGGCCGAACATCTTGGTGGCCATGTGCGCGTTGCGGTTGGTGGTCTCGCAGACCGAGTAATTGCCGCGCTGGCATTGTTCGCACTCGCCACAATAAATCGTGAACGGCACGACGATACGGTCGCCGCGCTTCAGCGCTTTGTTCTCGCTTCCGACTTCGACCACTTCGCCCATCATCTCGTGCCCAACGATGTCGCCAGGTTTCATGAACGGGATGAAATTGTGGAAGAGGTGAAGGTCGGAACCGCAGATCGCGCAGCTTGAAACTTTGATGATCGCATCGCGGGGATGTTCGATCGATGAGTCAGGAACGGTGTCGCAGCGAATGTCCTGCGGCCCGTGCCAAACGAGTGCCTTCATGGGCACGCTCCTTCTAGAAGTGTGGCTGATGGCGAATGAAGGCGTGGGGCGGCGTGCGCGTTCCACGCGCCGCCGTTTTTATTTTCGCTGCTTGCGGCGCTGCGGGCTGCGTTACCGCATCAGTTGACGCGCCGCTCGCGGCCTGCCCAAAACGGGTCACGCAATTCGCGACGCAGGATTTTCCCGGAACCGCTACGCGGCAGCGGCTCGTCGCGGAATTCGACGCGTTTGGGCGCTTTGTAGTGCGCGATGCGGTCGCGCGCGAAAGCGATGATGCTGGCTTCGTCTTTCTCCGCGCCCGGCTTCGGCACCACGATCGCCGTGACAGCCTCGCCCCATTTCTCATCCGGCACGCCGATCACCGCGACTTCCGCCACCGCCGGATGGCCATGGATCGCGTTCTCCACTTCGGCCGGATAGACGTTCTCCGCGCCAGAGCAGATCATGTCCTTGATCCGGTCCATGATAAAGAGATAGCCGTCCTCATCGATGTAGCCGGCATCGCCGGTGCGCAGCCAGCCATCGCCATCGACCGTCGTGCTGGTCGCATCGGCATTGCGCCAATAGCCGGCCATGTTGGCGGCCGAGCGCGTGCAGATTTCACCCGTCTGATTGGGCCCAAGCACATTGCCGTTCTCGTCGACAATACGGATTTCAACGCCCGGCATCGGTAAACCCGCCGAAGCCATGCGGCGATTGCCCTTTGGATCGTGATCCTGCGGCGGCAGATAGACGATCGTGCCCGTGGTTTCCGTCATGCCGTATTGCTGCACGAATTGGCAGCCGAACACGTCCATGCATTCCTGCAGCAGCGCGACCGGCATCGGCGAGGCGCCATAAAGAATGTGCGTCAGGCTCGAATAATCGATCTCGCGCGCACGCGGCATGCGGATAACGAATTGCAGCGCCGCCGGCACCATGAACATTTTGGCGATGCGTTCACGCTCGATGAATTCTAGCACTTCAACCGGATTGAACTCGCGCGTCACGATGTTGCGCACGCCGTTGATGAGCCCGACCAGCCCCCATCCCGTGCCGCCGATGTGGGCAGCCGGCATGGCGACGAGATTGGTCTCGCCCTCATTCCATTCGTTCCAACCCATCTGCGATTGCGCCAGGCTGCGGCGCGAACGCAGCAAGTTCGCGCTCGTCAGCATCACGCCTTTCGGCCGCCCCGTGGTGCCCGACGTGTAGAGCAGCAGCGCCGTATCTTCCGGCGCCACCGCAACATTCGGATCGGCATCGCTCTGCGCATTGCGCCACGCCTCAAACGTGGTGAGCCCGTGCGATCCAGGCTCCATCACAATCAGCACCGGCTTCGTCTTGGCTTCCCGCACCGCCGCATCGGCGCACTCAAGACACTCATTGCCGACGAACAGCAGTTTCGCTTCCGTGTCGTCGATGATGTAAGCGACTTCCGCCGGCGAGAGTCGCCAGCCGATCGGCGCGATGATCGCCCCGATCTTGGCCGCCCCCAACACCAGCTCGAAATAGTGATCGCTGTTCTTGCCGAGATAGGCGATCGCGTCGCCATGCTTGACCCCGGCCGCGATCAGCGCGTGCGCGACCTGATTGGTGTGCCGGTCATATTCGCCATAGGTCGTGACGCGGCCTTCGAAGCTCAGAGCCACCTGCCCGCCGCGGGTGCGCCCGTGATAGCGCGCCACGTCGCCCAGCGTGGCCATCTGCTCAAACTCTTCCGGCTTCAGCGAAGCGGCCATGGATCGTCCTCCCGTCTTATTTTGCGGGGGAGCTTAGCCCAGGTCCGGGATTTGTGGAGCTAGCGGATGCGCTAGCCGCCGATGCCGCGCGCCATAAACGATGCGAAGAGCAGCAGAAGCCCTACCAGCATCGTCTCCGCCATCACCAACCGGCGCGTGCGAGAGACCTCACCCGGCGGCACAACATAGGCGCCGTCTCCGCCGCCCTGCTTCACCCAGCGCATGAACGTCCGCGTCGGCGCAATCGAGATGAGCCCGATCAGCGCGAACGCGCCGATCTTGGCCCAGAAGAAAGGCTGATCCTGATAATAGTCCCAACCCTTCGCGCCCCAGATCACGCGCGACACGCCGACGATGATGATGAGCACCGCCGAGAGCCCGTAGAAGAGATCGACGCGCAGCAGCAGCCGCGCGGCGCGGGCATCGATCGGCAGGCGCAGGATAAAAAGCTCGGCGACGATCGCGCCGACGAGAACGAACGCAAACAGAAAGTGGAGCCAAGCAAGGCCAGCGTCGTGCATCAGCATGACGCGCGCCCCCTTAATCGTCCCGATGCACGCGTTCGCGGCGTTCGTGGCGCTCTTGCGCTTCGAGCGAGAGCGTCGCGATCGGACGCGCTTCCAGGCGCGCCAGCGAGATCGGCTCGCCCGTCTCTTCGCAATAGCCGTAGCTGCCGTCTTCGATGCGGCGCAACGCTTCGTCGATCTTGGCGATCAGCTTGCGCTGGCGATCTCGCGTACGCAGTTCGAGACCGCGATCGGCTTCGCTGGTGGCGCGGTCGGCGAGATCTGGCTCGGCCACCGTGTCCTGCTGCAGCGACGCGATGGTTGAGCGGCTTTCTTCGAGGATCTCTTCTTTCCAGGCCAGCAGCTTGGCTCTGAAATATTCGCGCTGCCGTTCATTCATGAACGGCTCGCTGTCAGACGGCCGATATTCCTTCACGGTCGAGGCCATGTTCGCTACTCCCGCCCTCGCGAGGCCGGCGCCTTATAGCTGCGCCCTTCCGTCGCGTCCATGAGCAAGAGCGGCGCCATTGTCCAAGCCTTTTTCGCACGTTGCGGCGCAGCATTTACAGTTGCGGCCTAGACGCGCTCCAGCTTGGCCGCCTCTACGGCAAGGCGAATGTCGATCTCCAGGAGGACGTCGTCGAGCCCGGCCTCCCCGGTCATTTCGCTCTCGGCCTGCAGGCTTTCTAGCCGCGCTTTCAGCCCTCCGGGCGCCCGGCCCAGCAGAAGCCCACGCTCCAGCTCTTCCAGCGCATCCAGCGCATCGCGGCCGCGCCGGGCCTGACGCGCCCGTCGTTGCGCCAGCGGATCGTCAGTCTGGAGCGCGAGGATAGCGTCGAGCGAGGCAACGGCGCTGGCGGGCGCGGTCGCCGCCGTCTTGGCCGGCGCTTCGGCGGCGACGCTGAAGCCAGGCGCGGCCGCGCCCACGCTCTTGCGCGCGCCGGACGCGCCGGAAACAGGACGGCCGCTCTCGATCTTCATGAGCCGGAGCCTCGGCTGCTGCCGTTTCCAATCGCTTAACGTTTCGGCGTTGAACGCTCGTTAACCGAACTGGTCGCGTATCGGGCGCATGGCTATTGCATCACGCGCGCTGCGTGCGGCGCTGCTCGCCGTTTCCTCCATCGCCGCGATGACCGCGCCGATTGCTGCCCCTGTCGCGTGGGCGGGACCGCGCATCAAGGATGTCGCGGACTTCGAGGGCGTGCGCGAGAACCAGCTCGTCGGGTACGGCCTCGTCGTCGGCCTCGCCGGCACCGGCGACTCGCTGCGCAACTCCCCGTTCACGCGCCAGAGCCTGGCGGCGATGCTCGAACGGCTTGGCGTCAACGCCTCGAACGGCAATCTCAACACGCGCAACGTCGCCGCCGTGATGGTGACGGCCAACCTGCCCGCCTTCGCCGCGCAAGGCTCGCGCATCGACGTCACCGTGTCCGCGCTGGGCGACGCACGCAGCCTCGCCGGCGGCCAACTCCTGGTGACGCCGTTGATGGGCGCCGACCAGCAAGTCTACGCCGTTGCACAAGGGCCGCTGGCGATCGGCGGCTTCGCCGCCTCCGGTCAGTCAGGCACTTCTGTCACGCGCGGAGTCCCGACCGCCGGGCGCATCGCTTCGGGCGCGTTGGTGGAGCGCGAAATCGCCTTCGACATCGCTGCGCAACCAGAACTGCGCCTCTCGCTGCGCAATCCCGATTTCACCACCGCCCATCGCATCGCCGCAGCGATCAATGGCGCCGTCGGCGCTGACGCAGCATGGGCCGCCAACCCTGGTCAAGTGGTGCTGCGTCGCCCGCAGGACTTTAGCGGCGACATGGTGCAGCTCGTCGGCCGGATCGAGAACCTCGAAGTCGAGGTCGATACGCCCGCGCGCATCGTCATCGACGAGAGCTCCGGCATCGTCGTCATGGGTGAAAACGTCAACGTCTCCACCGTCGCTATCGCCCAGGGCAACCTCACCGTCTCCATCACCGAAGATCCCTTCGTAAGTCAGCCCGAGGCCTTCAGCCGCGGCGGCGAGACCGTGGTCGTGCCTTCGTCGGGCGTTGAAGTTGAGGAAGAGGAAGGTGGGCTTGTCGTCGTCCCGGGCGGCGTGCCGCTCCGGCAATTGGTGAACGGCCTCAACGCCCTCGGCGTTACGCCGCGCGACATGATCTCGATCCTGCAGGCGCTTAAAGCCGCCGGCGCGATCCAAGCCGAAATCGAGGTCATGTGATGAGCGACCTGCCGCTGCCGGGCGCGCCACTCATGTCGCGCGCCATCCCTCGCCCCGATCAGACGCGCGCCCCGGACGAACTGCGCCGCGCTGCGGAAGAGTTCGAGGCCGTGTTCCTGGCCGAGATGCTCTCACCCATGTTCGACGCGCTCGACACCGAGGGCCTCGGCGGCGGCGGCATGGGCGAACAGATGTTTCGCCCGATGCTGGTCGAACGCTATGCCGAGGCCATCGCCCGCGCCGGCGGCGTCGGCATCGCCGACAGCGTTGTCCGCGAGCTGATGCGGCTCCAGGAAACAATCATTCCGCCGGAGGCTGCCGATGGCGCTGCTGGCTGACGATCCGCAAGACCGGGCTGAGCAATTGCTGCTGGTGACCGAGCGGCTCACTGCGCTGATCGGTGAGGAAACGCGCCGCATCGATGCGCGCCAGCCGCCGCTCGATGGCGCCGAGGCGGAAGAAAAGAACAGGCTCGCCAACGCCTACCGGCTGGAACTGGCCCGCATTAAGCAGGATCGCACGCTCATCGAAGGCGCACGGCCAGAGACGCTGGCGCAGCTGCGCGCCACCACGGTCGCGCTGCACGAAGCGCTTGCGGCGCACGAGAGTGCGCTCAACGCGGTAAAGATCGTGAGCGAGGGACTGGTGCAGGCAATGGCCGAGGAAGTCGCCCGTCAGCGCGGCGGCGAGGCGCAGTATGGCGCCAAGGGCGACCTCGCGACGCCTTCAGCGCCCGTCGCCACCGTACTCGACCGCAGCGCGTAAACCTCGCCCCAGATAAGCCCGCCTGTGGGGACGAATTCGCCTTTCCTGTAATTCATCTTGCCCTGTGGCTTTTTAGCCGTTTCTTTGCTTTTTGGCTGCGGTCCGGGACAGGAATGAAGCACACGAGAGTCCAGAGTGCGTGGCGCCCCGTCAGGGCCCGCGCAGCAGAGCGCGCCCCGGACGGCGTGGTGAGCGCCTTTGCGTTCAATCTCTGCCTCGTCGTGCTCGCCATCGCCTCAGCGCTCGCGATCTTGGTTATCGGGCGCGACCATCTTTACGCCTATGAGTATTCCGAAGGCGGCGCGCGCGGCATCGCTACGCGCGTGGCGCGGCTCAACGCCGACCTGATCCAGCTGGATTTCGACCGCACGCGCCAATGGGACGATCTCATTGCCCTGGAACTCATGGCAGGCGACATCTCCGCCGCGCGCGGCTTCCTTCTCTCCGGCGGGCATATGCTGCCGTCACGCGAAGCCGGCCAGCTCAACCGCGCCGGCAACGACGCGGCCAAGGAACTCGCGGCGCTCGACATCCTGACGCCCGGCACGCGCGCCCGCTACGAGTCGATTGTGCCCCTGCTCTCGCGCCGCGCCGCCTCGACCGAAGCGGAAGAGCGCGCACCCGGCACGACCGTGCCGCTCGGCGATGAGCAGGACTTCCAGCTCATGGCGCAGGCGCTGATCGCCGAACCGGAGTCCGACGCGCTGCAATTCATCCTGACCGGGTTCAGCCTCGGCCTCGCCGGCGAATTCGGCGCACGCGCCAACGATGGCGCCGTCGCGCTGGTGGCCGCGAGCCGCCGCCCCGATTATCCGCCCGGCTTCAGCCAGGACATGGAAACGCTGCTTGGCCAAGCGCTCTCGGTCGAAGAATTCCGCAGCACTGCGCTCGCCACCGCTGACGGCCGCAACGCCGCGCAGTACGACAACGCCGCCGCCGCGTTCCGCGCCGCCGTCGATCCCGAACGCGCGGCGTTTCTGCGTGAAGCGCTTGAAGAAATCGGCGCCGCTGCCGACGCGGTCGCCATACCCGCCGCGGCGGATCTCATATCTCACGCAAACCGGCTCCAAGACTTGCCGCGCTTGCGTCTTTTGGCCGAAGCCGCCGGCGAACGTGCGGCCGCTGCCGCCAAGCGCCTGCCCCGCGATGGCCGCCTGCTCAAAGCCGCACGTGGCGAGCTTACCTTCACACGCGAACTTGCGCTGATCGCAGCTGTGGCTGGCCTCGCCCTCGCGGGACTCATCGGCATCGTCGGCTTCAAGGCCTACCAGTACGGCCGGCGAGTCTGGCTGCGCATGCAATCGGAAGACGACGACGATACATACGCCGGCGGCGAACTCGTCGATATCGGCGCAAGCAATTGGCGCCCGCTCTAAGGCCAGTAGGCAGTAGTGATTAGTCAGTAGAGAGTAGTCAGTAGTGAGCAGAGAGAGGTGTGACGCGCCGACCAATTTCGCCGCGCCACCTGCTGACTACTGACTACTCACTACTGACTCACTCTCACGCCCGGAACAGCGACAACACCGCTTGCGGCTCGACGTTGGCGATTGACGGCGCGCCAGCCGCTTGCAGGCCTTGGCGAACTTGCAGCGCCAAGAGACGCGCGCTGTCGGCGTTGAGATCGCTGCGCACTTGGCTCGCGCTCTCCGCCGCGCCAAGGAAACCCTGATGCGCCTCAAGCGCGCGCACCGACTCCAGCAATCGGCTCATCTCTTCCTGCAATTTCTCCAGCGAGCGCTGCACATCCACGGCAAGCTGCGGATCGTCTACGCGCGCGTCGGCCGAAACGCTGATCACGTCGTCAGCGCCCGGGGACGCCTTCAGCCGCAGGTCCACGCCTTCCACCGTCACCGGCAGTCCGCCCGGCTCGGCCTGGATCGTCACGGCGCCGCCCGCGACAATGCTCGCGCCGCGGCTCAGCGCAGCTTCGAGTCGATCGGCAAACGCCTTGAGCGCTGCATCGAGTTCGGCTTGTGAGCCGTCGCGCGCAGCGCCCTGCGCCTTCACAAGCATCGATTGCGCTTCCTGCCCAAGCGCCAGCGCTTCCTGCACGTGGGCGATGCCGACGCGCACGCTCTCGCGCGCAGAATTGAGCGCTGCGCTGCTGAGTTCAACTGTATCGGAGCGCCCTGCTTCGTCGCGCTGCTGCGCGCCATTGGCGCTGCGCGCAAAGCGCGGTTCGGCGCCGAACGCCGCCGCCGCACCATTTGCTCCGGGGACGATGCTCGACACCATGATGACGCTCCTTCGGATCGCGCGTCTGACGAAGACGCGCGGCGCGCTTCGCCGCAGGCGTGAAGAAAGCGTAAATGCGTTAACGAAACGTTAACGCGCATGCATCCGAAACGAATAAATTTACGATCTGTTTACTTGCCGATCTGAGCGCGCAGATACGCCATGATGGCGCGCGAGTACGCAAGCTGAGCTTCGCTCGGATAGCGGCGCAACGTTTCGGCGGAATTGGCGTCGAGCAGAGTCTGCACGAACCGGCCGGCGTTCTCATCGAGATGCACCAGCAAGCGGTCGGGCTTCATGTCCGCGCGCAGCATCGCCGCATGCTCGGCGATGCGCTGCTCGGCGGCCTTGGCCGCGGGGCCTGGCTCAGACGGCTGCGCCGGCGCGGGCGCCGGTTGAAGCTCGATGGCCAACGGGGGTGTGACGGACGACATCGCTCATGCGGGTGGAAACCGGCGGGGAGCCAAGGGC
>JAEYPY010000092.1 GCA_023410295.1 Pseudomonadota bacterium | reverse complement strand
CTTGGCGTGTCGGATTGGCGCGCGGACTTTCGGGTGAGCGGCGACTGCGTGTAGCTGCCGACTTCGCCGCACCCCCGCCGTTCGCGGTCTTTCCAACGCGGACGCGCGCCGCAGCGCCGCGCACCTTCGCCCTGCTGGCTGGCGCCGATAGTCCGCGAGAGGCCGAGGCCCATGCGTTCGCCGCCGCGCTGGCTGCGCTCGGTCATGACGTGCATCTCATTTTGGGCGGTGCGGAGTACGAGGAGGTTGATCTCATCGACGGGGTTTGGGTGCGTCGGCGCGCGATGCGCTACGCGCCGCTCTCGGCGCCCGCGCGCGCTGCCGGCCTCAACGAACCCCTTTGGCGCATCTATGCCAACGTCGACGCGGAGCTGCAGCGCTTGGCCGAGTTTCGCCGGCTCGACGCCGTCATTGACCTCAGCGCTCAAGGGCTTTCGATCGGCGCGCTGTGGCGCGGCGCGCAGAACCTCATCGTTCGCCTGGAAAGCGAAGGCATCACCGCGCCTACGCGCGCGGGGAGTGCGGAAGCTTTACCCGCCCTCGAGGCATTGCTCGCGGCCGCCGCGGCGCGCGTTACCGCCGATGACCCAGCCACGCGTCAAAAAGCAGCGTTACGCCTGGGTACAGACTTGGCGGCGCGCGCAGAAACACTGCCGCTGCGGGCCGAAACGGCGCCCCGTTTCGTGGCGCAGCTCTTGTCGCGGCCGCTACAGGCGCCAAAGCCGTGAACCTAACCCTTGCCATTCACTGCGCCACGCGCTTCCTTGCGGCGGGGCGCTTCGGCGCGGGGAAATAACATGGCCAAGGATGGGAGCGAGGCGCCGTCAGAGAGCGGGCTTGCCTTCTCGGTCGTCGTTCCGACCTATAATGGCGGCGAACTACTTCGCGCGTGCCTAGCCAGCATCGCGGCGCTGGATTTTCCGCGTGAGCGCTTCGAAGTGCTCGTCGTCGACAACAATTCGACCGACGAGACGCCGTCCATCATCGACAGCTTCGGCTTCACCCGCCTCGAAGAGCGTACCTATCAAGGCTCCTACGCCGCCCGTAATGCCGCTATGCGCGTCGCGCGCGGTGAGATCATCGCTTTCACCGATAGCGATTGCGAAGTGGCGCCGGATTGGCTGACCGAACTCTGGGCCGCGGCACGCGACAATCCCAACGCCGGCTGCATCGCCGGTGAAATTCTGGCGTTCCCACCATCGACGCCGGTGGAACGCTATTCCGAAAAGATCGGCCTCCTACGCCAGCGCGGTCCGCTCTCCGGCTGGCACTTCAAGCCGTACGCGCAGACGGCCAACGCCGCCTATCGCCGCGACGTGTTCGATCGCATTGGTCTTTTTGACCCAACCATGAAGTCTGGCGGTGACGCCGAGATCGCCTGGCGCATGCTCGACAAGACCGACTACGAGATCAAGTTCGCGCCGGACGCCAAGGTCTATCACCACCACCGCACCAGCGTGCGCGACCTCTGGGCGCAGTTTCACCGTTACGGGAGCGGCAAACTGAGTTGGGCGCGCGCGCGGGCGGACTACACGCCGCCCTCGCTCGACAAAGTCCAGGAAGAGCTTGTGCAGGCGCTTGAGCAGCATGCTGCGCGCTTGAGCGACGCTAGGAGCGAAGAAGAGCAGCATCTCTTCCCGTTCTTCAATCTCGTCACCAAGATGGCGCACTTGAGCGGCTATACGGAGGACATCCTGCGTTCGCTCGCGTCTGGCTCCGCGCCAGCTGAATGGGCCGCACTAGCGGCGCGCGGCGCACCCGCCGCCACGCCGAACGCTAAGCCAGCCAGTGCGCCATTACCGCCACGTTGCGTCGTCTGCGGCAGCAGCGCTTATGCTCCCGGGCCCGGCGGGCGGCTAGCTTTCGGCAAGCCGCCGCAGTGTAGTGTCTGTGGTTCGCTTGAACGCCATCGCGCCATGCATGCGCTGCTGACTGCATGCAAACCGCTCGGCGCCAGGGAATGGCGTTGCCTCGCGCTGGGCGAGACGATGCGGCCTCAGAGCCGGATCTTCCGGGAAACGGTGCTCGGCGGCGGTGGCCATGAGGTCGGCGGAGAATTGTTCGACATCGTCGCCGGCGTCGGCCATTTCGAGCGCGCGACCCAGGATACCTTAAGCGTCGCCTTGCACGATGTCTCATCGCGGCTCAAACCCACCGGCTTGCTGGTGTTCGCGCATGCCGTTGCGCCCCCGCCTGCCCGCACGAGCCCCAAACCAAATGGAGGCTGGTCGGTCGGCGCCGATTTTGGCTGCCTTGCCGCGCGTGCTCTGCCCGAGTTTTCGATTCTCGGCCTACGCGTTCGCGACGAACCGACCGGCGTGCTTACACCGGCGACCGCTCTTGCGCTGCACGAGGAGGCGCTTCAACACCTCGCCGCGCGCGTACAAAACGGGGGCGGCGCCGCCGAATTCATCTCGGTCTAAATCTCGGCCGTAATAGCGATCTCCGCGTCAAACGGCAGCTGCGGCTCGGCGCTGAGGATTGCCCGGATTGTGCTCCCAATCGATATCATGCGGCAGCTCAAAGGTTTCGCCGTAGAAGCTGAAAACGCGCCGTTCTGGCGCGCTCCCGACAAAGTGTTCCGCGCCGACCAGGGGTTCTGGCGGCGACAAGCGGCCCTCACCCCAGGCCGTCCCGGCAAGGTACTGCAAGAGGCGGGGCGACATCTGCATCGGAAGCCTTTAGCACACTCGGCGAAAGTCCATCGCGCGCCGCCGCGCGCAATGGACAACTGCATGATCTTTCATGCTTTCTTTGCCGCGCGAGCGGATTTCCGCGGCGTTGTGGCGTAGAGGCTTGCGGGGCCCAATGGCTCTATGACATCACCGCCGAGGGTAAGGGCGTATGACTGCTGCCATGACTCCGCTGGTCGAATACGGACGCGGCTTTGCGCGCGTGCACGCTTGGCTTTTGCTGGCCTGGGACGACGTCAAGAATCGCTACCGCCGGACCACGCTCGGTCCGCTATGGCTGACGCTCTCGCACGCGCTCGCGATATGCGGCATCGCCTTTGCGTTCTCCATGCTCTGGGGACGCCCGCTTCAGGAATTTCTCCTCTATCTGTCGGCTGGGCTGACGGTGTGGGGGTTCATCGCGACCTCCCTGAACGAAGGGGCTCACATATACCCGCGAAGCCAGAACCTGTTGTTCAGCTACGACTTGCCGGCGTCGGTGCACATCTTTCGCTTTGTCACCGGCCAGACGATCACGTTCGCGCACCACATGCTGGTCTATCTCGTGGTGCTGATGTTCGATCGCAGCGTGATCAACTGGAATATGCTTTGGTTCTTTCCTGGATTCGCGCTTCTTGCGGCGGCCGCGGTGGGATGGAGCACGTTGCTTTCATTCCTTGGCGCGAGGTTTCGCGATCTCGCCCCTGCGGTCGGCTCAACCACGCACCTCGCCTTCCTGCTGACACCGATCTTCTGGGAGCGGACGCGCATTCCCGATGATGCGCTTTGGTTCGTGATGATGAATCCATTTTATCATCTGATTGAGATTGTCCGCGCGCCGCTGCTTGGGCGTGCGCCGGATCCGTTAAACTGGATCGTGTCAGGGCTCGTCGCGGGATTGCTCGTTAGCGCGGGCGTCGCGCTCTACTCAAGCAAGCGTTCGCGCTTGACTTACTGGCTCTAGCCCATGGCCTACGTTCTTCTCTCCGACGTCCACCTGAGCTACCCGATCTACCATTCGGCGCGCTCGCAATCGCTGTTTCGCAAGGTGGCGCAAGCCGCGAGCCTGGGTCTGGTGGGCAACAGCGATACCGCCCATGTGCACGCGTTGCGCGGCGTTTCGCTGGCTTTGGCGGATGGCGATCGGCTCGGCTTGATCGGCCGCAACGGCGCTGGCAAATCCACGCTGCTGCGCGTGATCTCCGGCGTCAGCTGGCCGCAATCAGGCATACGCATGATTGAGGGTCGGCTTTCCTGCCTGCTGAACTCCAATGCGGGCATAAACCTCGACAAGACGGCGTTCGAGAACATCGATTTTGTCGGCCGTCTGATGGGGCTGACCCGCGCCCAGCGTCACGCCATGGCCGATGACATCGCCGACTTCACAGAGCTGGGTCCATTTCTGAGTTATCCCGTGCGCAGCTATTCCTCGGGTATGGCGGTGCGGCTTTCGTTCGCACTGGCGACGTCGTTTCCAGGCGACATTTTCGTTGTCGATGAAGTGATCGGCGCCGGCGACGCGTTCTTTATTGAACGCGCTCGCAAGCGCGCGAAGGCCGCTTACACCGGCTCGCGCATCACTATCATGGCGTCACACGCCAACGGGGTCCTGAAGGACTTCTGCAACAAGGGTCTATGGCTGGAGCAGGGCCGCATCGTCGATTTCGGACCGATCGACGAGGTGGTGGAGCGCTATGAGCAGCAACAAGCCCGTTTCCCGGACGGCGTCATTGCCGACTTCACTGCGCCTTCCGAAGAAGAGATCGATTTTCCTGTGTTCTGAGCGCGGGTGCCCTGCCACGAGAGCCATACGGCAATGCAAGTCTCATGCGGCCTCTTGATGTACGTGCGCGAAGTCAGCGGGGTTGTTGTGCTGCTAGCGCATCCGGGCGGGCCCTACTGGCGCAACAAGGATGATGGCGCCTGGTCGATCCCGAAGGGTATGCAAAACACGGACGAGGACGCGCTGGATGCGGCGCAGCGCGAGTTCACCGAGGAAACCGGGCTCGTGGCGCGCGGGCCGTTCATTCCGCTGACACCGCTGAAGCAGAAGAGCGGCAAGCTAGTGCGCTGCTGGGCGTTTGAGGGCGAGCGGCAGGAACTTGCATTGATCGGCCGCTCGACGTTCGAGCTTGAGTGGCCGCCGCGCTCTGGCAAGCGGGAGACGTTTCCAGAAATCGATCGCGCGGCATTCTTTTCGCCCGAGGAAGCGCTGGTGAAAATCCTACCGGGTCAGGCTGGATTCGTGCACGAGCTGATGACCTTGCTCAACTGAGTGCGGCGTGAGAACCCAATCCGCATGCGGATCGCGACCTACAACGTGAACGGAGTCAACGGGCGCTTGCCGGTGCTGTTGCGCTGGCTTGAGATGGCCGCGCCCGACATCGTCTGCCTGCAGGAACTGAAAGCGCCGCAGGAGAAGTTTCCGCAAAAAGAGATCGCCGCGCTCGGCTACCACGCGATCTGGCACGGGCAGAAAAGCTGGAATGGCGTCGCCATCCTGGCGCGTAGCGGCATGCCGATCGAAGTGCGCCGCGGCCTGCCGGGCGATCCGGATGATCTGCACAGCCGCTACATCGAAGCGGAGATAGACGGCCTCATCGTTGGCTGCCTCTATCTGCCAAACGGCAATCCCGCGCCGGGGCCGAAATTCGATTACAAGCTGGCGTGGTTTAAGCGGCTGACGGCGCACGCAAAGAAGCTGCTCGCTTCGGGAAAGCCAGTCGTGCTCGCCGGCGACTACAACGTGATGCCGACTGAACTCGACGTCTACAAGCCCGAGCGCTGGGTGGATGACGCGCTCTTCCGGCCCGAGGTGCGCCAGGCTTACGCAAAGCTGGTGGCGCAAGGCTGGACCGACGCGATCGGCCTGCTCTATGGCGACGAGCGCGTCTATACGTTCTGGGATTATTTCCGGAATGCTTTCGCGCGCAACGCCGGGCTGCGGATCGATCACTTCCTGCTCAGTCCGGATGTCGCCAAGCGGCTTGTCGCCGGCGGCGTCGATCGCGAGGTGCGCGAGTGGGAGAAGACCAGCGACCACGCGCCGGTATGGATCGAACTCAGCGACAAGGCGCCGCGCAAGCGCGCACCGCCGAAGAAGAAGAAAGCGCGGAGCTAGAGCGCGTAGACGCTGCGCACGTGGCCGTCGGTGTGGCCGAGCACACGCCGTTCTCCGCCTGGCCAGGTGATGAGATCGATCACCATGCGCGCGCTGTTCGGCTCGCCACCGAACAGGCCTTCAGGCTCAAGCCGCACCCAGGCCAGCGGCGCTTCCGCTGTCGCCTGTGCGCCAGCTGACTCGATCGCTTCGGCGATGGCGGCGCGGGCTTCGCGTGGGGGATATTGCAGGAAAATCGAATGATAAACGATGGTCGCCGCATCGCCTGCGCGCGACGCCAGCTTGCGCGCGACCCAGTCGGCCGCATCCCCCTGCTCGACCCGCACATTCTCATCCCGCGCGATGGCGACGGCGCCCTCAAGGCGCGCCATGCGCTCGGGCTGATCGGCCCAGATGTAGGATTTCAGCCGCAGCACCTGTGCGTCGTCGCTAACGTCGAGCGGATTGAGATCGCACGCGGCGCGATAGCGGATCTGCGGGCGCACATTGATTGGCGGCGCGGGGCCGTTCCAATCGGTGTCGATCACTACGGCGCTGTCGCCGCCCCATGACCAACCGTTCGGCCGATAGGCAAACTTGTCCCAATGCAGATTGAGCCCGGCGCTGGCGCCGAGCTCGAGCGTGTCGATCGGCCCGCGCCAATCGCGCGCAAATGCAAGAAAGGCCGCGAGCAGCGCGATGGAGCGGCGCGTCTCGTTGGTCTGCGGCGCCGAGCGGATGAACTCGCGGATCCAGCCGTCATCGCGTGCAAATAGCGCCTGCACGGCTGGCCAGATCTCCTCCATGCGCCAACTTGCGTTCTGCGCTGGAAAGAGCTGCGCCAAGCGCGTGTCGGGTCCCGTCAGCACCGCCGCGTGGGCGGCGCCGGCAAGGCGGAGCGCCACAGCATCGGCGCGCGGGTTGCCTTGCCAGTCGCCGACCAGCGCCGCGGTCGGCCCGCCGGCGACGATATCCTCGCGCATCCGTTCGATCAGCTCACCGGTGAACGGCGAACCCAAGGCGGAGCAGAAGCCCGCCTGCTCGGCGAAATGCGCGAGGAGCTTTTCGTTCACACGCGCTCCACAGCAAGCGCAATGCCTTCACCGCCGCCGATACAGAGCGAGGCGATGCCTCGCTTCAGGTTCTGCGCTTCCATCGCCGCGAGCAGCGTCACCAGCACACGCGCGCCGCTGGCCCCGATTGGGTGACCCAGTGCGCAGGCCCCGCCATTCACATTGATAATTTCGTGGCTAATGCCGAGCTCCTTCATCGCGATCATCGGCACGATGGCGAAAGCTTCGTTGATCTCCCAAAGATCGACGTCGCCCACCTTCCAGTTCGCACGCGTGAGCGCCTTCTGGATCGCCGGCACTGGCGCGGAGGTGAACTTCGACGGCTCCTGCGCGTGCGAGCTTTGCGCGACGATGCGCGCGATGATCTTCTTGCCTTGCTTCTCGGCGTCGCTGCGGCGCATCAGCACCAGCGCGGCGGCGCCGTCGGAAATCGCCGACGCATTGGCGGCGGTGACGGTGCCATCCGGCGTGAAGGCCGGCTTTAGCGATGGGATCTTATCGGGCTTGGCCTTGCGCGGGAGTTCATCCGTATCGATGGCGCCGGCCTTGGTTTCGATCGCGGCGATCTCGCGCTTGAAGCGGCCTTCGCTAGTGGCGCTCTGCGCGCGGCGCAGCGTTTCGAGCGCGTAGGCATCCTGTGCTTCGCGCGTGAACTGATAGTCCTTCGCGGCTTGATCGGCGTAAACGCCCATGGCGAGGCCTTCGTAGGCGTCTTCGAGCCCATCGAGCGCCATGTGATCGTGCAACTTGTCGTGGCCGTACTTTTGGCCAGTGCGATGCTTGGCCATCAGGAACGGCGCGCGCGTCATGTTTTCCATGCCGCCGGCGATCACGGTGTCGCTCTCGCCCGCGAGCAGTGCTTGGCGCGCCATCGCGACGGCCTGCAGCCCTGAGGCGCACATCTTGTTCAGCGTCACTGCTTGGGTGCCTTTATCGAGTCCGGCCTTCAGCGCCGCCTGACGCGCCGGCGCCTGGCCCTGGCCCGCGGAGAGCACGTTGCCCATGAAGATGGTGTCGGCGCTCGCGATTCCGGCTTCCTTCACCGCCGCCTTCACTGCGACCGCGCCGAGTTCAGGTGCGCTAATATTGGCGAGATCGCCCAAGAGACCGCCCATAGGCGTGCGGGCCATGCCGACAATGACGATATCTTCTTGGCTCATTGTTCCGTCTTCCCTTCTGAGCGCAGCACCATAATGGTCGAGGTCCCGTGCGCCAACAGGCGTCCGCGCGCATCGGTGATCTTGCCTTCGGTGGTAATGATGGTGCGGCCGCGCGCAATCACTTTGCCTTCCGCCCGCACCTGGCCGGTATCGGCGCTGATGGCGCAGACGAAGTTCACCTTCGTTTCAACGCTGGTGTAACCGACGCCGGCCGGCAGCGTCGTGTGCGCGGCGCAACCGGTACAGCTGTCGATCAAGGTCAGCGCCCAGCCGCCGTGAACGATGCCGAGCGGATTGAGAATGCGATCGGAGGTTTCGCCAATGAAGACAGCACGGCCGTCCTCCACTTCAGCGAGATAGAAGCCGAGCGTACCCGCGATGGATGGCGGCGGGTGTTTGCCATCGATCAGTGCGCGCAACGCATCGATCCCGGAGAGGCTGAGCAACTCCTTCGCGGCGGTCTTGGCGTCGGACATCGACCCTCCTTATGGAGCGCAGATAGCTATTCGGTGCGGGCAATCCAACCGCCGCCCAGGACGCGCGTCGAGCCTGGATCATAAAAGACCGCCGCCTGCCCTGGCGCGACGCCCTCTTCCGGCTCGTCGAGGTCGACGTGCCAGCCCGCGTCGATCCGCAGCTTCGCCGGCACCGGCGGACGCGTGGAGCGTACGCGGACAAGGACGGCGCGGCCGTCGAGTTCGTCTTCGCTGGCGACGCGCTCGCCGATCCAGTTCACTTCCTTGAGCGCAATACGCGTGACGCCCAGTGCTTCACGCGGGCCGACGATGACGCGTTTGTTCGCGGCATCGAGCTTCACCACGAACAGCGGCTCACCAGTCGCAATGCCCAGGCCGCGCCGTTGTCCGACAGTGAAGTTGATGACGCCATCGTGCGCACCCATCACGCGGCCATCGACATGCACGATCTCGCCCGGCTCGATCGCGCCGGGCCGCAGCTTCTCGACCACGGCTTGATACTTGCCGTTCGGCACAAAGCAGATGTCCTGGCTATCCGGCTTGGCGGCGACGCGAAGGCCGAGGTCGTCGGCGAGTTTACGCACTTCGCTCTTCGGCATGCCGCCGAGCGGGAAGCGCAGATAGTCGAGTTGTTCGCGCGTGGTGGCGAACAGGAAGTAGGTTTGATCGCGGCTGGCGTCGGCGGCGCGATGCAGCTCCGGGCCGTTCGGGCCTTCGATGCGTTGCACGTAATGGCCGGTGGCTAGGCAATCGGCGCCCAGTTCTTCGGCGACGCGCTTCAGATCCTTGAACTTCACCGATTGATTGCACCGCACGCACGGGATCGGCGTGGCGCCCGCCAGGTAGGTGTCGGCGAAATCTTCCATCACCGCGCTGCGGAAGCGGCTTTCATAATCCAGCACGTAGTGCGGAAAACCGCAGGAATCGGCGACGCGGCGCGCATCGTGAATGTCCTGCCCCGCGCAGCACGCGCCCGGCTTGTTCACCGCCGCGCCATGATCGTAAAGCTGCAGCGTGACGCCGACGACGTCATAGCTCTCGCGCTTCAGCATCGCGGCAACCACGGAGCTATCGACCCCGCCCGACATGGCGGCGACGACGCGGGTTTGCGACGGCGGCTTGGCAAAGCCCAAAGAATTCAGGGTGCGCGCGCTCGGCGGCGGCGCGGCAGACAAATCGGTCATCTCATCCTCCCCCTGGGGTCAAGGCCCAGGGCGAAGGCTCAGAGATAGTTCAACAGGCTAAGTTTTGAAAGGTCGGCGAAGGTCTTGGCCGCAGCTTCGTACTGCACCAGCAGCGCGCTGAGCTGGATCGAGATTTCAGCCACGTCGGCGTCCGCTTGGTCGCCGATCTCCTTGACCAGCAAATTGGAGCGCTGCTGCAGCCGCACGCGCTCAGCGTCGAACCGGGCTTGAAGTTGCCCGGCGCGGCCCTCTTCCGTGGTGAATTTGTTCGCTTCGGCGTCGAGCTGGTCGGCGATGTTCTGTAGCGCGGCGCGTGCGCTGGCGCTGATCGGCTGACCTATCGTGCCGCCTTCGGCGTCGATCAGGCCCTTAAGCTGCTCCAGCGTGCCGAACAGGCCTTGTGACAATTCCGACGCCTTGGCGGAAAGCACGATCGGCGTGCCGGCGCCGAGATCGATGGTCTGATGCCGGTCAGCCTCATCAAAGATATCAGCGAGCGATGGCGCGGCCTGCAATTCCTCGAGCGTAGTTATCCTGACGGGACTGCCGCCTTGGCGCTCGCCGGCGAACAGGGGCTGGCCGTTCCAAGTCTGATTGAGCGCCGAGACGATGCTGGCAAAAGAAAGCTCAAGCTCGATAGCGACGCCGCGGCCGTCATTGGAGCTGATCGCCTCGCGGATCGACTGAGCGAGCAGCCCTGAAGCTTCAGCCACCTGCCCCAGCGCGGCGCCTTGCACGCCGAAGCGCGCCTGCAACTGGTTGATGATCGAGCTGCGCGAATCGGCGGCCGCTTTCATGCCCTGTGCATTGATCAACCGGCTTGCAGCGCCGCCGAAGCCAAGCAGGTCGTTCGCCTTCTTGCCGGAGGCGACTTGGGCCTGCAGCTCGCCGAGTTCGCGCGTAATACGACGAACGTCGAGCTGGGCTTGCGTTGAGAAGCGCAGTGAAAGCGTGCTGCTCACGGCTCTCTCCTATTACCGATAACCGATGGACATCAGCACATCGAGCATCTCGGTCGCGGCTTGAATAACCCGCGCTGATGCGGCGTAGGCATTCTGATACGATGTCATCTTCAACAATTCGTCGTCGAGGCTGACGCCTTCCACTTGGGCGCGCCGGTCATCTGCGGCTGTGGCCACCGCAGCCGCGCCCTTGGCCCCGCGCGACGCGTCCTGCGCCATGCGCCCGGCTTCGCCTCCAAGCCGCGCCGCGTAAACCGCAAGCGTCGTCGATTGCGCCGTGAGCACGCCGGCGGCGGCGAAGCTGCGCACCGTATCGCGCGCTGAAACCAGCGCGCTGGCGCCGCGATTGTCTCCCGCTTCGATCACCCGGTCGCCAAGCGCGGCGCTCAAGTTTGGCCGGCCGACAGCGAGAAGCCCCGGATCGGCGGCGACTTCTGCATCGACATTGATCTCAAACGCGCGCCCAGCCGTCGCCGCAGGCGAGAGCCCGTTGAGCGCCGAGAACGAAACGCCCGTCCCGCCGCGCTGTGAGGAATCGGCGACGAGTTCGACTTGGAATGTCGGACCCGGGGTGAAGTTCACGCGCCCCGTCGCCGCATCAAGCGAAAACGAGCCGAATTCTCCAAGCCCAGTGGCCGGCGCGTTCAGCGCGGTGAGGAGATCATTCCAGTTGGAGCCGGCGCCTGCGAGCGCTCCGGAAATGGAGACCGTCCGCGTGGCGATCTGCCGCCCCATCGTGTCGCGGATCTCGTAGGTGATTTCGCCGCCGGCATTGAAGCCGTGCAGATCCGTGCCGCCAATGCCGCTTTGAAAGAAGAGCGGCGTCGGACGAGAGACAAGATCGTTGAGGCCAAAGAAGTGTGAAAAGCCGCGTCCGGCCCGCGCCGATGGATCGGCGCTGTCCTGCTGGACGACCACGCCGCCGTCGCTGCTGGCGTTCAATGTCAGCACGCCATTCACGAAGCTCGCGCTGCCGGGCGGCGTCGCCGCGCCGAGCGCTGTGTTGAGCGCGGTTGTGAACGCGTTGATCGTGCCGCCGGCGAAGCTATAGACGGCGGCCGGCGCTTCGCCGGTGATGGTCAGTGCGTCAAAGTCAATGGTCAGCCGCTCGCGCAGATTGCCGGCAGAGTCGGTGACGGCGACGATGGCATTGCCCGTGAAGCTCAATGCATCTGTGCCAAGCAGTCCCGTCTGGCGGCCGACCAGTTCGCTTACCGGCGGCGCTGAGGCGTTTTCGTTGTGCACCTGGTTCAAGGAATCCGCGAGCGCTGCGGAGAAGCCGCCCAGAGCTTCGGAAAGACCCACCAGATCCTGGTCGCGCACCTGCAACAGGCCTTTGAGTTCGCCACTGAGCAAGAACGGCTCGAGGTTCGACCCCGCGCCGAGCTGTTCGTTGATCGAGATGACGCTGTGGCCGGCGAACGGTGATGAGTTTGGCGTATAGCTCAGCCGCGCTGCTTGAGCGCCGACGAGGAGCGCGCCGCCACTGGTGCGCACATGCACGCCGCCTTCCGTGAGCGGCGAGACACGCACGTCGAGCAATACTGATAGCTCATCAATCAGCGCTGCCTGAGCATTCTCCGCGCCGGAAGCGTCGGCGCCTGTGCGCTTGTTGAGCTGGATTTCCTCATTCAGCTGGGAAATGCGATCCATGAGGCTTTGCGCGTCATTGACCGCGTCGGCGATGCGCTGATCGGCTTCTGCGATCAGATCCTGCAGGGACTCCGCGACGCGATGCACCTCCGAGAACATCGTCTGCAGCGAACTCACCGCATCGACGCGACGCAGTGTGGACGATGGATCGACGCCGATCTCCGTCATCGCTCCCCAGAAATCGTCCAGCATTGCGAACATCGAGGTGTTGCTGGCTGGGTCGCCGAAATTGGATTGCGCGCGCGCCAGGATATCTGCGCGTACGGAGGCTGCCCCCTGCGCGGCGCGAGCGATGTAGCTGGCCGTGGCGAGGAAGCGGTCCGCCGCGCGCTGGATGCCGGTGACCTCAACGCCGGCGCCGGCGCCCAAGTGCGAACGCGGCGCGAGCGTAACCTCCGTGCGGACGTAGCCGGGCGTGTTGGCGTTGGTGATGTTGTTGGAGATCGCGCCCATCGCGCTTTGGGCCGCGCGCATGCCGGAGAGGCCCGACAGGAGAACGCTGGTTAGACCGACCATGGCCTGCCCCCCGGCAGAAAGCGCCCGGCGCCCGGCGAAATTTGCCGGGTGCGCGCGCACGGTGGGCGCGACGCTTCAGCATAGACAAGCGCTTGATAAAGCACATCTTTCTCCGCGATGCCGACGTCCGCGCGAGACGCGGGCGCAGGCCTTCATCGGAAGTGTCTCGCAAGCTTGGGGCCAGGGTTAATGGCTCGGCAGAAGCTGCCGAGCAGGGCGGCGGAAATTGCCGGATAGGCCACCAGAAAGTTCCTGCCCCAAAGCGTCATGTCTCTGTTTTATTTCGTCTTTTCTATGGTTAGCGCCGTGGCCCGACGATTGCTCCGGAACTCCAAGCCCGCGTGTCCGGGCCTAGGGGGACGTATGGATTTCGCGGCCGACGCCGTTCTTGAGCCGACCGCAGCGCCGCCGCGCGCCGCTGCGCCGCGGGCCGCGCCTGCCGACGCCTCCGAGCCGAGCTTTGCCGACCATCTCGAGGCGGCCACTGCAGATGAATCCCCCGTGCCGCGCGAGAGCGCGCCTGATCCACAACCGGAAGCGCCGCCGCAGACACCGCGCGCATCGGAGGCTTCCGCGTCTCCGTCGGCCGACGAAGCGGCGCCGCCGGCGAACAGTGGTGAGCATCAGACGGCGTCAACCGAAGCGCCGGCTCCTGCCTTCATCGTGCAAGTTGTCGCCCCGCCGACTTCGCCCGTGGTGACCGCTGAAGCGCAGACCGGCAATGCTTCGCAAAGCGCCGCTGCAGCTTCGCCAGCCGCTGCGCCTGCTCAGACCACGCCCATCGAAAGTGCTGCACCTGGGTCAGCGACAACCGGAGAAACGCCCGCATCCGCAGCGGCGCCGGCGCAGGCCGAACGTGCAGCCTCTGGCGATCACGCAAACAACAACGCGGCCGCCAGTGGCGGCGCGAAGAGTGCGGAGTCAGCGCCGCAAAGCAACGCTGCGCCAGCGCCGCCGCAACCGACCCAACCCACGCAAGCCAATGCCGCTCCGCCGCCCGTCACTCCGGTCGTAGCCAATGCGGATGCAGACACGGCGCTCCCCGCCGCCGCCGTCGCAAGCGCCGCGCAATCAGCGCAACCGCGCGAAGCTTCTCCGCGCAACGGCAAGAGCGAGCCGAAGGTCGAGAAGAACGCCGATGCGCCGCAAGCGCCTCAACCGCCTTCACCCGCCGCCGCTCAACGCGCAGCCGCCGCGCAATCTGCGCCCAATCAAGCGGCGAAAGATAGTGTGGCGTCAGCGCCCGCGCCGGCGCCCGCCATCGACGGGCCGCAAGCGCCGCCACCGCAAACTCAGGCGGGTTCAGCCGCATCCACCCATGCCGCGTCGCACACGCAGCAGGCAGCGCCGGATCAAGCCGCGCGCGCGACGCCTGCCGCGGCGCAGATCGCGCGTGAGATCGTGCGCCAGTTCAACGGCGAGAGCACCAGCTTCGAGCTCCGACTCGATCCGCCGGAGCTTGGACGCGTCGATGTGCGCCTCGAAGTCTCGCGCGATCATCGCGTCACGGCGCTGATCGCCGCGGACTCGCCGCAAGCCTTGGCCGAACTCGCACGTAATGCGCGCGAGCTCGAACAGATGCTGCAATCGGCCGGGCTCGAACTTTCCGACAACGGCCTCGCCTTCGATCTGCGGCAAGGCCACGAGGGGTCGCAAGACGCATCGCACGACGGCGCGCCGGGCGGCGCTCTGGCAGCCGAGGCGAGCGATGCGCCGCAACAACAAAGCGCGCGCCCACTCGGCTACGAGCGTTGGCGCGGCGTGCGCCTGGACATGATGGTGTGAGGACGTAAGCGATGGCTATCCCACCAATCGGCGATCCCGTCATCAATCAATCCAACGGCGATCGCGCGCGCCTGTCGGACAATTACGATTCGTTCCTCATCCTGCTGACGGCGCAGTTGCAGAACCAGGATCCGCTCGCGCCGATGGATTCCACGCAGTTCACGCAGCAGCTGGTGCAGTTCAGTCAGGTCGAACAGCAGATCCGCACCAACGAGCAGCTGGAAGGCTTGGTCGGCCAATACCAAGCGGCTTCGGCGGGCGCGGCCCTCTCCTATCTCGGCAAGGACGCGATCATCGAAGCGGACGAAACCTATCTCGTCGGCGGGGCGGCGAACTGGGCCTACCGGATGCCGGAAGGCGCAAGCTCGCTCACCATCACCGTCAAGGACATGAGCGGGCGCACGATGTACGAGACAAACACTGCGCCGCGCGCCGCCGGTGAGCATCTCTTCACCTGGGACGGCGAACGCACGAACGGCGAAATCGCGCCGGACGGCATCTATCGCATCACCATCGAAGCGAAGGACGCGGCCGGCGAAACGATCCAGCCGACGATCAACGTTCGCGAAAGAATCATGGGCGTCGATTTCTCCGGAACGACACCCGTTGTCATCACGCCGACCGGCACACGCGGACTCGACGAGATTCGCTCGGTGCTGACCGGAAGCTGACACTGGATGGCGCCCGCCGAATGCGGGCGTCGATCACGCGCAGAAGCGCTCCATTGCAGAAACTGACGCCGCTGCTCGGACGCAGGCGGCGATGGAGCTGGGACACATGTCTATCTATACCGCCCTGCGCGCGGGCGTTTCTGGCCTCACCGCCAATTCGAGCGCGCTCGCCGTCATTTCCGACAACATCGCCAACGTGAACACGGTCGGCTACAAGCGCTCGGGCGTCGATTTCAGCGCGCTGGTCAACGCGCAGAACTCGAACACGACCTATAACGCAGGCGGCGTGCTGCCGCTCGTGCGTCAGCAAATCTCGCTGCAAGGCTCGCTCGAGCAATCGCGCTCGACCACGGACCTCGCCATCTCCGGCGAAGGCTTCTTCATCGTCTCCACCAATAACCAGCAGCTCTCCAACGGCGGCAGCGTGCTGTTCACGCGCGCCGGCTCGTTCACGATCGACGCCGACGGTTACATGGTGAACGCGCAAGGGCTCTTCCTGCAGGGCTGGCCGGTGGGCGCCGATGGCAGCGTCACCTCCTCACCCACCTCACTCTCGGCGATCGAGCCTGTGAACATTTCCGGCGTCGGCGGCCTCGCCGAGCCGACGGCGAATGTCGGGCTCAACGCCAACCTCAACTCGGGCCAGGCCGATTATGCCGGTGCGCAAGGCGCCTATGACGTCGGCGACATGGCCATGGGCACCATCACGCCGCACTTCGAAAGCTCACTCGAAATCTACGACAGCTTGGGCGCGCCGCGCACAATTGCTTTCGGCTTCCTGAAGACCGGGCCTAACACCTGGCGCGTTGAAGCCTACGCTCGCCCCAACACGAACGTCGATGGCGGCGGGGCGACCGGCGGCGTGCTCGCGGCCGGCATCCTCAATTTCAACACGGACGGCACCGTCGCCAGCGTCGTGGGCCACGGCACCGCCTCCACCGTGCAGGACATCGACGCGGCCTTCACGATCGATTGGGCCGCGAGCACCGGCGCGGCCGATCAGGCCGTGACACTCGACCTCGCCACCGGCATGACCCAGTTCGCCAACAATTTCGGCGTCACCAGCGTCACCGCCGACGGCGTGCCGCCCGGCGATCTCGTCGGCCTCGTGCTTGAGGGCGACGGCATGCTGACCGCGCAGTTCTCGAACGGCCGCGCCCGCGCGCTCTATCAAATTCCGCTGGCGACGTTTCTCAACCCAAATGGTCTGAAACCCGATGTCGGTGGTGCATTCCGCACGACGCTGGAATCCGGACTCTACAACATCAACTCCGCCAATGCGGGCGGCGCCGGCCGGCTGGTGTCGGGCGCGCTGGAAGCATCGAACGTCGATCTCGCGGCGGAGTTCACGAACCTCATCACCACGCAACGCGCCTACTCTGCGTCCTCGCGCATCATCACGACAGCCGATGAAATGCTCGAAGAATTGCTGCGGGTGAAGCGCTAATCGAGCGAGGGCGCGGGTAAGAAATGAGTAAGACGAGTCGTGTTCTAATTCGACACAGCGTCTACTGAATTTTAACGCGCGCCCTTAGTCGTTTCTTTAGCCGTGCGACTTATGATGGCACCTCAATAAAGAGGAGAAAGGCGCTATGCAGAAGCAACGCCGCTATGATGGGGTGGTGATGGGTCCTGACGGGAATCCCCTCACTTTGGACGATCTGCCGCCGCCGGGAACGACCCGTTGGGTCATTCGGCGCAAGGCTGAAGTTGTCGCGGCTGTCCGCGGCGGCCTGCTGACTCTTGAAGAGGCCTGCCAACGCTACGGGCTCTCGGAAGAAGAGTTCGATGGCTGGCGCAAATCGATCGAAAAGCACGGCCTTCCGGGCC
>JAEYPY010000087.1 GCA_023410295.1 Pseudomonadota bacterium | reverse complement strand
TGCTGATCGAACTTCTGAACCGCGCGCGCGGCACCACAGCGCCCGCAGAGGCCCCGCCGGTCTTCGCCGACGAATATCGCGATCCTTACGATGACGGACCGCCGACGGACGAGGTCGGGGTCATTATCCCGGTGGCCATCGCCCTCATCAGCGGCGGCTTCATTGTGTGCGCGCTGCTGCTGGCGGGCCTGCCGCCGCTCTCTGGCTTCGTCGGCAAAATGGCGATGATGATGGGCCTCGCAGAACAACCTGCTGCGCCCGGCTGGATCATTATCGCACTGTTGGCGATTTCGAGCTTCACCGCCATCGTTGCGCTGCTGCGCATCGGCATCGACACAGTCTGGGCGTCAGGCGAAGAGCGTGTTGTCCCGCGCGTGCGCGGCGTTGAATTCACCGCCATTGCCGGGCTCCTCTTCGCCAGCATTGTGCTGACCACGCACGGCGGCGCGGTGCTGCGCTACACGGACGACACCGTGGCGTGGCTGCAGCGGCCGCACGAGTACATCAGCGCCGTGCTGCACCGCGCGCCTGCACCAGCAGCGCGCAAGGAGGCGGCGCGATGAGCCGGCTTCTGCCCTATCCCGGCCTTTCGGTGCTGCTGGCGATGATGTGGCTGCTGCTGCACAATTCTGTTTCGCCGGCGACTATCGTTGGCGCGGTGCTGATCGGGCTCGCCGCACCCTGGAGCCTCGCGCCGCTTCAAGTCGAGCGCCCGCGCATCCGCAGCGCACGCGCAGCTCTCAAGCTCCTCGGCATCGTCATCTACGACATCATCCGATCGAATCTTGCGGTGGCGTCCATTATCTTGAGCAGCGCGCGACAGAAGCGCACGTCGGGCTTCGTTTCCATTCCGCTCGATCTCACCAACAAATACGGGCTTGCGCTGCTGGCCATCATCATCACCAGCACGCCCGGTACGCTCTGGGCGCAGCACGACGCCGCGCAGAATCGTCTGCTGCTGCACGTGTTCGATCTTGTCGATGAGGCGGACTATGTCGCGCTGGTGAAGCGCCGCTATGAACCTCTGCTGTTGGAGATATTCGGTTGAGCGTGCTTATCCTCGGCGGCGCGCTGCTCGCGGCGCAGATCATGCTGGCGCTAGCCATGGGGCTAGCCGTCTGGCGGATCGTCAAGGGACCGCGCGCACAGGACCGCGTCGTCGGGCTCGATACGCTCTACACGACCGGCCTGCTGATGATGATCACATTCGGCGTGCGCACCGGCAGCACGCTCTACTTCGAGGCGGCGCTGATCATTGGCCTGCTGGGGTTCTGCTCCACGGTAGCGCTGGCGAAGTTTCTCATGCGCGGCGAGGTGATCGAATGATCCAGGCGCCCGACCTCCCCCTTTGGGCCGCCCTGCTGACGGCGATTTTCGTTGTCACCGGCGCGGCTTTCACGCTGATCGGCGCGATCGGCTTGGCGCGCCTGCAGTCCTTTTACGACCGCGTGCACGCGCCCACTCTGGGCGCCACCGCCGGCGCCGCGCTTATCCTCGCCGCCTCGATGCTCTGCTTTTCGGTGTTGCAAACGCGCTTTGTTGCGCATGAGATTCTCATTGCCGCGCTTGTCCTGATCACAACGCCGGTCACCTTCATCCTGCTCGTGCGCGCCGCGCTCTACCGCGACCGCGCCGAAGCCAACGACTCCGTGCCGCCGATGGACTGAGCCCGCGCGGGCACTGGCGCCTCGGTTTGCAGGCCGCGGCGGACTATTCACGCCGCTACTGGGCGATCCAGGGCGCTTTCGAGACAACCGATGACATTGCCGCGAACGGCGGCGCTGCGATCATCCCTCTAACGCTGCGAGGCGAGCAGCAGGCACTCATCTATGACACGCGAAGCGGCCCTCCGGCGTCGCCACGGCGGTCCGCGCCGAAACGTCGACGCTCCCAAGTCCGACCTGGCCGAAGCCTAAACAATAGGCCCGCCAGGGCCTTGTTTGTCTCCCACTCCTCAGACAATGCTGCGTGATGGATCGGTTTCAGGCGCTCGAAATATTCGTCAAAGTCGCAGAGCTGAAGAGCTTCACCGCCGCTGCGCGAGAGCTCAATCTTTCACGCACGCTGGTCAGCGAGCGCGTGCGCGATCTTGAGGCCGAGCTCGGCGTGCGCCTCTTGCAGCGCACCACGCGTCGCGTAGCGCTAACGGAGCCTGGCGCGGCGTTTCTGGAGCGGGTGCGTCTCGGGCTGGCGGCACTTGAGGAAGCCGCTGCCGAAGCCGCAAGCCTCACCGCCGAGCCGCGCGGCACGCTCCGCGTCAATGCGCCGATGAGCTTCGGCTTTCGCCATCTCGCCCCTGAGATCGGAGCGTTCATGTCCAAGCACCCGGAAGTGCGGGTTGAACTCACGCTGACGGACAAGCTTGTCGATCTCTTGGAGGAGAATGTCGATGTCGCTATCCGTATCGGCAATCTGCGCGACTCCAGCTTGATTGCACGCAAGCTTGCAAGCTGCCGCATGCTGCTGTGCGCCGCGCCCGCTTATCTTAAGCGCCGCGGCCCACCGAAACATCCGCGCGATCTTAAGAACCATACTCTGCTTTTCTACACACTCTGGCTCGACCGCGATGAGTGGCGCTTCAAGCGCCGGTCCGAGGAAGTCATATTCAATGTCGCTGACGCGGCGCTGCGCAGCAATAATGGCGACGTCATCGTAGCCGCTGCGGCCGAAGGGGTGGGAATTGCACTCCAACCCGACTTTATCGCTGGCCCGCTGATCAAGCGCGGGCGCTTGGTCGAAGTGCTGCCCGCTTGGCGCGCTGCTGAGTTCGGCGTGTTCGCTGTCTATCCGGAAAGTCAGTTCGTGCCGGCCAAGTCGCGTACCTTCATTGATCATCTCGCCAAAGCATTTGCGAAGCCGGCGTGGGCGTGATTGTTCGATAGAGGCGAATAGTCCTTCCAGATTCGCGCGGATTATTTCGGTCGGTAGAACGCTTATCTCCTTCTCATCGAGGCAGCGGCCATGCCGCGGTACGAAAGGAGACAAGCACCATGTCAAAACTTGATCGATATACGCCCTACGCGCTGGCCGCGCTGCGGATCGCGGCCGCGCTCATCTTCATCGCGCACGGCACACAGAAGCTCTTCGGCTTCCCAGCTCCGCCCGAAGGCGGCTTACCGGCGGCAGGCTCGCTGCTCTGGGTCGGCGCCTGGATTGAATTGGTGGGCGGCACGCTGCTCCTGGGCGGACTCTTCACCCGCGCGGCGGCCTTCATCAGCTCAGGCACGATGGCTGTTGCGTACTGGATGTTCCACGCCCCGGCCAACTTCTACCCGGTGTTGAACGGCGGCGACGCGGCCATTCTCTATACCTTCGTGTTCCTGCTCATCGTCTTCACGGGCCCCGGCGCCTTCAGCCTCGATGGCTTGTCTAAGCGAGGCGCCGCTGACCGGAGCGCACGCCAGCCCCCGGCTGGGACTCGTCTCCCAGCATCGAAACGGCGGGCGGTGGTGTACGACGTCCTGGCCAACCCGTGAACGGAGAGGCGGATCGGCTAAAGCCGGTCCGCCTCTCTTACGTTGTGGCGCCGCTCCAGAGCTGGCCAGACGGTAATCGCGCGCTATCTCAAACCGGTGAAGGAGGCTGATCACGCTATGACTAGTCATGCGGTCACGGAGATTTTCGCGCGGCGCGGCCACAGGCCGCCCCATCCCATTCACGCCATGCTGCTCGCGTTTCCGCTGGCAATGTTTTTCGCCGCCTGGATCGCGGATTGGGCCTACGCGTCGACGTACGAAATCCAGTGGAGCAATTTCGCCTCGTGGCTCATTGTTGGCGGGCTGATCGGCGGCGGCTTTGCCTTGGCTTGGGTGCTGATTGATCTCATTCGAGATCGCACCGCGCGCACGCGCCGCCTTATCGCCTACGCCGCCATTCTCGCGCTCATGTGGGTGCTTGGTCTGATCAACGCGTTCGTGCACGGCAAGGACGCCTGGGCGGTTATGCCTGAAGGCGTTTGGCTCTCCTTCATCACGACGCTCCTCGCGGCGCTCGCCGCCTGGATCGGGTTTTCCGGATTGCGCACGGGAGAGCGGACATGAAGCGCCGTTCCTTTCTCGCAAGCGGCGCTGCGGCGCTGACGGTCGCGGCGTGCGGCGGCGAACCTCCGCAGCCGGAGTATGGACCCAACCCGACGCTGCCCGATCCTGAACGCGGATTGCTGCCGCGCATGGTGATCCCGCGCCCGACGGGTTGGGGCGATGCGCGTCCGACTGTGCCCGATGGTTACACCATCACGCCGATCGCAACGGATTTTGGCATCTGCCGCCAGACGTTGATGCTGCCGAATGGCGATATCCTGGTCACCGAAGGCAGCGGCGGCGGCGCGCCGGCGCTGCGGCCCAAGGACATCATCGCCGGCTTCATCAAGGGGCTCGGCAAGAGCTCCGTGCCCGGCGGCGATCGACTCACACTATTGCGCGATGCCGATGGCGATGGTGTCTACGAAGTGCGCAGCGTGTTCGCGGAAGATTTGAATGCGCCTTACGGGCTCGCGCTAATCGGCAATCAGCTGTTCGTCGCCAATCAGGATGCGCTGGTGCGCTTCGACTATAGCGTCGGGCAAACGCAAGCCAGCGGACCGCCGACCGAGCTGACACCCTTGCCGTCGGAAATCAATCACCACTGGACCAAAGCTATGACGGCGAGCCCCGATGGGCGTTTCCTCTATGTCGGCATCGGCTCGAACAGCAACATAACCGAACGCGGGATGGCGGCGGAGGTCGACCGCGCGATGGTCTGGGAGATCGATGCGCAAACCGGCGCACATCGCCAGTACGCCACCGGCCTGCGCAACCCCACGGCGCTGGCGTTCCAGCCGGGGACTGGTCAGCTTTTCGCCGCCGTCAATGAACGTGACGAGATCGGACCAAATCTCGTGCCGGATTATCTCACCTCCGTGCGCGAAGGCGGCTTCTACGGCTGGCCCTATTCCTATTGGGGCCAGAACGTCGATCACCGCGCACAGCCGCAGGACCCCGAGAAAGTCGCGTCCGCAATTGCGCCAGACTACAGCCTCGGCTCGCACGTGGCCGCGCTCGGACTTGCCTTCTCCAGCCCAGTCATGGGCGCGCGTTTCGCGCAAGGGGCGTTCGTCGGCATGCACGGCAGTTGGAATCGCAGCACGCCGGTTGGCTATAAAGTCGTGTTCGTGCCCTTCCTTGATGGCCGACCGAGCGGAGAGCCGATCGATTTCGTCTCCGGCTTCCTGCACGAAGGCCGCGCACGTGGCCGCCCGGTTGGCGTCACGCTCGATCCGCGGGGCGCGCTTATTGTCGCCGACGATCTTTCCAACACCGTCTGGCG
>JAEYPY010000040.1 GCA_023410295.1 Pseudomonadota bacterium | reverse complement strand
GAAGCGCGCGGACTCGGGAAGGCTTTCAGTATTCACTGGGCAAGAAGATGACGTCGTTCTGGAGCCAGAGCGTGATTTCCGGCAGCGGAAAGTCGGTGAATGAGACGACCTGAGACGTCACGCAATTGTGGTCGCCATCCTCGCACGAGAGAACGGCGGTTCGGTCTTCGGCGACTTTCAATATCCAGACCTGGAAGGGCTCAGCGCGGACGCGTGGATCGTGCTGATGCGAGACGATGGCGTCCAACAGCCAATAGGCGCCACCGGCTTCGGCAACGTAGCGGGCGCCGTCCGTATAGGTGATCGAGGGCCAGAGCGGATGACGATACCAATGCTCGCTGCCGGTGAAGCTGAGAAGATCGCTCGCGCGGAGGGGTTTCGACGACATGATGCGCGTCTCCCTTGAAGGATGAGGATGTGGAGGGGTGCGCCGCTCCCTCACATCGGTGGGAGCGGCGCTAAGCGTTTCAGGCGGCTTCGCTGTCAGCTTCGGCCATGCCGAGCGACTTGACCTTGCCCTCAGCGGGATCAATGGCGACGAAGACTTTGCCGACCCAGCGCGAAGTCGCGCGATCCTTCCAGCGGTCGTGGCGCAGCACACCGGTGACTTCGACCAGTACGCCCTTGCGCATCGCCTTGGCGGCTTCTTGTTGCGCTGGGCAGAAGATCTCGACGGTGAAGCGGTCCTTGCGCTCGCCGCTTGGGACTTCGAGCCAGAGTGAGACGATGTCGGTTGTGCCGCCGCGAAATTCGAGGGTGCGGACTTTCGGATCTTCCAGCAATTTGCCGGTGAGCGTGACGCGATTGTTCATGGGGTGTCTCCTTTGCTTGTCCGCTTGAGAGCGGAGCCGCGGGAGCTCGCCCGCGACGGCGCTTTTCGCGCCCGGCCATGAGGCGGCGGCTGCAAGGAGAAAATGGTGGGGCCCGCGTCCGCCAGGACCGAAGGCGGCGCAAGCCGCGCGGGGAAACGATTTTGTCCTTGTGGACGACGACGGCCGGGCGGAGATGGCGACGGCGTGGGTGAGGTCGTGCGGCGGACTTCAAGCCGCCACGCCGAGACAGCGTGTGATGCGATCCTCACGCTCAGCGAACTCGCTGTGAGGGGACGTGGGGTCCGCTACCGGGCTTCTGCGCGCGCCCAATCGTTCCAATCTGAATAGCCGCCGGGCGGCAGAGCCACGTCGCAAGCGATAGAAGCTTCCACGCGCGCGCGTAGACGAGCTGCCGCTGCAAGGCCTGCTTCATCGTTGTCAGCGGCAATGATGAGCCGGTCGATGACGGGCGGCGGCTCAAACTGCGCGAGGTTCTCCGCGCTCAGAAAAGCCCAGGCGCCGGCGCCAAGTGCGCGTCTGGCTGAAAGCGCGGTCTCCAAGCCTTCAGCAACGACAAGCGTGTCGCCGGGCGCATCGATGCGCACATAAGCGCCCATCAAACGGCCGATCGTGCGGCGCGGTGTTGCAAGCATTGCCTTAGTCGCGCCGTGCGCGGTGAGAAGGGTGACTTGAATGCCTTGTACGCGACCTTCTGGATCAACCAGCGCCGCAACGAGAGCGGGCCGGCGCTCGCGATCTTCAAGGCTTGTCATGCGGGGATGAAACCGAAGCACGTCGGGCCCGGGCAGTTCGCCCTCAATGGCGCGTCCGCGCAGATAGCGCTCGGCGATCGTGCTGGCGACCGGCTGACTCTCGTTCCAGAGTCTGAGCATGCGAGCGTGGCGATCTTCATCGCCGCGCTCGGGCTTAAGCCGCACGCTCGGCTCGCTCGGCGGCGGCGTCTGTGAATCGTCCTCATCGAGCAGTCCTAGATCCGCGAACTCGTCGCGCACGGCGCGCCAATCATCGCGTGGGCTGAAGCAATGAATGACCACGCGGCCGTCCTCGGTCTCCAGCAGCGAGACCGAACGGTCTGCGGGCCCATGTCCTGGACCGCGCACGAGCGCCCGGCGTCCGCCATCGAGCAGGACGCCTCCCATCGCATCGACGATGCGCTTAAGCCGCGACATCGCTCGCTCCAGGCGGCGGGCTTTTGTCGAGCAGCCAATCGACCGCCAATTGCGCTTGCGCCGCGGCGTGGAAGAAGGCTCGCTTGTCGGAACGGAGAATGGACATCCAGTGTCCAATATAGGCGGCGTGATCGAAGATGTGATCGGGCGGCAGCCGAAGATGGGCGCCGAGGATGGCCGCGCCAATCTCGGCGACCAATTCTTCTGCCGCGACCGCTTGCTTGTCGAAGCGCCTGGACAGGTCGCGCCCGACTCGATGTGGCGCTGCTGTTGCATGCACGGCTTCATGGTTCAACGTGGCGGCGTAAGCCTCCGCGCTGTCGAAAGCGCCAAGCGGGGGCATGGCGATGACATCGCGGCTCGGGATGTAGCAGGCTGTGTCACGCGAGAGCATGCGGGCGATCTCTAATCCGGCAAACCAGTCTTCGTGCGCCGCGATCGGCGCAATGGCGCCGGCCTCGGGTCTTGGATGAAACGCCTCACTCAAGCCTTCGATCTGGTCGGCGTTGAACGCCACATAGGCTTTTAGGAAGCGGAACGTTTCATCGCCTGATCTAGTGTCGCTCAGCGCCTGGCGGCGCTGGGCGACGCCATAATAGACGACAAGTTCGCCGCGTTCTCCCTTGCGCACATGAGCCCCGAGTTTGGCGGCCTGCTTGTAGGTCAGCCAATAAGGCGAGGCGTATCCGTGCGCGGCGGAAGCGAGCCAAAGCATAATCGTGTTGACGCCTCGATAGCATTCGCCGGTTGCGCGGCGGGGCAGGACAGGGCCAGTGCGCGCGCCATCTCACGGCCTGCGCCATGGCATCACGCCTTGTTCCAGTGAAGCGAGGATGCGTGCGTTGATATCGGCGGCGATGTCGCGCCGCGCGTGTGCGGAAGTCGTCATGGATTGTCTCACTTGAGATGTGCGGGCGCGATCGGCCCCACGAACGCGGGACCGATCGGCCGTCAGTGGAAGCAGGTGATCAGTGCTGGGCTGCGAGCGAAGCTTCGGCGGCGTTGGTCAGCGCAAGCGCGCCTTCGCCAAGCGGCGTCACCAGACAATCGGGCAACCAGCGCGATTGCGCGAATGCCTTAGCCGCCGCGTCTGCGAATTCGTGCTTCTTCAGCTTGGCCAGCGCCTTCAGTCTGACGCTCTTCTTGGCTTCCGGCAGATCGGCGAGATCTGAGCCCTCCGCCAGAGCCTCGAGGGCATATTGCTTCGACGTGCGTTGCCAGAAGGTGCTGTCGGGCGACCAATGCGCGCTCATGTCGAGCCGGATTGCGGCGGCAATCATGTCGGCGGAGTGCTGACGCTCGCGGGCCTGGGCGCTCGCGCCCTCGTGATTGAGATCGATGGTCTCGGCGACAAGGATTGCGAGGCACGACAGCAGCGTCCCGTCATCGAGGGCTAACGCCTCGGCAAAGGTCTCCGGGAACGTGTGCGCGGAACGCAAGGTCGCAAAAAACTCGTCATCACCGAAGTCACGTGCTGTGGCGTTGATTGCAGGCCCGACAAGATCGCCTGAACCGAGATTCTGCTGCGCGAGCGTGCAGACCAGGAGCGCAAGCGCCACATGGACGTCGCTCGCGACGCCCGCCCGTATGGCGCGGGTGCGCGCCAGCGTGAGGTCGCGCGTCAGCGCCTTGCTGAGTGACGCGCCGGCGGGGGTGCCTTCGTCCTCATCGTCTTCGCTGCTGTCCTCGCCGGCCTTCGCCTTGTTGCGCAGTTTATCGAGCGCCTTCAGGTCCGCCCGACGAATGAGCCCGCGTTGGATCGTAGGCTTGCCGTCACGATCGACGCCGACAATCGCGCCTGCGTGCGCCATCAAAGCGGGATCGTAAATGCGCGCGGCTTCGGCAATGGCGTCTCGTTCGCCATCGAGCGCCTCGCGCCGATCCCAGAGAGCGTCAGCCTCTGGGCCGTCCTCGATGCCTTCGAGCTCGCTGTCGATACGCTCGATCTCGGAATCGACCGCATTGAGGCGTCGCTTTTCCCTGGCCGTAAGCTTGCGCTCGCCGGGGCGAAGCCGCTCGGCGGCGAATCCTTCGAGATGACCGCCTGAGAGATTGATCTCGGCCCAGCCCCAGCCGTCGGCCAGAAGCGCGTCGCGAAGGGCCTCGGCTTTCTCCAGGGCGAGACGCTGTAGGATGTCACCGTCCTCAAGGAAGGCGATGCTATCCTCGAACAGATCCTTGACGATGCGCCCGCCCGCGGCGGTGTAGGCGTCAACGCCGACGAAGAGTGCGAGACGATCGTTGAGCGGTGTGCGGCCCTGGGTGAGGGCGCTGCGAACGGCGTGAGCGCTGGTGATCGGCTTGGCCAATCCCTTGAAGACGCGCTCCTGCGCCTCGTGATCGCCGATGCAGAAGGCGCGCGCGACATCAAGTGTGAGTTCGCCGCGCCGATAAGCGGCGCGAATGCGCGGGCTCAGTTGCGCCAGGGCCAGGCGTTGTTCGACATGGCGGAGTGTCGTACCGAACCGTTGCGCGACATCTTCCGACGACTGGCCCGCCGCGACAAGCGTTGCGAAGGCTTCCACCTCGTCCATGGCGTTCATCTCGACGCGTTGGACGTTCTCCGCCAATGATGCTTCGGCGGCAGAAGCGGATTCGACGACCTGACAAGGCGTAGGCCAGTCCTTGGCGCGTTCGCCCTGGCGGACGAGAAGCTTGAGCGCGGCGTGGCGGCGTGCGCCGGCGACGACCGCGAACTTGCCGTCTTCGCGCGCGGTGACCGTCAGATTTTGCAGAAGACCGTGGGCGGCGATGGATGCGGCAAGCGTATCGATGTCGCGTTTGCGTTCGGTGCGGCGGACATTGTCGTCGCTCTCGACGAGTTTGTTGAGCGGAATGAGTTGAAGTGCGGACATGGGCGTTCGAGCCTTTGAAGGAAGCCCGCGTGGCGGAAGTGCTGCGCGGGATCGCTTGCGCGACGCACTTCCTGTTCACGCCCGCGCCCTGAGGGGGCCTGGGTCGAGGGCTCGCCTTTGACGAGAGCGTGAGCGTCCCTCGACGCAGGTCCCCGGCGCGGGCAATGCTCTGCGTCGCGCAAGCGATCCCGCGCGCGGCGGCGCTCATCATTTTAGAATGCGCGACGCTTTCGCTTGCGCTGCACGCCAAAGTTGATTTTAGTAGTAGCGACTACAGCGGGAGGACGCGATGCCTGCTGCCAAGCTGGCGCTCGACTTTATCGACTTCTGCGCGAAGCAGACCGATCCCTCGATGATCGAGGGCCGCTTCGTCGCCACGTTGAATGCGCTCGGGTACGAGCATATCGCCTGCGCATCTCACGTCGATCCGCTGCGACCGCGGCCGGGCACGGTCAGCGTCGTCAATTATCCCATGGCCTGGCTGCAGCAATACTCGGCCGAGAACTTTGCGTACATCGATCCCGTGTTTCTCGCGGCGCGCATCATGACAGCGCCATTCAACTGGGATGAGTGTATCTCCAAGATGCGCCTCGATCGCGCGCAGAAGCGTGTGCTTGCCGAAGGCGCTGCCTATGGCCTGACCGGGGGCATGACTATTCCGCTCCGCTCACCCGATGTCATCCCCGCATCGTGTTCGCTGGTCGCCGGCGCCGACGGCGTGGAGCCGCTCGATTTGGCGCACACCCTGATGGTCGTCATCTATGGACATGGCGCGATGCACAGACGACTCAATCCCAATGCCTTGGTCGAACCGGTCGTGTTGCCTTCGCGCGAGCGCCAGTGCCTCGCGCTCGCGGGACGGGGCAAGAGTGATTGGGCAATAGGCGAACTCCTGGGCATAAACGCCCGCACCGCCCACAATTCCATCGAGCGCGCCAAGAAGCGCTACGGCGTGTCGCACCGCGTGCAAGCGGTCGTGCGCGCCGTGTTCGATGGTCAGATCATGCTCGACGATTTGTCGAACTAAATCGATTCGTCGCTTGTCAACGGGTCCCACGGGACCTGTTACGCCGTGCGCTCAACGGCGGCACCCTCCGCACGATTGGTCGGAGGCAACATGATCTACATCGTCTCGGCGGAAAACAGGCGGCGCTTCTATCACTTACTGACGGAGATGCATCGCCAGCGCAAACAGGTGTTCATCGATCAATTGAAGTGGCGGCTCGAGGAGAGCGCCGGGCTCGAGATCGACGCCTATGACAGTGAAGACGCGATCTATCTGATCGAGGCGGCGACGCCACGGGGAGGGATCAGTGTCTCCGCACGGCTCCTCCCGACAGATCGTCCGCATTTGTTGAGCGAACAATTCCGCGATCTCTGCGAGGCGCCGCCGCCTTCCGGTCCTAATGTGTGGGAAGCTACCAGGTTCTGCCCGGCGCCGGATACAGCATCAGGCGCGCCGCGGCGGCTGATGCTGGGGCGCATCATCGCCGGCATCATGGAGACCGCGCTCCTCTTTGGCATTGACGAGGTGACGTACGTCGCGAGCGCCGCGTTGGCGCCGATGGCCGAAGAGGCGGGATGGCAAGTGCGCGCGCTGGGGGCGGGACGCGGAAAGGGGCGCGATAAGATCCGAGCTTTCGCCGCGACGATCGACGCCGACGGGCTCAGACGCGTGCGTCAGACCTTCAACATCAGCGCGCCATTGACGCGATTTGCGCCGGCCGAGCCGGCGCGTGCGGCCTAAGCGGGGAAGATCGCCATGACTCTCATCTCGCCCACTTCCGACGATAGACTCGCCAGCGATCTCGAAGCGCTGCAGCACGACGGATTTCTCGTTCTCCACGGCTTGCTGAACGCCGAGCACCTCAGATCACTCGCTGACGAACTAGAGCCCTGGCTTCTGCGCACGCCGCGCTGCGAAGGCGACTTCCATGGTTGGTCGACGACGCGGGTTAATGGGCTTTTGTCGAAGGCGCCGATGGTGCAGCAACTGACGCTGCATCCGCGCATCCTTGCGCTTGCCGAGGCCGTGCTTGTGCCAGTATGCGATTGCATTCGCCTTAACATGACCCAGGCCATTCGCATTCATCCTGGTCAAAAGGCGCAAGCGCCGCACCGCGATGAGGAGATGTGGCCCGCCGATCCGAACGGGCAGGTGTGGTCACTCAATGTGATGTGGGCGGTTAGTGACTTCACCGAGACCAATGGCGCAACAAGGCTTTGGCCGAGGAGCCACCTCAATCGCCTCGGCCGCTCACCGGATCCAAGCCAGGCGATCCAGGGCGTGATGCGCGCGGGCTCGGCGCTCATCTATCTCGGCGGCCTCACGCATAGCGGCGGCGCCAACCGATCGGATGGCGACCGCACAGGGCTTGTCATCGGCTATTGCGCCGGGTGGTTGCGCACGTACGAGGAACAATTTCTCGCCTATCCGCGCGAGGTTGCGCGTGAATTCCCAATCGAGCTCCAGCGCCTCATCGGCTATCGCCATCACCGGCCTAATCTCGGCAATTGGGAAGGCCAAGACCCGATCGCGTACCTGGGCGATGATGGCCCTTGCGGACCGCATCGCGACGCACTGCCGCCGGCAATCGCCGCTGAACTGAAGGCGGTGATGGCGGCCGCTGACGATTAACATGTCGCCGGAATCGACCAGCGCCGCGCAGCGCGCGTACGAGGAGATCAAGGCGCGCGTGCTCGATGGACGGCTGCCTGTGCGTACGCGTATCGATGTGGAAGTGTTGGCGCGAGATCTGGGCGTGAGCTCGATGCCGGTTCGCCAGGCGCTCAGTCTATTGACTTGGGAGCGTCTCGTGCAGCCTGGACGCCACTCAGCGTTTGAGGTGGCGCTCTGGTCCGGGCGTGAGCTTTCGAACCTGTACGAGTGGCGCGGCGCGCTCCTCATGCTTGTTCTTCCCTCATCGGCCGCGGGGTCGGAATTGAAGCGCACGGCGCGAACCCAACCTTATGCGGAGGCGGTCACGAGTGTGATGCGGCTGCTAGAAGATGGGGCGAATCCCAACCTTAGGCGCGCCGCGGCCAACGCCGACGATCGACTGCATCAAGCGCGCTTGATCGAGCCCGAAGTGCTGGGCGATGTTCAGCAAGAGTTCGAGACACTAATTGCCGCGATCGCTGAAAGGTCGAGGCGATCGGGCGCCTTGATCAAGTCCTATCTACGCCGCCGCGTCCAAAACGCTGAGGCGTTGCGCGAGCGCGTGGCGCTGCGGGCGTTGCCGCACAATGGCGAGCCACGCTGATATCCTAACTGATCTTCATATTGATCAATTCGGTGATCAATCAGAGTTCGCGCACACTTGCCCTGGGTGTTGCTCACCCAGATGGAGGCGAAAATGCGCGAAGAAGAGAAGCATGGCGAATTGATCGATCTCGGCGCCGCGAGCGAACTTACGCAGGGCGACCCGCTGGATTGGGCGATGGAGGAAATCGGCGGCCTTCATTTCAAGGAATAAGCCCAAGCCGTCGGCGCCAGCGCTGCTGCGTCGCTGCGCGACCGTTCACACCAGCAGCACGAAAGACGGAGAAGGAAAATGCGTGAAGACAAGAACACCGATCTCATCGATCTCGGCGCCGCCAGCGAACTCACGCAGGGCGACCCGCAAGACTTCGTGACCGAAGAGAGCGGCGAATACAACTTCAAGGACTGAATGTCCTGCAAGATGCCGGCGCGCCTGGTGCACGCCGGCATCGGGCGACAGAGCATGATCAACGCAACAGAAATTCCCTGGGCGGGCCATACGCGCGCGTGCGTTGATGGAGACTGGCTCGTTGTTCTCGATCTCCGCGGCGATCGCTATTGGGCGTTGCCGCGCCCCTCATCTCCAGACGCAATGGCGTCCGCCCTACGAGCGCGCGGCTTGCTGGCGACGGACCGATTCCAGACACAAGCGAGCCAAGCGCCGCCGCGCCATGCATGGCGAGACTGGGTTGACGTCATCGCTGCGGCGATTTGGGCCGACGCCATTGTTAAGAGCGGGCGCCTCGACCGAGCTTTTGCCTGGATTGGCGGGCACGCCACCTGCGCATCGACGCTGAGCGTCGAAGACGTCACGCAATTTTGCGAGCGCTTTGATCGGATGCGGGTTTGGATCCCGCGCGCTTACGTCTGCCTTTTCAACTCGCTCTGTCTCATTCGGTTCATGCTCATGCGGCGCGTAAAAGCGAGCCTCGTGTTCGGCGTACGCGCGCGTCCATTTGCGGCCCATTGCTGGGTCGAAGCGAGCGGACTCATCCTCGACTCCGGCGGCGAAGACTGCGCCGCCTTTACCGAGATTGCGCGGGTGTGATGGCGCGGATCGTTGTGCTTCGCTGGCAACCTGTTGACGCCAAGGGCCAGCGCGCCGGCAAGGTCATGTGGTCACGTTTGGAGGCGAGCGGATCCTGGACCAGGTTCATAGACCGGCGCGGAGTGCTTGCGCACTACGTACCGGAGGATCATGAGGCGCCGCCCCTCGATCTAGGCGACGAACGCGGCGCAATATTTGGATCATTGTTTTCAAAGACCGCGCCCATGGCTGGGCGCGTGACCGCGTTCGACGCTGGCGCAACCGCGTCTCTTATTGATCGGGGCGGTGCGCCACTGGTGCGTGATTATTGGGGCGCCTGGATCGCGGTCGTTCACGATCGCGGAACCGATCGGCTGCACGTGCTGCGTGATCCGACTGGGTCTGGGCCGATATACGAGGGCGGGACCGACGAGGTGCGCGTGATCTGCACGCATGCGTCCGATTATGTTCGCATGATCAATGAGTGCGCGCCCGATCTGGAAGTGCTGGCCGCCAGCCTTGTCAGCCCGAGCCTGGTGACGTCGCGTACTGCAATCTTGGGCCTCAATGAGGTTTTCCCTGGCGAGCGGGTGACGTTGCCGCGCCGGGGCGGCGAAGTCTTACGCGATTTGCTTTGGCGGCCCGTGGCCCCAGGCGCTGAAGTCCGCCCCGAGGATTTTCCGACGGCCGCGCGGAAATTGCGCGCGACGATCTGTGATTGCGCGGCGGCGTGGTCGCGC
>JAEYPY010000033.1 GCA_023410295.1 Pseudomonadota bacterium | reverse complement strand
GTGATGGAGTCCTTGTTCTTCTGGATCTCAGTCGGCGTGCCTTCGGCGATAATGCGCCCGCCGTGCACGCCCGCGGCCGGCCCCATGTCGATAACGTGATCCGCTTCGAGAATGGCTTCTTCGTCGTGCTCGACGACGAGGACCGAATTACCGAGATCGCGCAGGCGCTTCAGCGTCTCCAGCAAGCGGGTGTTGTCGCGCTGGTGCAGGCCGATGCTCGGCTCGTCCAGAACGTAAAGCACGCCAGTGAGGCCTGAGCCGATTTGCGACGCCAAACGAATGCGTTGGCTTTCGCCACCGCTCAGTGTGCCGGACGAGCGGCCAAGCGAGAGATAATCGAGGCCAACATCGACAAGGAAGCGCAGCCGGTCGTTGATCTCCTTGAGGATGCGGACCGCGATTTCCTGCTGCTTCGGTGTCAGCTTGTCATTGAGTTCGCCAAACCAGTCGCGCGCATTGCGGATGGAGAAGTTGGACGCCTCGGCAATGTCGAGCATGCCGACTTTGACCGCGAGCGCTTCGGGCTTGAGGCGTTTGCCCTCGCAGGTCGGGCACGGCGCTTCGCTCTGGTAGCGCTCCAGATCCTCGCGCACCCAGGCCGAGTCCGTTTCCTTCCAACGGCGCTCAAGGTTTGGCACTACGCCTTCGAAAGTCTTGGTCGTCTCGTAGCGCCGCACGCCATCATCATAGACGAAGCGGATCGGTTCCTTGGTACCGAACAGGATCGCGGTCTTCAGCTCTTTGGAGAGTTCGCGCCACGGCGCTGTGAGCTTGCACTTGTAGTGCTTGGCTAGCGCTTCCAACGTTTGCGCGTAGAGCGGCGAAGGGCCCTTGGCCCAAGGCGCCACGGCGCCTTCCTTCAGCGTTTTGTCGTGATCTGGAACCACGAGCTCTGGATCGAACTTGAGCTGCACGCCGAGACCGTCGCAAGCGGGGCAGGCGCCGGCGGGATTGTTGAACGAGAACAGCCGCGGTTCGATTTCCGGAATGGTGAAACCGGAGACGGGGCAGGCGAACTTCTGCGAAAAGATAAGCCGCTCGGGCTGCGCGGCCTTATTCTTCAGCGTTGCCTTTCCGGTTGCGTCTTCGGTCTTACCCGCGATTTCCGCGAAGGCAATGCCGTCCGCGAGTTTCAGAGCCTGCTCAAGCGAATCCGCCAGGCGCGTCTCGATGCCGGCTTTGACCGCGATGCGGTCGACGACGATGTCGATGTCGTGCTTGAATTTCTTGTCGAGCGTCGGCGGTTCGCTGAGTTCGTAGAACTCGCCGTCGATCTTGGCGCGCTGGTAGCCTTTTTTAAGGTACTCAGCCATTTCCTTTTTGTATTCGCCCTTGCGGTCGCGCACGACCGGCGCGAGCAAATAGAGGCGCGTACCTTCGGGCAGCGCCATGATCCGATCGACCATTTCGCTGACTTGCATCGCCGCGATCGGCTGGCCGGTGGCGGGCGAATAGGGAATGCCGACGCGCGCCCAAAGTAGGCGCATATAGTCGTAAATTTCGGTGACGGTGCCGACCGTCGAGCGTGGATTTCGCGAGGTGGTCTTCTGCTCGATCGAAATCGCCGGCGAGAGGCCTTCGATTGAATCTACATCCGGCTTCTGCATCAGCTCCAGGAACTGACGCGCGTACGCCGAGAGCGACTCCACATAGCGCCGCTGGCCTTCGGCGTAGATCGTATCGAACGCCAGCGAAGACTTGCCGCTTCCGCTGAGTCCCGTGATCACCACGAGCTCATTGCGCGGAATATCAACGTTCACGCCTTTGAGGTTGTGCTCTCGCGCGCCGCGGATGCGGATGTGAGTGAGGCCGTCCTTCATCGAATGCCGTTCTCGATCCAATTCTTGTGGACGCTGCCTAAGTAAGTGGCTCGCTCAATCCAACTGGGATGAACGTGACCCGCGCAAGTCGTGGCGAACTCGTCGGAAAGTTTAACAACGAGTTCGGCGAGCCTATGATTTGCCGCGTTCACCGCGTCATCACTTCTCGCACGCAAGGCCGCGACCATATCTACCGGCGCGTCGGCAGGAAACCACTCACGAGAAAATCCGATCTCCCAGATTGCTCCAGGCCCGCCCCAGAATGCATTGCTGGCAAGCGTGGAGCAGACCGCGTCATCGGATTGTTCTAGAGCGCGTTGGGCCTCATGCACGCCCTGCGCATGTGCGAGATAGCCTTCTGCCGTCAGCAGGGCGTGCAGACTGGCCAGAGTTTGCGCGAGCGACGTACTCATTGCGGCAGTCCATAGGCGAAAGCGGTCATCGAGATTCCGGGATCGTAGTATTTGTTGAACACGTGCGCCTGCTCGCCGTCGCGGCGGGCGCCGAGTGCGTAGATTACCGGGAAAAAGTGCTCCCAATCGGGCGCTGCGTCGCGCGCGTCGGGGCGGGTGTGATAGCTCATCACCGCCGCATCATCGCCGCGCGCGGCGGCGTTGGTGACGAAATCGTCGAATTCCTTCACCCAGGGCGACAACTGCCGGGTGCGGAAGAAGGCGGGCAGGTTGTGCACGATGTTGCCGGCGGCAAGGATGAGGACGTTCTCGTCGCGCAGCAGCGCGAGGGCTTGGGCGATTTTGTAATGGTCTTCCGGGCCCCGGCGCGCATCGAGGCTGACTTCAATCACCGGAATGTCCGCGTCCGGGTACATGCGCCGCAGCACGCTCCAGGCGCCGTGATCGAGCCCCCAGCTGTCGTCGAGCTGTGCATCGAACGGCGCGAGCAGATCCGCTGTGCGCTGAGCCAGCACCGGATCACCGGGCGCGGGGTACTGCACATCGAACAGCGCCTGCGGAAAGCTGCGGCCGAAATCGTGGATAGTACGCTGTCGCGCGTTGGAGGTGACGCGTACGCCTTCAGTCACCCAATGCGCCGAAATAACGACGATCGCCCGCGGCTTCGGAAATGCGTGCGCGATCTCGGCCCAGCCGCGGGCGGCGGGGGTATCTTCGATCGCGTTCATCGGCGAGCCGTGGCCGACGAACAGGGCGGGCGCTCTGATGCTCATAAGCTCTCAACGTGCGGGGGCCCGCCGAGCCCTCGGCGGACACCATATTTAGTATTCAGAGTCGCCCGCACATCAAGAACAAAGATCGAACGGAAGCATGTTGCAGTGCGGGCGACAGTCGCTCGAGCCGAGTTCCGCCGGCATCGTTGCGGCGCCGGTCAAGCTCGCGCATTCAGTGCGGTTCGTTAATGGCTCTTTACCAATTGCGCGAGTCGGCGTAAAGAACAGAGAGAGAACATTTGTCCGGATAAGCCCGGCGGATGCCTCGACCATCGAGTAAGCGAAGGAAACAGGAGGTCGGCGATGGCTGGCAGCGTCAACAAAGTGATTTTGGTGGGCAATCTAGGCAAGGACCCGGAAGTGCGCCGGCTCAATTCCGGCGATCCGGTGGTGAACCTCTCGGTCGCGACCTCGGAAAGCTGGCGCGACAAGCAGACCGGTGAGCGCAAGGAAAAGACCGAGTGGCACCGCGTCGTCATCTTCAATGAGAATCTCGCCAAGGTGGCCGAGCAATACCTGAAGAAGGGCTCGAAGGTTTACATCGAAGGCTCGCTGCAGACGCGGAAGTACGAGCAGGGCGGCGTTGAGAAGTACACCACCGAGGTCGTGTTGCAGAAGTTTCGCGGCGAACTGACTATGCTCGACGGCAAGGGCGAAGGCGGCGGCTCGCGCTCGTATGACGATGAAGGCGGCGGCTTCACTTCGAAAGCAGGCTCTAAGCGCTCCAGCGATGGCCCCCGCGAAAGCTTCAACCAAGATCTGGACGACGAGATTCCGTTCTGATCACGCGCGAGAGTGTGAAACGAGAGAGGGCGCTTCCGATGGAGCGCCCTTTTTCATTGAGCCCACACATCAACGCTCGCAAGCGTTCCGTCTCCGCTCGGGCGCTCTGCGCCGCCGAGTGCGTAGAGTGCGTTGCCCGCGGCGATGAAGCCGTGGCCGTGGCGCGGCGTGGGAAGTGTCTCGGCGCGATTCCAGGCGCCGCTCTGATCGTAGCGATAGAGTGCTGTGCCGACGGAGCCGGGATCGAAGATTTCACCGCCGCCGGCGATGATGGCGCCGTTTAGCGTCGCAGCCGCAAGTCCGCCGCGCGGTTCGGGATAGGATTGGCCATCGCGCCAGGTGTCAGTTTGCGGATCATAGATGTGATGCGCCGGCGTTTGTCCGTCAGCGACGGTGCGGCCGGAGATGACGTGCAGCGACCCGTCAAGGACAGCGCCGGCGGCGGAGTTTCGCGCGAGCGGCAAAGGCGCCGCGCGCTCCCATGCAGGCGCGCCGGGGGCGAGCACAAAGTGATCGGCGGCATCGGCCTGATCGCTCCAAGCGCTATTGGCTTCGCTCGCGGGCGAGCGGCCGCCAATCAAATGGATGCGATCATTGTGTACGAGCGGCGCGGCTTCGCCGATCGGCTTGGGTAAAGCGGGAGCGGCAACCCAGGCATCGCCTTCCAGCTTCAGGACGCGCGGCGTGCAGATCCACTGCATGCGCGTGAAGCCGGCACGGAAGCCGCCGATGGCGTAGAGCGCGCCGTTCACCGAGGCGAGGTGCACATGGTGTGAGGGCTCAGGCAGTTCGGGCCCTTCGCGCCATGCATTGGCGGCGAGATCGAGTACGATCACGCGCTTGGTCGCGCCGAGCGCTTGCGGAGAGAAGCCGCCGGCCACCCAAATCGCGCCCGCGTGCAGTGCTGGATAAATCTCCTGCACCGCGTAAGGCATCGCCGGCGCGCTGCGCCAAGCGCTGGATGCGGGCGGCGCCGGCGTCGGCGCGCCATTGGTGCACGCGGTGAGAAGCGGCAAGGCCGCGCTGGACGCAGTGAAGCTGCGGCGTGTGATGTTCATGCCTCAAGCTAACGCAACGCCGCGCGCGGCGCTGCTCAAATCCGATGGGCGCGCGCGTTGGGTCGATGCTTGGCCGAGGCGGTCTTGGCGCCCATATTGCACGCATGATCCCGTTCTCAGTTCTTGATCTCGCGCCGATCGTTGAAGGCGGCACGGTTGCCGAGGCGCTGGCGAATTCGCGCGACCTTGTGATCCATGCGGAGCGGTTCGGCTACAAGCGCTTCTGGCTGGCCGAGCACCACAACATGCCGGGCATCGCGAGTTCCGCTACGGCGCTCTGCATCCAGAATGCGGCTGCGGCGACGAAGACGATCCGTGTCGGCGCGGGCGGGATCATGCTGCCGAACCACGCGCCAATCGTCATTGCCGAGCAGTTCGGCACGCTGGAAGCGCTTTTCCCGGGGCGCATTGATCTTGGCCTCGGCCGCGCTCCAGGTGGGGATCAGCGCGTGGCGATGGCGTTGCGCCGCACGCTCGTCGGGGGCGAGGACCGTTTTCCCCAAGACGTGCTCGAACTGCAGGCGCTGCTGGCGCCGGCTGAACATCGCCAGGTCGTGCGCGCCATTCCGGGCGAGGGCGCGAACGTGCCGCTCTGGATGCTGGGCTCATCGACGTTCGGGGCCCAATTGGCGGCGGCGCTCGGGCTGCCCTATGCGTTCGCGTCGCACTTTGCGCCAGCGCAGATGATGAGCGCGATCGAAATCTATCGCGCGGCCTTCCGGCCTTCCGAGCAATTGCAGGAGCCGTACGTGATGCTCGGCTTCAACATTTTTGCCGCGCCCACGGACGAAGAAGGCCGGTTGCTGGCCTCATCGATGATGCAAGCCTTCGCGAGCCTGCGGCGCGGCGTGCCGCGCAAGTTGCAGCCGCCGGACCCGGACTTCGAAGCGGGGATGAGTGAAAGCGAACGGGCGCAGATCAATGAGGTGTTGGCCTGCTCAGCGATCGGTTCGCCCCAGACGGTGAAGGCGAGCCTTGAAGATTTTATCGCCCGCACCAAGCCGGACGAACTCATTCTCGCTTCGCACATCTACGACCACGCCGCCCGGGTCCGCGCCTACGAAATTGCAGCGCAGGTGCGCGACGAAATGGCCGCCTGACCGCTTGCGACGCGCCTTTGGCGGGCGTAGCCAAGGAGCGTGCTCACGCCCTCCCGCGCCTTCGCGCCGCTCGACTTTCTGATGCTCTTGTCGATCGCGCTCACGTGGGGCGTGAACAACGTATTGGCGAAGGTCGCCATCGACGCGCTGCCGCCGATGATGATGGTGGCCTGTCGCTTCGCGATCGTGCTGGCGCTGCTGTTTGTAGTGATCAAGCCGCCGCCGAAAGCGCAGCTGCCGCTCTTTTTTGCGATGCTGATCTTCATCGGCCCGGTGCATTTCGGCGTGCAATCGATCGGCCTCAAGCTTGCGCCTGACCTGCCGCCGATGGTGGTGGCGATGCAGCTTTGGGCGCCGTGTTCGGTGGTGTTTGCCGCGATCCTGTTGAAGGAGCGCGTAAGCTCGCTGCGCTGGCTCGGCGTGGGGCTTGCGTTCGTGGGCGCGGCTTCGCTGAATTTCGATCCGGTCGTGTTCGAACAAGGGTGGGCGCTGTTCTTGGTCGGCGTTGCCTCCGCCAGTTACGGGCTCGGCACGGTGCTGGTT
>JAEYPY010000171.1 GCA_023410295.1 Pseudomonadota bacterium | reverse complement strand
GCGCAGAGCCATTCACCGACCCAGTTGTTGACCGCGGTGTTCGCGTGCAGCGCGCCATGCGCGGCGTCGTGCATGAGGATGGCGAGGCCGAGCTGGCGCGCGCCGATCAGCATGATGGCGAGGACGTAGGTCAGCGGATTGGGCCAGGCGACGAACATCGCGCCGGCGCCAATGATGACGCCCCAGGCGCCGGCGACGCAGGCGAGCCCTGCCCATGACGAACGCTTGGAAAAGCGCGCCCATTCATCCGGCGTGAAGACGTCCTTCGGGTCGATGCGGGCCACGGCGGGCATGGGGCTTACCTAGCATAAATCAGCGCGGGCGTGCAGGCGTGGTCGTTCACATCTGCACGGGGGCCTTATCTAGCGGCGGAGGTTTGCGGAGAAGTTTCCGCTTCAGCTGGTGATGAGAAACGTGCGCTTGAGCGCCGCTTCGCCGAGCTTGGTGAAATCGACGATGCGGCTGGCGCCGCGCTGCTCGGCCCAGCCGCGCTCGAAAATTTCGTCGAGAATGGCTGCCCCTAGGGCGCCGGCGAGGTGGTGGCGGCGCACGCTCCAGTCGAGGCAGGCGCGGCAGAGCGGGCGCGCGCCTTGTTCAAGTTCGGCGATCTCGGTGACGAAGGTGGAAACTTTGACGCGGCCGAGGCGCGTGAGCGCGAACGTCTTCTCCGGGCCGGGGACGATCCACTTGTTCTTGATGAAAGAGTCGAACAGCGCGACGCCCAGTACGTCGGCGAGATGGTCGTAGCAGAGCCGCGCGTGGCGGAGCGCCGGCTCCTTTGGGCCGGGGCGTGTGCGCAGCGCTTTGGCGCGCGCGGCGACGCCCATCAGCGTTTCGAGCAGACCCGCGACGTCAGCGTCGGCGAGGCGGTAGTAGCGGTGGCGCCCCTGCGCCTCGACCGCGACGAGCCCGGCGGCGACGAGCTTGGCTAGATGCGAGCTTGCGGTTTGCTTGGTGACGTTGGCTTCGAGCGCGAGTTCGGTCGCGGTCAGCGCTTCGCCGTTGACCAGCGCCGTCAACATGTTGGCGCGCGCCGGGTCGCCAACCATGGCGGCGATCGCGGCAATGTTCGGACCCTCTTTCACGGTTCGATGTTAATCGAACCATCGCACGCGAGCAATCCGCTAGGTGTGGCGCCCTGGAGGTGCGCCGATGCTCACATGCTGCATTCGTTACGAAATCGATCCATTCAAACGCGCCGCATTCGAGCGCTACGCGCAGAACTGGGGGCAGGCGATCCCGCGCTGCGGGGCAGATCTGATCGGCTATTTCGCGCCGCACGAAGGCTCGCTGACAACGGCATATGCGCTCTACAATATCGAGAGCTTGGCGGCGTACGAAGCGTATCGCGCGCGTTTGGCGGCCGATCCGTTGGGCCGCGAAAACTACGCGTTTGCGCAGCGCGAGCGCTTCATTCTGCGTGAGGATCGCATTTTCCTGAAGCTCGCTTCGGCGCCGCATGCGCCGCCGGTGCGCGCATGATCGCGGTGATCTTCGAAGCCGAACCGCACGCCGTATATCGCGACGACTATTTTCGCACTGCTGCGGATTTGCGGCCATTGCTGGAGGAAATCGACGGCTTCGTTTCTATCGAACGCTTTCAAAGCTTGAGCGATGAAGGGCGCATTCTCTCGCTCTCGTTCTGGCGCGATGAAGCGGCGGTGACGCGCTGGCGCGAGATGGAGGCGCATCGTGCGGCGCAAAGCGAGGGGCGCAGTCGCATCTTTCAGCGCTACAGACTGCGCGTGGCGCGGGTATTGCGCGATTACGACGCCATCAATCGCGCCGAGGCGCCGCGTTAATCGCCGGCGTCCAACGCGGCGAGCACGGCGTCGGGATGGGTGAGGTGGAGGAAGCGGCCGCCGCCGTCGATGGTGGTAAAGCGCGCATGGGGCAGCCGCGCGCGCCAAAACCGCTCCATGTCTTCGACCGCGTGCATGACGTCGTGCGCGCCCATCAGCACATGCCAGTTCGCGCCATTTAGCAGCGGCGCGCACTCGACGCCGCGTCCGTGTTCGTAGTGTTCGCGGATCGTGCCATCGAGACGGCCGGCGGCGAAGAGGCCGACGCTGCGGCGTAAGTCTTCCTGCTCGGCCAGATCAGCGATGGCCACAAGGTCGACGGGCGAGCGGCGGAGCAAAACGCGCTGCAGCTGCGCGAGGCGCTCGGGCGTTGTGTGCGAAGCGAGCCAGCGCACGATGTTGGCGTAGCCTTCGGGATTGCGCTCGCCTGCGCGCCACAAAAGGCCGATGGCGCCGGTGCGCTTGTGGCTCTCGCGCGTGTTGACGTCGGGGTTCATGGCGACGACTTGGCCGACGCGAGCGCAATGCGCGCGGGCGAATTCGACGACGGCGTAAACGCCGCCGCGGATGAGGATGTCGATGCGTGGAATGGCCAGGGCATCGAGCGCATCCGCGATATCGGCTGCGGCCGCGCGCCAGGGATCGTCGATGTCGGCGCGCAGACTGGTGAGGCCAAAGCCGGGGCGATCGATCGCGATCGGCCGCCAGCCGCGCGCTTGCAGACGCGCGACCAGCGAACGCGGCACGAGCCGTGTGGCTGAGCCCGCGTGCGTAATCAGCAAGGGCCGGGCGCGCGCGGGGCCATAATCGGAAACGGCGATCATGCCGCCGTCGGCGCGCGGAATGAGACGCAGCGGTTCGCGCACGTGCGGGCTGAACGGCAGCTCCTGGTTGGCGGCGCCGACGAGAAGGGCGGCAGCGATGGCCTCGAGCACGGTGCGGCTGACATCGGAGGCGCTCTTGGCGCCGAGCGCTTCGAAGATGCGCCCATACTGCTTCTTCGCCACTGCGGTGCTGACGCCCACCGCGCGCGCTGCCGCTTCGCGCGAGCCGGTGCGCATCAGTGCGAGCGCAAGTCCTGCCTCGCGTGGTGTAAGGCCGAAAGCATCGACGAGGACGCGGTCGGCTTCCTTGTTCTCGTCGCCGAGCTGCGCAGCGACGCCGGCGAGACGCGCGACCAGAGCCGGCATGCGGCCGACGCCGGCCTTGCGGCGCGCGCTTTTGATGACATCGCGCGCCGTCTCGTAAGTGACGCCCGATCTCTCCGCTGCTTCGGGGAGCGCGCCGCAATGTACCAGCGCGACGGCGACGCGTGTTTCGAGCGGGGTGAAACCGAAGGCGCGCGCGGCGGCGGCGAGCGCGTCGGTCTGATCGTCGATAGCGACAGCGACGGCTACGCGTGCGCCAGCGCCTGCCTCGCTCAGCACTTTCGCCGGCAATGCGATCGGCCAGCGCTTCGTCGCGCTCGGCACGGCGACGACGAGACAGACGGCCTTATCTTCACGCGTGCGCGCGTGGGAAAGCGCAACATCGCTCTGGCCGAGTTGCGCGAAAGCGCTGGAGAAGTCGCTAAGATCGCGCTCGATCAACGCCGCGAAGCGGTCCTGCGCCCAGAGGATCGCGCCGTCGCTGTCGAGGATGGCGGAGCTCAGCGCAGATGCGGGAAGCGCCGGGATGAGCGCGGCGCTTGAATCGGCGCCTGCAAGCACCGCGTCGAGTTGTTCGGCGAAGGCGTGCTCGACGGCGTCGGCGATCAGCGGCTGGTCGGTGCGTCGTGCGGCCAAGGGCGTGTCCTCGCCCGCAGGCGGCGCAGGCGAGGCGAGACTATAGGAAAGCGTCGGCGGTGAAAGCGGCCGTCGCCACCCCTCAATCGGGGACGACGAGGTTGTCCATGTAGCGCCAGAGGTGCCAGGAGGCGGCGCTGCGCCAGGGGGCCCAGCGTTCGCCGAACTTGCCCAGCTCCTTTGGCGTGAAGCTGCGGCCGTAGAGTTTTTCCGCGCCTTTGCGCACGCCGAGATCGTCGATCGGCAGCACGTCGGGGCGGCCGAGCGTGAAGATGAGGTACATCTCCACCGTCCAACGCCCCACGCCGCGCGCGGCGGTGAGACGCTCGATGATCTCTTCGTTGCCGAGCCGCGTGAGTTGGCGCGCTTCGGGGATGATGCCTTCGATCCGCTTCAGCGACACGTCCTGGATCGCGGCGATCTTCTGACGTGAGAGGCCGACGCTGCGGAGTTGCTCCGTGGAGGCGGCGAGGATGTCATCGGGATCGGGGTGATCCTTGTCGGGCCAGAGCGCGAGCAGGCGGCCATGGATGGTGCCGGCGGCTTTGCCGGAGAGCTGTTGGAAGACGACGGCCCGCACTAGCGCGCGGTAGGGGTCTTTGCTGCGCGGGAATTTGGTCGGGAAGGGCTCGTGCTTGGGCACCACGCGCGCGAAGCGCTTGCACACCGTGACCAGATGCCTCTCCGCTTCGCCCATCTCACATACCCAGAACCGGCCGTAACGTGCGCCAGATGGGCTCGAGCGCGAAGGCAAACAAGACGAACAGGCCGATGAGCGCGTTGAACTTGAAACCGGCAAGCGCCGTTTCCGGACTCTTGTCGTCCACGCGCTGCAGCATCGGCCAGATCAGCGCACCGCCGATCACGCTAAGCGCGATCGCAACGATGAGGCCGGCGCCGGCGATCGCGCCTGCTATGGTCCAGAGCGCGACGGCGAGGACGTAGAAGACGCTGGTCCACGTGCGCCACTTGTCGGCGAAGAGCCGCGCCGTGGAGCGCACGCCGACGAGGGCATCGTCTTCGCGGTCTTGCAGCGCATAGATGGTGTCGTAGCCGATGGTCCAGCAGATGCAGCCGGCATAGAGCGCGATGGCTTCGAATGGGACGCCGCCCTCAGACGATACTGCGGCGCCCCCCACCAACGCGCCCCAGCTGAAGACGATGCCGAGCCAGGCCTGAGGCCACCAGGTGATGCGCTTCATCAGCGGATAGAGCGCGACCAGCGGCAGCGCGATCAGCGCCACGATCTGCGCTAGCCGCGGCAGCGTCATGAGCACGATGAGACCGACAAGGCATTGCACGAAGAGCCAGATCCACGCGGCTTTGAGCGGGACTGTGCCCGAGGGCAGTGGCCGGAGGCGCGTGCGTTCGACTTTGGCGTCGATGTCGCGATCGAGGATGTCGTTATAGGTGCAGCCCGCGCCGCGCATGGCGATGGCGCCGATGAGGAACGCGAACGCGAGGCCGAGATCGCTCCAATAGAAGCCGTAGCCGGTGCGCGCGACGGCGATGCCCATCCAGCACGGCAGCAGCAGCAATTGCCAGCCGATCGGGCGATCGAGGCGCGAGAGCTGCGCGTACGGCTTCCACGCGCTGGGTAGCGCGTCGGTCCAATGTTGCCGCAAGGCATCGGCTGGTTTCAAATTCGTCACATGGCGGTGATGCGCGCGGCTTTTGCTTTACGCAAGGGCGCGGAAACGGTATGGGGGCGGTCCTTTTTTTGGAGACGAGCCTTGAACGTCCGCCTTAAATAACTCCGGCGCCGCGAACGGACGCCGATTGACCTCAGAGCGCGCGCACCGCCGCTCGGGTCGAGCCATCCGCTGGCCGTGAAGGCCGCGCGGGTATCCGCTTCGCAAGCCGTGAGTGAGCCGACGGTTTCGCTCTCCACGCTTCGTTCCCAGTTCAATCCAGCTACGCCGCCTCGCGCGCGGCCGCGCTTTCCATCTTTGGTGCTCACATGAGCGATGCATACGATTTCGACGACGAGGCCGAGTCCGGCCGCCGCAAGGCGAGCATGGGCCAAGTGGCGGCCTTCATGTGGAAACACTGGTCGAGCCAGCCGCTGAAGCTGGCGCTGTTCGGCGGCTTCTTTGGGCTCGCAGTGGCGGCCGACTTGGCGTTTCCGTTTGCCTCCGCGCGCCTGATCGAGGCGCTGGCGGCGGGCCCGACGGAGGAGGGCCAGCGCGCGGCTGCGGCGGGTTACGCGTTTGTCGCGGCGATTGCGTTTACGTTTTACGTGTCACGCAATATCGGCGTGCGCTTCTGGATTCCGTTCGCCTCCAACAACATGGAGCGCATCGTTACGGACGGTTTCCGTGACGTGCAGCGCTTTTCGTCCGACTGGCACGCCGACAATTTCGCCGGCGCCACGGTGCGGCGCGTCTCGCGCGCGATGAACGCCTACGACACGATCTCCGACACCATGGTCTGGTACATGCTACCGGCCTTAGGCGTGCTCGTCGGCGTCACTGTACTGACGTATCTGCAATGGCCGGTGATCGGGCTCTTCACGGGCGGCGCCATCGTTGCGTTTCTGCTGAGCGCGTATCTCTTCGGCCGCTTCGTCATCGCCGGCGCCGTGCGGCGCTATATCAAGGCGGATACCGAGATCGGTGCGTCGCTGGCGGATGCCGTGTCCTCGAACGCAACCGTAAAGGCGTTCGGCGCCGAGGGGCGCGAACAATCCCGGTTCGACAAGGTGGTCGCCGCCTGGCGTGTGGAAGCCAACCGCACGTGGACGCTATGGACCAATTCCTGGATTCTGCAGAACATGCTGCTCTTCATTCTGCAGGCGGGGCTGCTTGGTCTCGTGTTGCTGGAGTGGAGCAAGGGGCAGGCGACGGCGGGCGATGCGGTGTTCGCCATCACTTCGTTCCTCTTGGTCTCGGGCTATCTGCGCACGCTCGGCGAGAATGTGCAAAATTTGCAGAAGGGCATCGCCGACATCGAGGACGTTGTGGCTTACGCGGCCGAGCGGGCCGAGGTCGTGGACCGTGGGGATGCGCGTGTGTTCACGCCGGGTCCGGGGCGGATCACGTTCGATGCGGTGACGTTCGGCTACAAGAATGCCGCGGAGCCGCTCTATCGCGACTTCTCGCTCGAGATCGCGCCGGGCGAGACGGTGGCGCTGGTTGGCCCGACCGGCTCCGGCAAGACGACCTTCGTCAAGCTGGTGCAGCGTCTCTACGACGTGAACGGCGGCGCCATCGTCATCGACGGGCAGGACGTGCGCGAGGTGACGCAAGCCAGCTTGCGCCAGAACATCGCGCTGGTGCCGCAGGATCCGGCGCTGTTTCACCGCTCGCTGAAGGAGAACATCGCCTACGCCAATCCCGATGCGCCGATGGAGGAGATCATCGCTGCGGCCAAGCGCGCGCGTGCGCACGATTTCATCGAGAAGCTGCCGAACGGATACGACACGGAAGTCGGCGAGCGCGGCGTGAAGCTCTCGGGCGGCGAACGCCAGCGCGTCGCGCTCGCGCGCGCGTTTCTGGCCAATGCGCCGATCCTCATCCTCGATGAAGCCACCTCATCGCTGGACGTGGAGACCGAGCGCGAGGTGCAGGCGGCGATGGCGGAGCTCAAAGCCGGGCGCACGACGATCGTCATCGCGCACCGCTTGAGCACCATACGCGAGGCTGACCGCATCCTGGTGTTCAACCAGGGGCGCATCGTCGAGCAAGGCAAGCATGGCGAACTCATCGAAGCGCGCGGGCTTTATGCGCGGCTGAACGCCATGAGCCGTGGTGATGTGCTGGCGGACGAGGCGGCTTAGGCCTTACCGCCGAAACCAAGGAGAGCGGACACCGCGCGCTAGGGATGTCTCTTCTCCGAAAAAATGTTGGCGAAGGAGCTTGGGAATGTGGTTCACCGCGTCCCAAGCTCCCAACATTTCTAGATGAGAGACTTCGGGTTCTGGGACCGATCTCACGCTGGCGTCTTTGTTGTCATAGACTCGCGCGATACCGGATTGCGGTTCGCCGTAGATATAGAGGCCGTACTCCGCCAATCGTCCCTCAACGGGCGTGTCTCCAAGCAAACGCCAACCCGCGCGTCGAATGCTCGGATGGTTGACGGCGAGGCGCATCAAGTCGGTGGTGAGGTCGATCGCTTCAACACTAAGGGCCTGTTCCGCTCTTGCCGTATCAAGGAAAATGACATCGTCGCCCGCCGCGATGACTCCATAGTAGAAACCATGCGGCGGATCGGCAATTTCATAGACTTGGCCGGGGCGAACGGATTTGCCCATCACGTCAGCTTACCCGAGCTGGCCGCAAAGCGCACGTAACAAGCGAGATTCCCGGCTCACCCGCCGTAGAGCGGCGTGGCGTTGAACTGCATCACGGCCAGCACGGTCGCGAGCAGCATGACGATCCAGGTCCAGTGGCGCGTCGGGATGAAGAAGAGCGAACCGGCGCTGCGACGCACCTCGACGCGCTGGCCTGTCGCTTCATCGACCAAGACGCGCGGTTCGCCGCTTTCGCGCCAGCGCGTCAACAGCATTATGCCGGCCGCGGCGACAATGCCGCCAAGGATGAATGCGGCCGAACCCGCCGGCCCATACGGCAAATAGAGCTGCAGCGCATCAGTCGCCGCGAACGCTGTGAAAAGGCCGGCGGCGACAAAAACGACGACGAGCACGCCCCAACCGGACCAAATGATCATGTGAGTCCCCCTTAGGCAGGACAACACACGTCTTCGCGCCCTCTCGTCAATAAGCGCACGCCTCGAACACGCGGCGGACGTCGCCGCCCCATTCGGTCTTGTAGCGTTCGATGAGGCGCTCGGCCGGCGTCACGCCCGACGCGGCGATGTCGTCGAGTTCGGTGAGGAAGTGGGTTTCGTCTTCGCCGGCTTTGTCGGTGCGCGCGCGTGAGCGCAGACCTTGGCGCGAGATCGCGAGCGCGGCTTGGGCGATGTCGCGCGCGGTGTTGCCGCGGATAGGTGCGCGCAGGCCGAGCACGGGGACGGCGCGGCGCAAGCTCTCGCGATCTTCCGCGGTCCAGCTCCTCACCAGCGACCAGGCCGCTTCGAGCGCTGCATCGTCATAGAGAATGCCGGCCCAGAACGCAGGCAGCGCGCAGAGTCGCGACCATGGTCCTGAATCTGCGCCGCGCATTTCGAGATAAGTCTTGAGCCGCACTTCCGGGAAAATCGTGGTGAGGTGATCTTCCCAGTCCTTCTCGGTCGGCCGTTCGCCGGGCAGCACCGAAAGCTTGCCATCCATGAAGTCGCGGAAGCTCAAGCCGGAGGCGTCGATGTATTTGCCATCGCGATAGACGAAATACATCGGCACATCGAGCGCGTATTCGGCGTAGCGCTCAAAGCCCATGCCGTCTTCGAAGACGAACGGCAGCATGCCGGTGCGGTCGGGATCGGTGTCCGTCCAGATATGGCCGCGATAGGAGAGAAAGCCGTTGAGCCGGCCTTCGGCGAACGGCGAATTGGCGAACAGCGCGGTGGCGATCGGCTGCAGCGCCAGCGAGACGCGAAACATTTTCACCATCTGCGACTCCGAACCGAAGTCGAGATTGGTCTGCACCGTACACGAGCGGAACATCATTTGCCGGCCGAGCCGGCCGACCTTGGCCATGTAGGCGCGCATGATCTGGTAGCGCCCCTTCGGCATGATCGGCGTTTCTTCCAGCGACCAGAGCGGCGAGAAGCCGAGACCCAGGAAGGCGATGCCCATCTTGCCGGCGACGTCGCGCAATTGCGCGAGGTGCGTGCCGGTTTCGGCGCAGGTCTGGTGCAGGTGTTCGAGCGGGGCGCCGGAGAGTTCGAACTGCCCGCCGGGCTCCAGAGAGATCGAAGCGAGCCCATCCTTCAAGGCGATGGTGTTCTCGCCTTCAGTGACGCGCTGCCAGCCATAAGAATCGGCAAGGCCATTGAGCAGTGCGCCGATGCCGCGCTCGCCCTCGTATGGCACCGGTGCAAGCGTATCGTGATAGAAGGCGAACTTCTCGTGCTCGGTGCCGATGCGCCAGGTCGAGCGATCGGGCTTGGAGCCGCGCTCGATGTGCGCGACGAGATCGCGCAAGCCCGTCAGCACAGGCGCCGTTTCAGTTTTGGCCAAGCGCGTCTCCCAGCGTTCTGCCGCGGATGTGGAGACTGGCTCCGATCCCCGCAAGCGCTTACGCCTGCCGCCAGTCGCCCCAATGCGCTTGTATAACGCTTAACGCAGCGATGACCGCGGTCTCGGCGCGCAGGATACGCGGTCCGAGCGAGACCGGAATGACATAAGCCAAGCCGCGCAGCATGCGCCGCTCCTCCTGCGTAAACCCGCCTTCGGGGCCAATGAGCAGGGCGACTCCCCCCGCCGGGGAGGGGGAAAGCGATCGCATCGCCTCCGCAATCGGCTGCGCACGGCCGCGCTCGCCGCCCCAGGGCGCGTCGGCTTCATCGCCGGCCTCGTCGGCATAGATCAGGGGGCGCGCCGCATCCCAGCCGTCGAGTGCGTTGGGGAGCGACAGTGGTTCGAGAATCTCCGGTGCGTCGAAGCGTTCGGTTTGCTCGGCGGCTTCACGCGCGATGGTTTGCAGGCGATCGAGTCGCACCGTTTCGGCGATCGTGCGCTGGGTGATCACGGGGCGGAGGCGCCGTACGCCAAGTTCTGTGGCTTTTTCAACGATGAGATCCGTGGCGTGGCGTTTCACCGGTGCGAATAGAAGATCGAGGTCAGGCGCCGCGCGCGCATCGCGCAGTTTCTCGCCGACTTCGATGCTCATACCGCGCTTGCTCTTGGCTAGGACGCGCGCGCGCCATTCGCCGTCAGTTGCATTGAAGACGCGCAAGTGATCGCCGGCGTCAAGCCGCAGCACCGTGCCGACATGACGCGCCTGCGCTTCATCGAGCTGAAGCGCGGCGCTCGCGGCGAGCGGCTGGTCGATCATGAGGCGCGGATTGGGCATGGTCCCACTTTGCTGCCGCGATCGGGCGCCGCTTACAAGGGCGCCTCGGGGTACGGGGCGGGCCGCGACCCCGGGTTAACCCAACTGCGCGTGCGCGATTGCCGAGCGCCGCTTCTTTGGCCAATGCTTGAGGCGCTGTGCCGATCCTCGATCACCCGCTCTACACGCCGCGGCTCCGGCTCGAACCGGTTACGCCCGAACTCGCCAACGCGGCGCGCGAGGGACGCACGGCGTTCGCCGACGTGATCGGCGCGCATGCGCCGCAGGAATGGTGCGCGGCGAGTCTGCCGCTGGTCGCGCGTTCGATCAATCACGCCTGGGGGCCGGAACCGGCGCCGACGCGGGCTATCGCAATTCATCGCGGCGAGGGCGCCGTCGTCGGCGACGTGCGTTTCGAGCCCTCGCTTCGCGCGGCGAACGAATTCGAGATCGGATACGGTATCGCAAAGAGCAGGCGTCGCCAGGGTTACGCCGTGGAGGCTGCGGGCGCGGTTATAGACTGGTTGTTCGAAGACGCAGGCGCCGACAGCATCCTAGCCGGCTGCGACAGCAGAAATGTCGCCTCGGTGCGCACCCTGCGGCGGCTGGGTTTCTGGCTCGACTCCAATCCCGGCACGACCTTCTGGTGGGTGCTGACGCCGGAACTCCATACGTCACCCCGCGCTTGACCCATTATCCCCCGGCTGCTTTGTGTCACCCCAAGGGACAGGAGCGCGGCGGCCTATGAGGCGCCCGCCAGGGAGGGTTTAGCCGCATGTGGGACATCGTCGTAGCCGGCGGTCTAATCGTCACGGCAATCACGGTCATTCCGGTGTTCTGGCAAATGCGCCAGCACCCGCGCGGCCTGCACATCCTCTTCTTCGCGGAAATGTGGGAGCGCTTCTCGTATTACGGGATGCGCGGAATCCTGATTTTCTACATGACCCAGCATTTCCTGTTCGACGATGAGCGGGCGCAGGGTCAGTACGGCGCGTACGCCTCGCTTGTGTACCTGATGCCGCTGATCGGCGGCTTCCTCGCTGACAAATATCTCGGCAACCGCAAAGCCATCGCTTTCGGCGCGCTCTTGCTCGTGGGCGGCCACTTGATGATGGCGGTCGAGCAGGCGCCGGCGGTGCAGACGCTGACCTATCAGGGCCAGACCTACGAGTTCGCCGCCGAAGGCCGGCAGAATCAGCGCCACACCTGGCTCGTCGTCGACGGCGAGCGCTACGAATACGGCCCGGCCGAAGGCGGCGGTCTTGCGATCGCCAATCTGCCGGCGAACGCCTCGCTGCCGAGCGTACTGCCGGCGGACTCCTACGAACTGGGTATCGCCAACGAAGCGCAATCCTTCTTCGGCACGGGGCTCACTTATGTCGACATCTTCTACTTCGCGCTCGCGCTCATCATCATGGGCGTCGGCTTCCTGAAGGCGAACATTTCCTCAATCGTCGGCCAGCTTTACGAGCAGGGCGATCCGCGCCGCGACAGCGGCTTCACGCTCTACTATTTCGGCATCAATCTCGGCTCGTTCTGGGCATCGATCCTGTGCGCGGGGCTTGGCGCCACCTATGGCTGGTGGGCGGGCTTTGGCCTTGCCGGCATCGGCATGCTGCTCGGCTTTCTGGTGTTCACGCGCCGCCGGCTCCTCTTCTTCCTGCCCGGTCCGCCGCAATTGCCTGACCATGTCGGCGCGCCGCCCGAGCCGGAAAAGCTGCGCAAGGGCCTCATCGGCCCGATCAGCCGCGAGCACCTCATCTATCTCTTCGGCTTTGCGCTGGTGGGCGTGTCGTGGTGGCTGGTGCAGCGTGAGCCGGTGGTGAACTGGGCGCTGCTCGTCGCAGCGATCGTCGTGATCGCGTACTTCATTTTCTACATGATCAAGAACTGCACCGCGATCGAGTCGCAGCGCATCATCCTGGCGCTCGTGCTGATCGCCGCGGCGACGGTGTTCTGGACGCTGTTCGAACTTGCCGGCAGCGCGCTCAACCAGTTCGCCGAACGCAGCACGCAGCTGCCGAATGACGGCTTCTTCTCTGTCACCGCCGGCCAGACGCAGAGCTTCAATGCCGGCTTCATCCTGCTGTTCGCGCCGATCTTCGCGGCGGTCTGGGCGTTCCTGGAGAAGCGCAAGGCCGATCCCAACGACGCGATGAAGTTCGCGCTCGCTCTGATCCAGGTCGGCGCCGGCTTCCTCGTGCTGGTGTGGGGCGCCAACTTCGCGGACGAGAACTATCGCGTGCCGTTGGTCTTCCTGATCATCCTCTACATGCTGCACACCACGGGGGAGTTGATGCTCTCGCCGGTCGGCCTTTCGGCGATGACCAAGCTTGCGCCGGCGGCGATCGTCTCGACCATGATGGCGACCTGGTTCTTGTCGAGCTCCGCGGCGCAGGCTTTGGGCGCGCAGATCGCCAAATTGACGGCGGCCGAAACCGTCGGCGGCCAGGTGCTCGATCCAGCCGCGGCGCTCGCGACCTACGTCCAGGTCTTCCAGACCATAGGCTGGGGCGCGGTTGGCCTCGGGGTGCTGCTGGCGGTGGCCTCGTTCTGGCTCCGGAAACTGGCCCACAAGGACGTCCTGGACGTCGGAACTCGCGGCGGCGCCAAGCCTGTCCCTGCGGAATAGGCAGGGTTCAGGGGAATTAAAGATAATAAAAACAAAGCGTCGCCGGCTCCTGAGGGGGCGGCGACGTTCGTTTGGAGAAACTTGCCCCCAACGGCCCTAAGCCGTTGCGCCGGGCGCCGTTTCCGGGTGTTGTAAGGGCGGACGGGCGGAGGCGCTCCGTCTCCGGCCCGCCCGAATTCGACGCCCCAGCGCCGCAATCTGGTGCGGCTCCGGCCCCGAATCGCAAGGTACCCGGTGGGTCACGGTCGCGCTCCCCAGCGGCCGGCAAGGAGGTGTTTGAATGTCTCGGCCCCGCGCTACCCGCTCCCGCAAGAAGCCCGCGGAGGCTTCGGGGCAGGTGACGCGCCCCGAGGTCACCGACCTCCTGCTCGGTTGGAAGACGGACGACAAAAAGCCGCCGATGGGCTTCGGCGAACCCCGCCCAGCTGAAGTGACAGACGGCGAAACGCCGTTGCTCTATGGCGAAGACCGTCACCTCGTGACCATCGCGCCGACCGGCGCGGGCAAGGGCCGGGGCGTCATCATCCCGAACCTGCTGCGCTTTGAAGGCTCGGTCATCGTCATCGACCCCAAGGGCGAGACTTGGCACGTCACCGCGCGGCGGCGGAAGGAGATGGGCCAGGAGGTGCGCCTCCTCGATCCGTTCGGCGCCATCGGCAAGAAGACCGACAGCCTCAATCCGTTCGATCTCTTCAATCGCCCCGGCGCGCTGCTCGATGCGGACGCCGAAATGCTGGCTTCGCTGCTCGCCGGCGATGTCGGCTTCCACAAGGAGCCGTTCTGGGACAATTGGGGCCGCTCGCTGATGGCGGGCGTCATCGCCGCTGTCGCCGAAACGGCGCCGAAGGCCGAGCGCCACTTCGGCCGCGTGCGCGAAATTCTGATGAGCGACGACGCGGTCTATAATCTCGCCGCGCTGCTGGAAAACCACGAGCAGCTCAACCGGCTCTCGAAGCAGAACATCTCGAGCTTCCTGCCGATCACGGAGCAAACGCGCTCCGGCATTCTCTCGACTGCGCAGAGCTATCTCAAAGTGGTCAATTCCGACTCCGCGTTGCGTTCGCTGTCGAAGTCGACCATCTCGCTCGACGCGGTGCGCCGCGGCGATCCGATGACGATCTACATCGTCATCCCGCCGGACAAGCTGGAGAGCCACGGCGCGCTGCTGCGTCTGTGGGTTGGCGCGCTAATGCTAACGGTGATGGGCCGTAAGCGCCGCCCGAAGCGCTCGACTCTTTTCCTGCTCGACGAATGCGCGCAGCTTGGCGAGTTCGGCCCGCTGCGCCAGTCGATGACGCTCCTGCGCGGCTACGGTCTGCAGGTGTGGCCGTTCTTCCAGGATCTGTCGCAGCTGCAGCGGCTCTATCCGAAAGATTGGCGCACGATCTTCAACAATGCCGGCGTCTTCCAGCTCTTCGGCGTCGCCAATCATCTGATGGCGAAGGAGAGCTCGGACCTCATCGGCGACGTCGATCCCGACATGCTGCGCAACATGGCCAAGGACCGCCAGATCATCGCAGTGTCGAACGAGAAGGCGCTCGCCGCGCGGCTCCCGGATTATCTCAAGGACGCGATGTTCGCCGGCATGTGGGATTCCAA
>JAEYPY010000156.1 GCA_023410295.1 Pseudomonadota bacterium | reverse complement strand
GTCGAGGTCGAGTTCCTCCTGCGCCGCATCGGCATCGTCCTCCAGCGGCAATTCGTCCGGCATGAGGGCGGCAACGTCGGTCGGCTCGGGTACTTTGAAGTCGGGCGGCAGGTTCGCATCGAGAAGTCCGGCACCCTTGAGCTCCGCGAGGCCGGGCAAATCCTTGACCGTGTCGAGATTGAAGTGGCTGAGGAACGTTTCGGTCGTGCCGTACGTGATCGGCTTGCCGGGTGCGCGACGGCGGCCGCGCGGGCGTACCCATCCGGTTTCCAGCAGCACGTCGAGCGTGCCCTTGGATGTCTGCACGCCGCGAATCTCCTCGATCTCGGCGCGCGTCACCGGCTGGTGATACGCGATGATGGCGAGCGTCTCCAGCGCCGCCTTGGAAAGCTTGCGCTCTTCCCTGGCGTGGCGCTCCAGCAGGAAGGAAAGATCCTCAGCCGTGCGGAAGGCCCACTTGCCGGCAACGCGCACGAGATTGATGCCGCGCGAGGCATAGAAACCCTGCAGTTCCGTCAGCAGCGCATTGACATCGTCGCCTTCGGCGAGGTGGCTCGCGAGATGCTGTACGTCGAGCGGCTCGGAAGCAGCAAAGAGCAGCGCCTCGAGCACACGCAGCTTCTCGCGCCGATCGGCTGAGGGAAGGGCTGCTATATTCGCCGGGAACGGGCGCAAGGGCGGCCCGGTGCGCTCCGATGCGGATGGGCGCATCTCGGAGACTTCGGGACCCGGCTCTCGTTTCTCGTTACTCGTCATCTCACTGTCCGGTGCGATACTCAGTTTGGGTGGAACCATGTCTCGCCCCCGTTGTTCCCGCGATCCTTCATGATCGCGACATGATCAGTTGGCGCCGTTCGTTCCTCCAGCGCTCACGCGCTCCCACTGCGCGCCGGCCTCCTTGCGTCTGATATAGAGCGGCGCGAACGGCCCGGCCTGCCGGATCTCGATATGACCTTCGCGTGCCATTTCGAGCGTTGCACCGAAAGAACTTGCGAGCGCCGTTCGGCCAAGCTCCGGCGACGGCAGGTACTGTTCGAGAAAGAAATCGAGCTGCACCCACGAACCGGCGGAGCGCCCGATCAGCGTTTCCAGGCGCTGGCGCGCATCCTTGATCGACCACACCGTCCGCTTCTTCACGACGTGGGCGCGCCGGACGGTCGTGCGCGTGCGCTGCTCGGCGTAGGCCTTGAGCAGGTCGTAAATCTCGGCCGAATGCTCGCGCGTGCGGATCGTTTTCACGCCTTCGGGCATCCCACGGGCGAAGATATCGCGATCGAGACGCTTGCGCGTCAGGAGCTGGGCGGCGGCGTTGCGCATCGCTTCGAGACGCATCAGACGGAAGGCGAGGCGCGCGGCCAGCTCCTCGCCCGAAGGCCCGTCATCGGCCTTGTCATCCCGCGGAATGAGCAGGCGCGACTTCAGGAAGGCGAGCCATGCCGCCATGACGAGATAGTCGGCGGCGAGTTCGAGCCGGAGTTTCTGCGCCTCGCGGATGTAGTCGAGGTATTGGCTGACCAGCGTGTCGATCGAGATGCGCGCGAGATCGACCTTCTGCGTCCGCGCGAGCGCGAGAAGCAAGTCGAGCGGTCCCTCGAAACCTTCGAGATCGACGACGAATGCGTCGCCGGGCGCGGGCATGTCCCCGCGTTCCGGATCGCCCCATTCCTCGGGGCTTGCACTCGCTTCGCCCGTGCCGCCGTCCATCATGGCCGTCGTTTGACACCCTTGCGGGCAAGCTGGGTTATCCAGCCCTTATCCACAGGGAGCTTTAGCTGATTCATGCGGTCACGGACAGCACGCGTGAAATGGCAGCCTCGGCGAGCTGTGGCTCGAAGGGCTCATGGTGTTGCAGAGCAGCCAGGGCCGTAGCCAAGCGCCGCCGCGAAGATCCTGATACTTCTGGACATTCTGCGGCGACATCTTCCATTTCGGCCATGCTGCCATTGCAATGGAGCACCAGATCCGAGCCTGCGGCCAGCACCGCCCTGGCCCGCGCGCCGATCGTGCCGCCGAGCGCCTTCATGCTCAGGTCGTCGCTCATGAGCAGGCCATCGAATCCGATCGCACCGCGGATGATGTCCCTGGTGATCTCGGGCGAGGTGCTGGCGGGGTTCTCGCCATCGATATCCGTGAAGAGCACATGCGCCGTCATGGCCGCCGGGAGGCCTGCCAGCGCACGGAACGGGGCGAAGTCCGTCGCTTCGAGCGTGGCTCGGGGCGTCGCCACCACCGGCAGGGCATGATGGCTGTCGGCGCCGGCGCGGCCGTGTCCGGGTATGTGCTTCATCACGGGGAGCACGCCACCCGCCATGAGCCCCGCTGCGACCTCGGCGCCAAGCGCCGCCACCTGATCCGCCGTCGCGCCGTAGGCTCGATTGCCGATGACATCGTGCGCGCCGGGAACCGGCACATCGAGAACAGGGGCGCAGTTCGTGTTGATGCCGAGGGCGCGCAAGTCCGCCGCATTCTGCCGGCTTACGAGAAAGGCAAGCCGGCGCGCATCTTCTGGATCGGCAGCGTAAAGTGCACCGAATGCGGCTGCCGCCGGTAGCGCCCGGCCGATCGGCGGACGCAGGCGCTGCACGCGGCCGCCTTCCTGATCGATCAGAACCAGCGTGTCGGCGTTGCCGATCGCATCGAGCGCATCACCGACGAGGCGGCGGATCTGGTCATGCGCCACGCAATTGCGCGCGAATAGGATCACGCCGGCCGGCCGCGCCGACGCGAGAAACGAGCGCTCGGCGTCGAGCAGCGTCGGTCCTGCAAGCCCCGTGATGAAAGCGCTTCGCATGAGAACTCCTGATGGCCCACTCGCGCCCCTGGCGCGAACAGGGGCTAGCCCCTGTGACCCCGACCAGGCGACACCCCTGGCCCCCCGCTTTTAAATGAGGTGTTCGCCGCGAGGGTTCCAGTATTCCCTCTCCCCGTCCTATGCGGGGAGAAGGGGCCTGTCGCGCTCGCAGTGAAATCCTAACCTATCGCCATGGCCGCCGCGAACAAGCGCCGCGGAGCGGTCGCGAAGCAATCCTTCCCAGCGCCCGCGACAAGACAAAGACTCGCTACTTCATGAGCGCGCGACCACGCGCCGGCCGGTAGGCCGTCCTAAGGAAAAGCAGCCGGCCCCGCCAGATGCTGCCCTGTCGCACTTGCCGCCACGGGCTAGGCACCGCAGAGCAGTTGCGAAGCACCTCTTCGCAGCAGCCCGCGGCAAAGATCAATAAGACATGATCCAGCAGCCGCTGTGGCCCTCGGACTTCAGGCGGCTGCAGACGGAATTCGCCGTCTCCCGCGAACCGGGCGGTCCGACGACCACGCGGTACCACATACCCTTCTCGCCGAGATTGGCTTCGCGAACGTCCGCGGCACGGCCTTGCAGAATGCCCGGATGCTTCTGCTGGATGTCCGCCAGTGATTTCAGCGCATCCATGTGCGACGTGCGCGAGACCAGAACGGCGACATAGCCGGCACTCGGTGCCGCGGCGCTGGCCGCAGGTGCCGGCGGCGGGGTCCGCGCAGCCTGACGCGTCGTCGGCACCGGCC